>CAZOHW010000172.1:0-8798 GCA_964579525.1 uncultured Nitrospira sp. | reverse complement strand
ACCTCATACCTGCCACGGGCAGCCTCTCTTTCTCGGCCGAGGTATTCCGACTCTTCCTTATTATGTTGCTGCCTAAAATCCCCTTTTTGCTCCTGAGGGTTCTGAAGTTCGTATTCTGTTCGCTGTTCTTGTGGTCCCAATCCCCCAGCCTGAAGACTGGTAGCTTGCAGACCCCCTCCAGCGCTTTGTGCGGCCCGCGCATTGAGGAGGGCAGTTTGTATTGCCTGAAATGGGTCATTGGGCTGTCGCACTGATCTTTCGCCTTCCCCGGTCGGCAGATTGCCCTTTACCGAGGTTGACGCTTCCATCGCCTCCCTCTCCCGTTTGTACTCGTCCAGACGCATTTGCTCGGCAAACGACAAGGAACCATTTGCTGCTGTGGCGACCGGGCCTTGTCTATATTCGATCGGCGGCACGGAGCTTGTCCGAGCTCCATTGGCCGGTCCAGAAACGGGGTCTCCAGGTCTGTTTCCGCCATCCGTGTTCATGATGGATGAGCGCGGAGTGAGAGAGTCCGGCACGTGCATTTGGCCGGTGTCTAGCCCATTTCTGGCCTGATCGGAGAGAAGACCCTTCTCGACATTCGTTGCAGGACCGACGCCAACTTTGGCGGTTTCAGCCTGCTTCGTAGTCTTCTTATTGCGGTTTGCCATGCCGTGTCGCATGTACAGCGCTGCCATGACGACAATTGCGATCACGATGATGCCCGCCAGTGGACGCAGCTTGCGCGCCCGAGGAACAACACCACCGTTAGCGCCTCGCACGACCTTATCGGTCTGTGCGGCCCGCTTCAGCGCCTCTTGCTCGCCGTCTCTCCCACTGTTCTCCAGATCGAGCGCCTTCAGCTCTTCGTCGTTTGTCGCCATCGCTTAGCTCCTTTTCCCGGCAGCACCGGAATAGGGTGTGCCTCGGGTGATCGTGACCCGAGTCTGCTTCTTTCCAACTCCCACAACGAGAATTGCTTTGTCGAACAGCCGATCCACGATGTAGCGCGTTCCATCTACGCGAAAGTTCACCAGCTCCGTTTTGCCATTCACCAACATCAGCAGGGTCGGTAGCTCGCGGAAGCGCCCATCGTTGGGATAGATCAGGTATGTGTGCTGGCCGTCGTCCAGAACGCGCTCTGGACGATAGGCAGAATCTCCACTGAGTTTGTAGTCGAAGTACAAATTATCCAAGGCGTTCTCTGCCATTGGCAGGACTCCCGCCTGTTTGTCCTTCGTCTGGTCCTGCGCTCTCTTTTGTTCGGCAACCGCTTCCGCATCTCGCGTTGCTGCGTCCTGTTGCGCTTGGAATGTTGCCCACTTTGCACGATCATCAGCGGGATACTGAAACGCCAGCCGGGAGACGAACCGCGTGGGATCCGATATCAACCTGACAACGTATGTGCGTCGATCGGTCGGAATGATGAGGTCTGTTTCGAGGCCAGATTCAATCGGCTTTACAACTAAGAGTGGGGTTTGGTCGATTCCGGAGCCACTCATAACCGGAGTGATTTCCCAGCGCCGTGAGTCACCGATCTGTGGCTGGCTCTGCAAATGCTCGCCCGGCTCCAGCTCCACCGCGCAGACTCTAAGCGGAGCGCAAACCATCACCGGCATACCCTGCCCGAAAACATAGAGCACCCGCCCATCAGGGCCAGGCGTGGGTGTTCCCACCCCTATCTCCCATTGAAGCGCGACTGCTGCTGCGCTTACTGCTGCATTGTTCAAGTCGGCATGTGGTGGTTTCCAATTTGGGGGAACTTCAGAGCCCTTTTCTGCTGGAGTTGCTCCATTGGGAGCAGATTGCACGGTCGGACTTTGTCGCGTAACCGGAGGTACCTGGAGAGGCGGTATCGGAGTCGACGGATTCGGTTTTGGAGCCGCTTGATTTGTTTGTGCATTCAGTGCCGCCGCCGCAGCCTTGAAGTTGTAATTAGACAGCTCCTGCTTCTGTTGAGCCGTTACTGCCGGGGATGGCTGAGAGGCCGCCGTCGCTGCCCCTGCTTGCGCTGCTATCATCAATGCCGCGATCCAGATCATTTGCCCGAGCCTCCATCTGTGGTTTGATCATTGCCTACGGCGGAACTAGGACCGCTCGTGCTTACAACCTCACCCCATGTCAGGTTTGTGACATAGAGCCCTAGCGGGTTTACCAATGCCTGCTTCGCGTCTGTGACTTCTTGTGTTGTCACTGACACGAAGGCTCTGAACCGATGACTTGCTACGAACTGGCCCACAAGATCGCGGGTCACTTCGGTCCACGTCACTTCGTAGGTTTTGGGTGACTGCTGGACGATTGATTCCACTGACGCATCTACCGTCTGCTTTTTCAGCAGGTCGAAAGGCGAGTTTTTCGAGTAGAACTCCGTCACTGTGGCGGAAGCCGCCGAGTTCTGTCCCGTCTGCGAGTAGACTTCATCAACCAGTCGTCGCTGTGCTACGGCATCCGTGACAATCATGCGAAGGTCTGTAACCCATCGCGCTACAACTGCCTCCTGAAGCCGGACATCTCTCACAGCAACTTGTTTTGCGGGAATGACCGGCACAGCTCGCCCGACGTCATCCAGCGCCACGACGTACGGCACAGTATTTGAGCGATAGCCTATTGCGACCATCCCAGTCACGCAGAGAAACGTCGTTGCCATTGAGATGAAGGCCGCGAGACGCCAATTGTTTTTGCTCTTGATTTGATCTCCGAATCGTTCATCCCACTCTTGGCGGGCCCGGACGTAAGGTGATTGAGTTTTCGTTGCTTCTGCCACTGTCTATTCCTCCCTGTCGATTCGCAATTGTGCGGATGAACCATGTCCGCTCCCGTCGTGGGGAACCTCAATGTTGCCGGCCCGTCTCGCAAGGTCCTGGGCCGAAATGGTGCTTTGCGGCGGCGCTGGAGCTGGCGGAGCTTCAGGGCTTGAGCTTGCGGACGCGGGAGGGGGAGGAGGTGCCGGCGGCGAATCAGGAGACGGAGCCCCTTCGCTCGTTGGCACAGGAGGGGCAGGAACGCTACCAACTGCCTCGCCTGTCTCTGCTGCGCCAATCGCATCTGACGCAGCCGATGTTGCCGCACCTCCAGCTTCCATTGCTCCCGCTGTTTCGGTCGCGGCAAGAGCCCCACCAACAACGGCGCCAGCTCCACCAGTAGCTACTGCGGCGGCTACGGTCGCGGCACCGAGAGCGACACCTTTCCCAATCTCCGCCGCCATTCCGACGAGATCCCCGCCACCCATCCCCAGAGTTCCCGCAGCGATCGAACCCGCCATCTTGGGGATCATCCACGATGCGAACGCAAAGAGAAGCATTGACATCAGAGTCGGAAAAATCTGCGTGATCGGCTCGTCAGCCGTGTAACCGTTCATCGTCGCGATCCAATTGTTCGAGACTGTCTTGAAGACCCCCAACATGAGGTAGATCAGCATCAATCGCACGCCCGTGCTGACAGCAAGTGAAATGTACCGTTCAAAATAAGGCGCAGTCCAACGACTACCTCCGAAGCCAAGGAAGATGTAGCCAGCAGACATGACAATGATTGCTTCCAGCTTCGTCACCACATAGTGGAGAGTGATGATGATGTATGAAGCGAGGACGATACATGCGGCGAGAATCGTGGTGATTGCGCCGCCGGGTTGCGTCAATAGGTCCGTCGCAGACACTTTCGTGAACAGGTCCGAAACAATCTGAATCCCCTGCATCATGATGTCTGAGGGATTCTGCGCCAGCGGCACACCCGCCGCTGTCGCCCCGAGCTGGGCAAAGCTGTTCACAATGGCAGGAATCCAGACCTGACCATTGATGAGAACTGCGTAGAAGAACGAAATGACGAGCAGCTTCTTTATCAGGCTTAGAAAAAGGCCGTTAAAGTCGCTTTCGCGTAGAAAGGACGGCGCTCCCCAGGCGAAGTCCAAAGTCGCCAGCACGTAGAACAGGAAGGCCGCTTCGTGCATGATGGCGGGAATCCAAGCATTTGCCGCCTGCCCTATTTGCTGGAAGGTCCCACCCACATCGACAGGCGTTTGTGCGTGTACTGTAACGACCGAGGCGAGCGCCACAGCCGTCACAGACACGATTCTCCGCTTTATTGCCATGCCATCACCCTCAGAAAGCCACACCGTCTGACTTCATATCTGGTTTTCCGAAAAAGTTGGCGCGGGTATTACCCGCGCACACTTTTCCTTCATCAGTGGTCGTCCAGTCTGCCGGGGCATTCGCCTTCTTCTGTTTGCAAAGCGGCGTGAGTTGCTTCCGGACATCCTCGTGCTTGGCCAGAAATTGTCCAATGCTGTCGGGCGTGGACTGATCTACGTCCCCGCCTCCAGCCTGTTGAAAAGCCGCGACGATCGGGCTTTGCTCCACATGGCGGCATCCCGCCAACATCGTTAGACCCGCAACTGCCAACCAAACACTCATCCGCTTCATTGCAAATCTCCTTTTAGAACGTCACGCCATCGCTCGTTACCTGACTCTGGCCGAAGAACTTGTCGGAGTTTGCCTGCCTTGTCGCATCCGCCTGGACCTGTGCGCCCTGGAAAGCTGCTTTGCTCTGCATATCGGCCATCATCAGTTGTCGCAGCTTCATCAGCTGCTCTGATTGATTTTCCGCTATCTGGTTTCCAACTTCCAGAGCTTGCATCCTTCCTACCGACGACGTGCTTTGGTTCTGCAACGTCTTCAGGAGCGCCGCGTCGCTGTCGAACTGCGAGTTCTGCAGGCCGGCAGCTTTCAAAGCCCCGAGAGTGCTGTCGAGGCTTGTCTGGCTCCACTGCTGATACGACTGACCGTAGTTGGTGGTTGACGAGTAGCCGGGGAATCGAACTTTGAAAGCCCCGTCCATGTTGCTCATTGTGTAGGAGAGTGCCTGGCCCGTATTCACGATCTGTCGCAGGTTTGCGATATCCGAAGCCACGGTCCCGAAGAGTTGGTCGGTGATCGTAAGCCCATGTTTCGTCATGTCGGAAATCTGGGTGAGCTGGTTTTCGACCATCGACACCTGTTTTTCCAACTGTCCAACCAGTTCCGCGTAATTTAGGAGCTGGGTGTACTCGGTTGCGAAGACGCCCGGTACCCCCGCATGAGCAGGAGGAGGGCATATCGTCGCAGTCCCCATGACGGCGATCATGGCGACTGCACTTGTGCCTTTAGCTAGCCATCTGGATTTCATGTTGTCTTACTCCTTCGTAGTAGTCGATCCAGCTTTTCTCTACCTTCCTTTCTTTCATCCACACCGATATCCAGCCGTCGCCATACTCCTTGGCTAGGGCGTCAATTCGGGCTCTGTCCCTCTGGCCTGAGACTCCTAGAAATGCGAGAGCCACCGCGCCGAGACGAAAAGAGATCATGCGGCGTCCAAGACGCTGGACGACGTAGTAATCACGCTTGGGCGTTGCCGTCTGCAACAGTTCAATTTCTCGACTGTTAAGACCCGCATATTCATAGAACTGCCTCGTCCCCTCGTTTCCTGCTTCGCTGTTGGGCAGGTAGATTTTCGTCGCTGTGCTCTGAAGAATGGCCGAGGCGATAGGGGATTCCTTGATGTCTGCCATGCTCTGGGTTGAGAGAACAACGACCGCATTCTTTTTCCGAAGGGTCTTCAACCAGTCTTGGATTTTGTCTCGCCAAGCCGGATGCTTCAGGAAAAGCCATGCCTCATCAATCGGGACCAGCGTAGGGTTGCCATCCAAGGCACGTTCCATGCGACGGAACAGATAGAGCAGAACGGCCATCACGGTAGCTTCGCCGTAGGAACCGCTCAGAAGTGTCTCCATCTCGCAGACAACGAAACGTGAGGTCGTGAGACCATCGTTGCGAGAATCCAACATTCCGCCCAGGGGACCATCTATGACATAAGGTTGAATTCCAGCTTTCAGCTTTTCGTCCTGAAGATTTGCTTCCAGCTCTGTCAGTGTCCGGCGCTCGCGGGGGGCCGTCGCTAACTGGCGCAGAGCACGGTTGATGGTGCTTCGTTCAGCAGGACCGATCTCAACCCCCTGCAAACGTAGAACAGTCTCGACCCATTCCTGTCCCCATCCAAACTCCGCATCGTTGTCAATGTCACGAAGGGGCTGGAAGGAGAGACCGCCCTCACCGATGTCATAGAACCGTCCCCTGGCGGCCTTGCAAAGTCCATAGAGCGAGTGACCTTTATCGAACGCGAAGACCTGTGCTTTCGGGTATCGGAACCACTGCGCAACCAATAGCGCCAACTGTACCGACTTTCCGGCACCCGTAGGGCCAACGATGAGCGTGTGCCCCACATCGTTGTCATGCAGATTGAAGCGATAGGGAGTGCCGCCCTGCGTGGCGGCGTAGATAAGAGGCGGAGAGTTAGGCGGCATCAGGGCCGAAGGGTTCGTTTTCTCGCCTGTCCATACAGCTGAAATCGGCATCAGGTCGACGTAGTTGCGAGTGTGTGCGATCACCCGTCGCACTTGCGCGACACCGTTTCCGGGGAGAGTCCCAAAGAAGGCATCAACTGCGTTGATGTCTTCAACCCTCACGCCGAATCCCCGATTGATGAGAACCTTTCGGAACTCACCAATCATGTTGTCCAGAAACTTCTTATCCTTCTGCTGCAAAACGATCGAGGAGGACAGATAGCAAAAATGCACCTCCCCCGATGTGGCTTCCGCAAGGGCCCCGTCGGAATCCGAGACCATCGACATTGCAAAGTGATTTAGTTGGCCTCCGCCCTTGCCCTTGAAAACCTGATCTTTCAAACCTCGCTGCTGAAACTTCCACTTCTGCCCGATTTTCGAGATAACCCCTTGTGCTTCCGAAGGGTCCATAAGAATTGCGCGTGTATTCCAGCGGTACTCACACGGAATCGTATCCAGTACCGATAGCGCACCTGGGTAAGTGGACCTGGGGAATCCATCCACCGACAAGGTTCGCAAGTGGCGATCTCCCATCATTGTGTCCATACCGCCACGGAAGTCTTCCATTGCGAGAAGGTCATTTAGAAACACGGGGATTTCAGGCTGGAGAACGGGACCTTTGATGCCGGTCAGACACCGCCGAAGATAAGCCAGCAGATCGTCATCGACCCGCTCAAAGCCATCACCGAGATTCGTGACAACGGCCTTGAGCCGCGATACGGGGAACTGAGCTGCGAACACATCCTCGAACTGACGGACTTTTCCCTTAAAGAACCGGAGAGCTTCTGCACCAGCGTTCGTCCCGTCGCTAGTGTCCTTCTCCGCTCCAGTCAGCATGAAGCCGCGGAGCCTTTCCGTAGCAGCAATGGGAGGCATGTACGTGAGTGCCAGAAAATATTCATTTTCAAAATGGGTCCCCTCTTGCCCAAATTGCTCCCGTCGCTCTCTATCGATCAGAGCCGTAACATCATCGGGAAATGCACCGTCCGGCGAATAGCCGCTGGAATAGGTTCGGAACGAATCAACCTGAATCATCCAGCTACTGCCAAGCCGAAATATCCTGTTTAGGCGTCGAGCAATAGCGGCCATCTCCGCATGTGTCGCGGACTGAAGGTCCGGCCCACGGTACTGCCATGCGGCGAGCAGAGAGCCGTCCCGTTGCAAGACGACTCCGTCATCGACAAGGCCAAACCACAGGAGCAAGTCAGCAAGTCCTTGTGGCTGTTTACGAGTCTCCCCGAACATTCCTACCTCCAGCTCCGTTTTGGAGTTTTGCCGAGCGACGTAACCCCGCTCTTCGCCGGGTAAAAGTCCTTGTATTGCAGGTGGCGGCTGTATACCTTCCTCATCATCGGGTCGGCCTTGCCAATCTTCGCCAGGACCGCAACGATGGTGCCAAAGCCAAGGAATGCCATCAGGAACGACAGAAAGGTCATGACACTAACGGCCATCAACGCGGCCCCCAGGCCCGACAGTATGACCAACTCCCTATCTCCACCGAGAAGCTGTTGGGGTCTACTCAACGAGGTCCGCATGATGGTCTGCTCTGGTTCTTCCATATCCCTCTCCTAAAGAAGGGAGGAGGCTTGAGTGTTCAAGCTCCCCCCGATGATTCGCATATTGTTGTTTATCCCCGAGCAATCGCACGGATCGGTTGGAGCATGGCAATCTCCGCGCTCTGGCCAATGAACGAAGTCATGACCTGAGCCGCAAAGACGACTAGGCAAACAGCGATGCCGGCTTGAAGGAGATGCCTCATCGTCTCGCCCATTTCGCCGCCACGGAACGCAAGCGTGGCTCCCAGCGCCACGATAGCGATAACCGAAATGGCGTATGCCACAGGCCCGGTCAGTGACGTTACAAGCGTTGTCAATGGGCCTTCCCACGGCAGGTTGGTTCCAGTTTCAGCAGCAAAGGCCCCGCTGGAGCCAACCGCCACCATGAACGCAAGCATCAGGGCTACCCGAAGGGTCCCTGGCCGCTTCGCAAAGAAAATACGCATACGATTCATCTCATTTCCTCCAGTGCCCTTCGGCACATCGTTATGCGAACGACTCTCGTCCTCCGCGACCTCAGAAAAGCTCCGCCTCAACAGCCTCAGAGCCACAGCACTCACACCTGCGTCAAGAGATAGCGACCGTCCTGGTATCCAGTGACTACCGCGACCTCCTGTACCTTCCGGCCCTCAACGGGATCGTTGACGACCGAAATCACGACATCAACAGCAGCTCCAATCGTTCGCTGTTGTGGTGCCTCCGTTGCTTCGCGCACCAAATCTTCCAAGCGAATCAGCGCCTCGGCGGCGCTATTCGCGTGAATAGTGGAAACACCTCCGGGATGACCCGTGTTCCAGGCTTTCAGCAACGGCAGAGCTGCCGCTCCATCTCTGACTTCGCCGACGATGATCCTGTCCGGCTTAAGCCGTAGCGCAACCTTGAGGCACTTG
>CAZOHW010000171.1:0-8815 GCA_964579525.1 uncultured Nitrospira sp. | reverse complement strand
GGTAAAAGCTCCGCGCTCATGCCCAAAGAGTTCACTCTCAAGAAGTCCGGTCGGTATCGCAGCGCAATTCAGTTTGACGAAGGTACGCTCGCTGCGTCCACTGAGTCGATGGATAGCCCGGGCAATGAGCTCCTTGCCGGTGCCTGTTTCTCCTTGAACCAACACCGTCGAATCGGTTGGCGCCACGACCTCCACTTGTTTGAGCACCTGTTTGAGGGCATCGCTGTCCCCGATGATATCCTCAAACCCGTGCTCCAGACGAAGTTCCTCTTCCAGATAGAGCTTCTCCTTTGCCAGCTTATCTTTGAGTTGGGCAATTTCTTGGAATGCCAGCGCATTCTCCACGGCGACGGCGACCGGATTCGCCACCTGCTGCAGAAACTCCAGATCCGTTTCGCTATAGGCCTCTTTCTCCAAACTCACGAATCCCATGGCGCCTAATCGATGTACCGCAGTAGTCAGCGGCACGAAGCAACACGAGCGGGAGTTGTCGTCCTGCATACAGCGCATGACCTTGGGCCATCGCGTTTCATCAGCGACATCAGGCACCAGCAAAGGCTGTTGGGTTTGCCAGACCAACCCCGCCGGGGTTTCATTAATGGCCTCCTCATGACCGCCTACCAAATCAGCCGGCACATTCGCCTGAACAGTATGCAACCGCATCATGTTCTTGATGGGATCATACAGGGAGAGCCCGACGAAATTGACTCGCACCACGCGAGGCAGGCGCTGCGCAATCTCCCGAAAGAGCTCATCGAGATCTCTATAAGCGGAGATAGCCTGCGCCACTTCCAGCAACGCGTGATAGCGATCCGCCAGCGTTTCGCAAGGAGAGATGGGCGATCGTTCCATACGAGAAATTAGTATGAACCATCGCCCTAGGGCGGCTCAAGAGGTCGGGACATACTGAATCCGATGATGCTGGATGTTGCAGGATTGCCCAGTTAGGATGTTCAAAAAGTCCAACCGGCGAGGCTGCAGCGAGCAAAGAGGCGAGGCAGACTACAGGTCGTATGGTGAGCCTCTGAGCGATGCGAGAACAAAGCCGACGGCCTTTTTCAACATCGTGCTAAAGCGTCTGGTGCGTCCCGTCGCAGTATGGCGGAGTCTTGGTCCGCTTGCATTGACACAACGCGACTTCCTTCGTTTCGTCCATAGTAAATTCGATCGGCTCGATACCGGTTCCTTCATGTGAGCCATCACAGAACGGTTGGTCCCTCGATCGCCCACATAAGCACCAGTAGTACGTTCCTGCCTCCAGAGTCAGTACTGCCGGTTCCTTGGCTGCTATGCGTGGTTCTCCCATGATCGTCCTCCCTCTGAATAGTTGAAGCGGGGTTGCGCGGCTGAGTATATCGTTTCATCATAAACTTCGCACGCCTCTTCCACGGTTCTTTTTATCCAATTTTGTCCCCCGAACCTTTGGTGTATGGAGCGTCGTACCCCCCAATAGACGGTCATGCGCGATTCTTCCGGGCAGCACAACGAGCAATTTACGAGTCAGCAGTATTATTCCCCTAATCTGTGGTATTTACGTTGCTCCGGCTTGTGATAATCGGCCATAGCATGGGCGATTGGCGAAGACAATTTGCCGAAGAGGAGATCCTGTGCAGCCTGATCCCGTATTCTTTCAAGATCTTGCCATCGTATTCCTTGCCGCTGTCATAGGTGGCGTACTCGCTCGACTAGCCGGGCAGCCATTAATCCTTGGCTACGTGCTGGGTGGAATCGCCATCGGTCCGTTTACCCCGGGACCTACTATCTCGGAATCTCACACGTTCGATCTCTTTGCGGAGATCGGCGTCATTCTCTTGATGTTTTCAATCGGACTCGAATTTTCCGTGAAGGACTTGATGCGCGTCAAATGGGTCGCTCTCGCCGGTGGACCGCTGGGGATTCTCATGGCTATCGGATTGGCCGTCGTGACCGGAAGCCTGACCGGGTGGTCTATGACCCAAAGCATCGTGATCGGAGCGCTCATTTCCATCGCGAGCACCATGGTACTCGCCCGTATGCTTTATGATCGGGGCGAACTTCGTTCAAAGCACGGACGGGTGATGATCGGCATCGCTCTGGTCGAAGACGTCGCAGTCGTAGGGATGACCGTGCTCATGCCTGCTCTCGGGGAGTTCGACTCGGGACGATTGCTCGTGATCGGTCAAGCCTTGGCAAAAGCCTTGTTGATTCTCCTGCCGGTGGGATACTTGGGCGCCAAAGTCATCCCGCCGATCATGACCCACGTCGCCAGGACGCAAAACCATGAACTGTTCTTACTCGTCACCCTGGCCATTAGCCTTGGGACCGCCGCCGTCACGCAGATGATCGGACTCTCTTTCGCCTTGGGGGCCTTCCTGGCCGGCCTCATTATCAGCGCATCCGAGTACGGGCACGAGACCTTGGCGAGGCTGCTTTCGCTCCGTGATGCCTTCGTCGCGCTCTTCTTCGTGACCATCGGCATTCTGATCGACCCTCGCGTGATCATCGATAACCTTTCTCTCCTCGCTACAATGATCGGCTTGATCGTAGCCGGGATGTTCATGATTTGGACGACCGTCGTGCGGCTGTTCGGCTACTCTTGGACCACAGCATTCCTGGTGGGGATCGGCCTCACTCAAATCGGTGAGTTTTCGTTTGTCCTCGTCCAGGTCGCCAAAGCGGAAGGCCACATCGGCAGCGAAGTGTACAATGCGACGCTTGCCGCCTCTGTCATCACCATTCTCATAAATGCGGCTCTTATGAGATATGTGCCCGGTTGGTTCGTCCAGCGGCGTCTCGACCATGATAAGCACGACATGGCGGCAGGGAATCCGGAAAGCGAGCCGCTCCGTCAGCATGTCGTACTCTGCGGATATGGTCGGGTCGGCAGTTCGATCGGAAGAGCGTTGGAATCCTTCAGTCTTCCCTATGTGGTCATCGATCGAGATCCGGACATCATTCGCCGGGCACAGAGCCGAGGGACTGTCTGTCTCTATGGCGACGCCTCCCACCGTGAATTGCTTATGAAGGCGGGGGCAGCCGATGCGTCTCTCATCATCGTAGCCCTGCCTGAAATCGAGCCCGCTGTACTGACAGTGCGTCGCATCCGGGACATCAATCCAAAAATTCCGATCTTATCCCGTGCGCACGGATCGGCAGAAGCTGAACGACTCGGTGCAGTTGGAGCGACCGAGATCATTCAGCCTGAGGTCGAGGCGTCGGCAACACTCATCCGGCATTCCTTGACCTGGTTCGGCGTACCGAAGAATCGCATTCTGGCCCATGTGGAGCAATATCGGCAATCCATGGAAACGAAACGGCACTCGAGGTAAGTGAGTGGAACGCCCAATTCCCCGTACAGCGCGACTAGCCCACTTCGCTAAACCAACCGCTGGGCGAATGACCTGCTCCTAACTGAGATTCAGGTTGCTCGTGCGCCCACTTCATCGAGATGGTGCAAGAGATCGGCAGGATCTTGATACACTCGGTACGCGCCTGCCTGCTGAAGTTCCTCACGCCCGTACCCTCCGGACAGCACACCGATCGACAAGGCCCAGGCTCGTCGGGCAGCCAGCATGTCCCAGACGCTGTCCCCAACGATCACGCATTGGTTCGTCGACACGTTGAGTCGTTGGGCGGCGGCCACGAAAAGATCAGGATCCGGTTTCGCATACCGCACGTCATCGCGAGTCACGACGGGCACATCCTGAGACAGATTCAAGAGCTTGAGCGTGGGTTGCGCACTTTGCAAACGCCCACTCGTAGCAATGGCATACGGCACACCCCGTGTCGAGAGCTCCGCCAACAGCTCCAGTGCGCCCGGCAGCACACGTAACGAACCGGCCTGTCGGCGATAGGCCTCGGCATGAGTGCGCTGAATGCGTTCCACTTCTTCAGATGATAGGACACGTCCTATCTCTCGAAGAAACGCCGACAACATCAGGCCGCCGCTCATGCCGATCTGCCGGTGAATTCGCCACACAGCGAGTTCAATCCCGGCACCCTGCATTGCTTCGCGCCAGGCCAGGACGTGCTGATAGACGCTATCCACCAACGTACCGTCCAAATCAAAGAGAAAAGCTAAGGAGTCACGGTCCGATGATGAAGTCATGGCTTGTGGTCCCATGGTGATCCTCTTTTGTGTCCTTCGTAGGTGATCAAAACTATGCGGCTCTTGGGAGGCAGTGATGATGAATCCTTCCACTTATAGGTATAGCGGCTTGATCGGCGACAGAACTGCCGCCGGATCGTTCTTCCATATCGACTCGTCGGCATCGACATAGATTTCGACTTCGTTCCCGTCCGGATCTTTGAGATAGAGACTTTGGCTGACCGTGTGATCGCTCATCCCATCGATCGAGATTCCGGCTTGTACCAATTCCCGCTTTGCCTGTCGTAACTCATCCAGACTGTCCCCGACCTTGATCCCGATGTGATAAAGCCCACAGCGGCGCCCACTCGGTGGACCCGGAGCATCACCGACTTGGATCAATAACAATTCGTGGTGTGTGCGACCGGATGTCAGGGCAGTCGCGGCGCCGTTAAAAATCCGTCCCACTTCCTTGAAGCCCAACAGGTCTCGGTAGAAACCGAGCGATCGTTCCAAGTCTTTCACATAGAAGACAACATGACCCAAATAGTGTGCGTTCATGTCCGTTCCTCAGGTAAGAGGTTCCAGTGAGTAATCACTCGTGTTTCGTGCTCGAAACCGAGCACACTTATTGAGGCAGTATGAAGCACAAATAACCGCCCCGTCTCAGGCGGCAGACCAAGCCAGCATGCGGCGAGGATGCGTAGAATGTGGGCATGCGCGAACAATATCACATCGCCGTCGGCCCCTAACGCACGCTGGATCACCCTTTGAGCGCGACGTCCCACCTGCTCGATCGACTCCCCCCTGGGGATGGACGCGGTCCAGACCGACCACCCAGGGTGTTCACATCTGATCTCCTGCGTCGTTTTTCCCTCATAAGCGCCATAGTCCCATTCGCGCAGGTCATCGATTACGTTCGCCCCATCGCCATAACCGGCCAGCCGGCAAGTCTCCCGTGCGCGAAGGAGCGGGCTACAGAACACCGATGCAAATCGTCGACCGGACAGAGATTGGCCCAGCTTGACAGCTTGTCGCTCACCTGTCGGAGTCAGTGCAATATCGGTCCGCCCCGTATGCCGCTTGGCCGCGCTCCATTCGGTCTCTCCATGTCGAATCAACCATAGCTCCCGACGCAACTCACTCATATCTCGACCTTCTCTACCTTTCTACTTTTCAACCAGATCCCCTTACAAACTAGAAGTTGGCTCTCACGCCAGACCGGCTCTACAACTGTAAAACTCTATCCTCTAAAATCGTTTTTCTTCCAGGTCATACACGTCGAACCACACATAGACCGGCCGATGATTCGGCACGAATTTCGGGATGTAGTCTTCGAGATAGTGCTGCGCCTGGAGACTCATGTCGCTGAGTTTCATGTCGCGCAGCCGATTATTCCATTTCAGCACTTCATCCTGGTCAGTTACCTTGGAATTAGCATTGATCCATCGGGCAAGATCCTCATCAGAGGCGCCGGTAGCGACGACTTGCTGAAATTGTTCCGGTGTGATCCCCGTGAATGCGAACCATTGGCTTGCCAGAGAACAGGGCCAGTAGTTGTACTCGCCGTTTATATTCATGAGAAATGCCCTGCACTTATCGACGCACCGCGCCGCAATCACGTAGCCACCGAGTTTTTCTCGAGGGCTGCGGGGATACGTCTTCCGAAGATCCTTCGCCAACTTCTTGACCTTCTCGAGATCTGTGTTCATCTTGCCCCTCCATGCATATCGGCGTCATACATTAGCACCCCTTCACCTGCGCGTACGCAAGCTCCGCTTCGAACACACTTGCACTTCCTTCCTGCAACAAGCCGACACTTTTTCATCATCGTGTATGCATACCTAAGTAGGTTTTCCGTAGCCTGCTAGATCATGCCTTTCACCCTCCCTCTCTTCCCACCATGCGTGCCGACCGGAATAGCCGCGCCGCTGATCTGGTAGGCGTCGTCGGACGCCAGAAAGCTCAACGTCTGGGCGATCGATTCAGGGCTTGCCCATATCGATCTGTCAGCCTGAGGCATATTGGCTCGATTGCCCGGCGTATCGATAGTCGTCGGAAGCACCGCATTGACAGTGACGCCACTGTCACGCAATTCCAACGCCAACACTTTGACTAATGTCAACAGACTGGATTTGGCCACGATATAGGCCGCCGCGCCGGGAGAGGGTTCCGCCGCCGCCCAGGCCGCCACATGGAGGATACGACCAGTGCCTTGCTGCTTCATATGAGGCGTTACCGCCTTAGATAGCACAAATGCCGCGGTGACATTGAGGTTCAGCATTCGTTGCCAGAGGGGCAAAGAAGTCTCGATGACCGAACCGGGAGCAAATCCTCCGACAAGATTGATCAACCCATCGATGCGGCCGGCTTTCGAGATGACCTCGGTCACCACACGCTGAACCTCCGTTTCATCGGTCACGTCGGCTTGTACAACCGACACGTTGGGCGACGACGCCCCTGGACGATGAGACACCACAAACACCCGCGCGCCCTCCGCCGTAAACGCCGGCACGACTGTTTGACCCAAGGCACCTGATCCACCGGCGATCAGTATCACTTTGTCCTTCAGCTTCATCTTCGTCGTCCTTTTCGGCTATACGGATCCGTATCCTACTCACAATACTCCGGTTCAAGAGAGAACATTTGCCTGAATTACGATATGGCTCCAGCACCGTGATGCATTCGTCGTTCACCAAGCCCCAGACGCAACGCCTCGACGTCCAACTCGTGTTCTAGGCGGTGGAGAACCTCATCGCTGATCGTGCCATCATCACGGAGTTGAATCAGTGCAGCTCGTTCAGCTGTCAAGGTCTCTTCCCTCAACCGAAGAAAGGCCTCTCTCGTTTCTTTTTTACAGTCAGAATCGACATCGGCGTCCGACGCGAAGCGCCGCATCCGTTGTTCATAGTGCACTTTCAATCGCTCAACATGATCGGATTGAGTCCATTCTTGCTTATGGAGCATAATCAACCGAGTCAATGCCGCTCCAGCTGCATGTTCGCGAGCCTGCATCTCTTCCCGCTCTCCATCCGAGCCTTCATTGACCCCGAGAGTTCGTATCAGCGGGGCCAACGTCAGCCCCTGCAATACCAATGTGGCAAGAATCACCATAAAACTCAGCAGGATTATTTCAACGCGATGAGGAAACGGTTCAGCGGTATTGATTGAGACCGGCAACGCCATGGCGGCCGCCAACGTCACAATTCCGCGCATGCCGGTCCATCCGACTAGAAAAAGATGCGGCCAGGGTGGCAGCGGATCCCTGGTACGAAGTGCTGAGCTGAGATAGCGTAGGATCGCCGCGATCATCGGTACCCAACCCAACCGTACCAGAATGGCTGTTACGCTGATGAGTATCCCGCCCACGAGGAGCGGTCCTAGGCGATCCGGCGGAACGGCGGCCCGAAGTGCTCCAAGCTGCAATCCGATCAGGATGAAAATCACGCCGTTCAAGAGAAACACGACCAGATCCCATACAGCACGCCCTTGGATCCTCGTCGTCGGTGCCACCACTTTGCTGAAGTGCTGCCGAAGATACAAACCGCCCGCCACACACGAGAGAACGGCCGAGGCATGCAAGGACTCTCCTGCTACCCATGCCACGTAAGGAGCCAGCAATGTCACGGCGATTTCGGTGAAACTATCGCCAATCACATGGAGCGCCCATCGCGTTAGCCACCCGACCAACATCCCGACGGCAACGCCTTCCACCGCGGCGTACACAAACTGAATCAACGTCTCGCCGAGCGCAAAACTGCCGCTGACCACCGCTGCCACCGCGGCTCGATAGAGGACCAAGGCCGTTGCGTCATTGACGAGGCTTTCGCCTTCCAAAATCGTCACGATCCGCCGCGGCAGGCTCAGCCGTTTGCCAATGGCTGTGGCTGATACGGCATCGGGAGGGGACACGATGGCACCAAGTGCGATCGCTTCCGGCCATCCAAACCCAAGGAAAGCATGTGCCACCGTCGCCACCGCCGCGGTCGTCACCAGGACGAGGCCCACAGCCAATAGTGAGATTGGACGTAAGTTATCTCGAAAATCGCGGAGGGAGGTGAAATACGCAGCTGCCCATAAGATCGGCGGTAAGAAGACCAAAAAGACCAGATCGGGATTCAGCGTGACGGTCGGCAATCCCGGCACCATGCCCAACGCGAGTCCGCCGATGACAAGGAGAATCGGATAAGGAAGCATCATCCGCTGCGCGAGCGTCATCAACATCAACACGACGGCAAGCAACAGAATAATCACCTCAAGTTGATGCAGGCTGTCCATACTTACACCACAAACGGCAGACGCAATTGATGCTCTACGCTCTGAGGCAATAAACTGCTAGACCTATTCACGCTGATCACCTTACAGGAGGCCCTGACGAATGACTCGCTTGATCATTCGTAGGATTCAAGGGCTGAATCAAGGCTGAAACGCGGCCGCGACCGGATATTCTCGACCTGGCTCATTGGGCGACCAACCGCCGCCAAGCGCTTTATAGAGTTGAACGACCGACGTCAAATGCAGGCGACGGGTCGTCGCGAGAGCCAATTCCGCCTCGAACAGGTTCCGTTGCGCGATCAAGACATCCAAATAGGCCGCAAGCCCGCCCTTATACCTCAGATTCGCCAAGCGCAAGGCCGCTTTCAGCGCATTAACCTGTCGGTTCTGGGCAGCCGCCTGTTCACGTGCCATGACGACTCCAGCTAGGAGTCTGTCTGAGTAATCTTCCACTTGCAATTCTTATGGAGCATG
>CAZOHW010000170.1:0-8864 GCA_964579525.1 uncultured Nitrospira sp. | reverse complement strand
TCTTCACCGATCGAAACAGTGCGAACCCTTTCCCCCACTCCATGTGTCCAGAATTGAGAATAACACCCGGCGATCCACGTGCGATCGCCGAGAGAGAGTCCTCCCGTTGTATCGAAATAATGGGAACGTGTTATGACACAATTTTCTCCGATCCGACAAAACCGTTCGTACCCACTGTGTGCGAAGCGTCCTTCTGTAACCCAACGGCCACAATAAAACTCGTTACTCCTGCCAATGGAGGTTCCCTTTTTAATAACGAGCTCATATGGACCAATAAACCGGTTGAACCTGCCGATATTGACCGCTTCAATGGTTGCCTTATCGACTGCGATCACGGTCAGAAACGCAATCGTGGCATCGCGGTCAATACGATAGCCTAAAAGAGTTTGGTAGAGCAGTCGTCGGACTCGATGATGGGGAACGACGCTTATCGCTAGAGCAGTAAGTAACTTAATATCTAGCATGGATCGTACCGACGGGTTCGGCTAACAATGTTTGATACATGAACGAACTGGCAGGCTCCCTCTCCCACTCTCCGTGACATAAAGACCATCATCGGTTCACAGATCTGGATCATGGCACCTGAACACATGCGAGCTGATCTTGGTCTCACCAACTTCGCTTGTACTGCGCGGTGGGAAGGTTTGAGAGACCTGTATCTCTCCGATTCCAGTGGCGTAATAACTGCCTGTTGAGCCTACTGCCATGAGCTGTGTTCCAGCAAAATATTGAATACCGTTCTCCAGCGTTGTCCTCGCCTCGCTCGAAGACCTACCGAAGCGAAGCAACACACTGATGCTTTCTCTGCGCGCGTGTAATCGAAACGAGCGGTTCAACCCAAGCGTAGCATGCCCCTTTCGCTCGCCATGGCGAGCGGGCCTTTGGGACCATCCTGAAGACTCGCTGGATTGGGGCTCTAACCGAACAAGGCCTCAAGAGGTATCATGCCATCAATAGTTTTTCAATAACTCCAAAGAGATCTGACACAGGTTCGTGAGTGATGTCCATATGAATGATGAACCGATTCACTTACTGGAAAGAACCACTCACAGCAGTGGTGATTTAACACGGTCAGATACCTCCAGAAGCTCTGCGGTAGGTCACGCGCTCCAGATGCTGTGTACTCACATGTCCCAGGCTGGTCTTGGTGTTCATCACGCAAGAGCCTCACGCCTACCCTCATCTAACACGTGCGCGAGTTGCTCGACAATCCGCTCAGCCGCCTTCCCGTCCCATAGCGGAGGGATTGCCCCTCTCTTCCATTGACCAGCCATCACCCGTGCCAGCGCTGGAGCGAGTCTGCCTGGATCAGTCCCAATCAATTCATTGGTCCCAATGGTAATCGTTTCTGGTCGTTCCGTATTGTCACGAAGAGTCAAACAGGGCACTCCCAAGACCGTGGTCTCTTCTGTAATCCCACCCGAATCGGTAATGACGGCTTTTGCGTGCTTCACCAAATAATTAAACTCCAGGTAGCCGAGTGGATCGACATAGTAAAGTTGCGGTGATCGACTTCCGAGGTCCCTTAAATTCTTGGCCGTGCGTGGATGGACCGGAAAGATGACGGGGAACCCACACGTCCCCACTTCGATTGCGCGAAGCAGCGACAACAACTGTTGCCCACCATCGACGTTTGCGGGTCGATGAAGGGTGACGACAAAAAACTGACCCGGTTGGAGATTGAGCGAGGCCCAACAAGCCGGAGGTCTCAAATGCGGAAGATGTGTGAGTAGTGTATCGATCATCGTGTTCCCAACGAAAAAGATGCGATCGTCGGTCACCCCAGCCTGGCGCAAGTTATCATTGGCCGTTTCACTGGTGGTAAAGAACCAGTTGGTGATGGAGTCCGTAACGACCCGATTGATCTCTTCCGGCATCGTCCAATCACCGGACCGAATTCCCCCCTCCACATGAGCCACCGGCACACCCAGCTTACGTGCCGCAATGGAACAAGCCATGGTAGACGTTACATCACCAACAACGAGGCACAAATCACTCGTTTCCTTCAGCAACACGTTTTCATACGCCACCATGATGCCAGCAGTTTGTTCAGCCTGCGTCCCGGATCCGATCTCCAGATTGATATCGGGATTGGGGATCCCAAGTTCATCAAAAAAGCTCCCCGACATAGCTCGATCATAATGCTGGCCGGTATGGATCAACCGATAGCGAAGCGGGCCACCGCGTGCCGCCGCCTTGCGGAGTGCCTCAATAATTGGCGCGATTTTCATAAAATTAGGCCGCGCACCTGCAATGATATCGATATGCTTCATTCTCACCTCACGTTCTTGCCCGATATACACACAGTTGGTGCTCTCCCTCCACCACCAAGGTAAGACCTTAAGAAGAAGACCAGAGCCGTGATCACCAAATCCAAGCATACTGTGATTGATATCAACTCGGTAATTCTCGGTAGTAATAGACCGGAGAACCTTGGTTGCTTATGGCACTTCCAATGAACCAATAGCAAGAGCTGGACCATAATTCTATACCGAAAGACTAGTACTTCCTAACGATTCGTACAGTTCCGTTCTCGCTACTCTGACTAGTGCATGACAAAACCTACAGGCATGCCAAATTATGAATGTAATCTGCGTCACGGGAAACGAACTTTCTAAATATCCTGATGGTTCGGTTCAAACCTTAATAAAAAGGTCTTCTAGCCTGTAATCGACAGCTCGTTGGGACCGGACATCACGATATGATGGCCTGTACGACAGGAGGACGCGTCAGGTTGGAGCTTTCGCGAAAGTGCTCTAACAATATGGGTATGGGGAACAACTGCGATTGCGTTGAAACCATTTGCTGCCATTCTTAAACGTTCTCCTTCCAGCTTCCTCTACGGTATCAACCTAAAAAGGCTATGGTATCATCTCCACTAGGAAAATACCTAGAAGCATAAAATCAGGGAAGTTTCGATAATAATAATTGGTGTCCTCTCTCCAACTTCATCAACTGGATAAAATCCAGTTCTTGCAGGCACCCTCAATCGCAGGTACTATTCAAGCCAGCTTGTGATCGAGGTATGCTATGGCTCCTCTTGCCCCCCAACAGTTCCGCCGCATCGTTCTCTTTCTAGGCTTAGTAATCAGTGCCTTTTTGATCGCCCATACGATCAATGCGTTTGTTGCCGATGCATTGAACATCACCCCAACCCGCCCAGCAGGATCTGGCGGCGAGAACGCCACGCTCCTGACGTCCTCTTCTCCGACGCAATTCGCAGCAGAGATCAGCTCAAGCGGCCTCTTCCTCCTTCCTCCTCCCAAGACTTCGCAGGACGGACCAACCAATTCCGGTCGAACTGCTGGAGGTCCAGTTCGAGCGTCGCTTGGATTAACGGCAAAAATTCGTCTACTCGGGGTGGTAATGGGGGATCGCAGCGGCATGTTTGCGATCATCGAGGAACTGTCATCAAAAAAGCAGAACCTCTACCGTCTCTATGAGGAAGTAGGCGATCTAGGGGAACTCACCCTGATCAGACGAAACGGCATCATCATCCGACAGGGAAACATCGAAGAGCTGCTGGAATTGGAACTTTCCGATCATCCTCCTGTTCCAGTGAATCCCTCAGGGCAGTTTTCAGGAAATTCCTCAGGAAGCAGCTCACCGACGGTGGTTCCCGGGACTCCAATCCGAAAAGTGATCGACCGGCGTGAGGTAGAACAGGCGATGAACGATCTTCCGAAGCTTCTTACGCAAGCCAAAGCTGTCCCTTCCATGGTCAATGGAACGATCGAGGGATTTCGGATGGAGTATGTCGATCCCACCAGTTTCTACGAAAAAATCGGCGTCCAAAAAGGTGATGTCCTCCAACGAGTCAACGGAGTCGACATCCGCGATCCCAGCACCATGTTAAGTTTGCTCCAACAACTCAAGAACGAGCGCACGGTCAAACTCGACTTGGTTCGCAATAACCAGCGTTCAACTATCACCTATGAGCTACGCTGACCCCCTATGGGTCCTTGTCACTATTCTGTATCCGAGGTAAATCGACTCCCCTTCGCTCCTCCTGTCCGCCCAACACAGAATCGAAGCAGACGAGCCAATAGCTGAGAATCTAGGTAACGTCCCCATAGGGTTCAGACTCCGAACCACTGAATTGTTTTGACACAGAATAAATGGTCTCCTTGCCAGGCCTGCGGAAGGAAGAGTATCTTTACGTCACAGGGGTCGGCACAGATTCCTGCGATGGGCCGCACGTGGAGGGAAGTCTCCTTCTCAACCCGACACAACCAAGGATCCTGTCAGCCTTGAACGCCACCGATCAACCCGAATCGAATTATGGACGGCCGCTCCTTGGTCGTATCCTGACAGAGAAATTCAGCTTACTGGACGCCAAGCTCGAAGAAGCCTTGGCCTATCAGCTGGAAAAGGGTGGTCGCCTCGGCGAGGTCTTGCTGCATTTGCGGTTATTGAGGGAAGAACAGATCCTCGAAGCCCTCGCCCATCAGTTTGAAATGGCCTGGCTCCCGCAGCTGGACACCGCCGCCATCGATCATGAACTGATTAAAAAAGTCCCGATCGCCTTTTGTCGGCGCTACCGGGTCTTACCGCTTCGACAGGAGGACGGCGTGATCCTCGCCGCATCAACCGATCCGCTGGAAATCGTCGCTCTGGACGATCTCCGATTGCTGTTGGGCAAACCCATCAAACCGATCCTGACGACCGGTGTTGCCCTCCTCGCCAGTCTCAACCGTGCGTACGATGAAGTCGCCAGCCCGGCCGGCGCCGAAGAGGTCATGGAAGATATCGCGGCGAGCGAGAGTCTCGACCAGTTGGCCCATGAACTCGACGAGCCACAAGATTTGCTCGATGCGACGGATGAGGCTCCAATCATCCGATTGGTGAACTCCGTCCTGTTCCAGGCTGTTCGGCAACGGGCGAGTGACATCCACTTCGAGTCCTTCGAACGAGGGCTCGTCGTACGGTATCGCATCGACGGAGTGCTCTACCCGGTCTTGACCCCTCCCAAGCACTTGCAAGCCAGCATCATCGCTCGTTTGAAAATCATGGCAGGCCTCAATATCGCCGAAAAACGATTACCGCAGGACGGACGGTTTGCCATTCGCACCGCCGGCAAGGATGTCGATCTTCGTGTCTCCGTGTTGCCGACATCCCACGGTGAACGAGTGGTCTTACGGTTGTTGGAGAAGGAAAATCGCCTGCTGAATCTGTCCGAAATGGGTTTTTCCAAGGAACGGCTCTCGATTATCCAGCAACTCATCCAGCTCGCGCACGGCATCATTCTCGTGACCGGCCCCACGGGAAGTGGTAAGACCACGACCCTCTATGCAGCGTTGAGCCAAATTAACGCGCCGGACAAAAATATCATTACGGTCGAAGACCCGGTCGAGTATCAATTGCTTGGGGTGGGGCAAATGCAGGTGAACCCCAAGATCAATCTCACCTTCGCAACCGGCCTGCGGTCTATTTTGCGCCAAGACCCGGATGTCATCATGATCGGCGAAATCCGAGACCGTGAGACGGCGGAAATCGCGATTCATGCTTCGCTCACCGGGCACCTTGTCTTCTCTACACTCCATACGAACGATGCCGCGAGTGCGGCCACCCGTCTCATAGATATGGGAATCGAGCCCTTTCTGGTGGCGTCCTCCGTCGTCGCGGTCCTCGCCCAACGACTCCTCCGGAAAATCTGCCCTGATTGTAAACGCCCGTACAAACCGAATGCCGAAGAACTGGACCGTCTGGAGCTGGAACCCGACTCCGAGATCATGCTGTATCGCGGTGCAGGATGCGCAGCCTGCTCACAAACCGGCTATCGTGGTCGAACCGGTATTTTCGAGCTCATGGTACTCGACGACGAAATCAGGCGCCTCATCGGCAGCAAAGCGGATTCGACAGCCATCAAGCAAGCTGCCATCGCGAAAGGCATGGTGACGTTAAAACAGGAAGGAGCCGAGCGAGTCCTTCACGGCCATACCACCTTGGAAGAAGTGATGCGCATCACTCAACAAGAGATCGAGGTCTAAGGGATGGCAAAGCCACTCACCACCAATCCCCTCCATATCCACTCAAACCACTGTCGAGTCACAAACCACAGTGCCGACCAGGATCGCGAGACCGGAGCCTACTGACGATGCCGGTCTATCAATACCAAGGCTATCGGACGGATGGGGGGGCGGCGACCGGAATCATCGACGCCGAAAACGTCAAAGTCGCGCGCCTGAAATTGAGAAAAGAGGGCGTGTACCCGACCGATGTGGTCGAACAAGGCCAGACGGCCACCCGCTCTCCCGAAAGGGGCCTCAGCCGAGTCGGAGGATCAATCAGCCGATCCTCGACACTTTCCGCGACAGATCTCGCCTTAATGACGAGACAGTTTGCGACACTCCTGGTCGCCGGATTGCCGCTCGTTGAAGCCCTCGGAGTCCTGGTCGACCAGGCGGAGAAGAAACCCATCAAGGCGCTCCTGGCGGACATTCGTGAACAAATCCGAGGGGGCAAGTCGCTCAGCGCAGTCTTAGAAACCTACGACAAGGACTTCTCTCCGATTTACGTACATATGGTCCGAGCTGGAGAAGCCAGCGGAGCACTCGACCACATTCTGTTTCGACTTGCGGAGTTCCTGGAAAAGCAATTGGCGCTGAAGAGCAAAGTCACCAATGCCACGATCTATCCAGTCCTCATGCTGATCGTCGGGATTACGGTGCTGTTTTTTCTCGTCACCTTCGTCGTGCCGAAAATCACGGCGGTCTTTGTCAGCATGAAGCAAGCGCTGCCCTGGCCCACGGTCGCGCTTATGTCGATCAGCAGATTCTTCGCCGACTATTGGCCGCTGCTGGGCACCGTCGTGATCGGCAGTCTGCTGACAATCCGACGGTTCATCCGCACTGAACGGGGGCGAATGGTCGCCGACCGCCTGATCCTCCGTCTCCCATTGATCGGCGACGTCGCCCGTATGGTGTCGATCTCGAGGCTCAGCAGCACACTGTCCACCATGTTGGCGAGCGGTGTCCAGCTGCTCGATGCACTTGATGTCTCCAAACGCGTCATGAATAATCGGATCTTGGAAGACACCATTGAGATCGCGCGGCAAAACATCCGGGAGGGGGAAACAATCGCCGATCCATTGAAGCGCAGCGGCGAATTCCCCGCCCTGGTGACCCATATGATCGCGGTCGGGGAAAAAAGCGGCGAGATGGAGGAAATGTTGCGACGGGTCAGCCAAATCTACGATGGCGAGGTCGAGCGGGTCATCACGCGCCTAACCTCACTGATGGAACCGATCATGATCCTGGCTATGGGGGTCATCGTCTTTTTCATCGTCGTAGCCATCCTCTTACCGATCTTTGAGATGGGGCAGATGGTGCGGTGATCACGAACACGATCGACACGAAACAGACAGTCATGCGTGAGAACAAAGGGGGACGGACGATGGGTGCATCAGGAACGCAGAACATGCCGACGCTGAACAAACAGGACAAGAGACCATTCCGACTTTTCGCTACTCGCCTCTTGTCGGACACCTACAAGAGATCAGCCGGCTTTACCTTCATCGAAATCATGGTGGTCGTCGCCATCCTGGCGATTCTCGCGGCTTTGGTGGTCCCCCGGATCATGGGACGAACGGACGATGCCAAACGAACAGCGGCCAAAGTCCAAATTCGTAATATCGAAGGCGCCCTCCAGCTCTATAAGTTGGACAACGGCCTCTATCCCACGACGGAACAGGGACTGAAAGCATTGGTGGAAAAACCGTCGGTCGGGGTGCTGCCGAAAAAGTGGAAGATCGGAGGGTATCTCCCGAAGCTCCCGGAAGATCCCTGGGGAAATCCCTACAAATATCTGAGCCCGGTCCAACGGGGAGACATCAAAATCGACTACGAAGTCACCTCGCTTGGAACGGACGGAGAGGTCGGTGGGGAAGGCATCAACGCCGACATCACCAATTGGAATTTGGACAAAGAGTAAGAGATCAATGGTCAATCGTCATTCGTCAATTGATTGGGACGTCTCACGTCTCCTGTCCATTCGCCACTTGCCCCTTGCCCCTTACCCTTCACCCTTCACGTTTCACCTTTCACGGCTGGCATCTTACCCCTTACGTTCCTCGGCAGGCTTCACACTGTTGGAAATGCTGTTCGTGCTCTTCCTCCTCTCGGGAGTGTTGGCGATCGCAATACCTCGGATCAGCGTCGAGGAAGACCTAAGCTCGGTTGGCCGAAAATTCGCGGGACTCCTTCGAACCTTGCAAGGGTTGGCAACAACCGGCCAAAAGCCCGTGAAGCTCTATCTGGATCTCGACCAGGGAACCTATTGGATGATGATCATCGATGGAAAAGATGAGCGACTGCCTCCGGACCCGACGTGGAAAACCCCTCGTACCTTGCCAGAATCCATCCGGTTGATTGAACTTTCCGTCGGGGACAATAAACATGTCTCGGGGCGAGCCGATCTGTTCTTTGCGCCTCATGGGCGTCTGGACCCAATCATCATGTATTTCATGGATAGCAAAAACAATCTATTGGGATTAGTGGTGGATTCGTTGACCGGAGGTATTCGTCTCACCAATGAACGAATCGAACCACCACGGAACCGGATCATCCCGGACCGTGTCAAAACCTTGCTGCAGGCGACCACACCGGTCGGCGTGACAGGACCAACCGGCGTGCCACTACCACCGAGAACACTCCCCCAATGAGCCGAAGTCTGAACAGAACTGAACCCGATGAAGACGGCCTCCCATCGCTGTAAGCGTTGTTGGCCCTCACGTCGCTGGCCATCGCCCTTCCGATCTTGCTCGGTCCCAGAACTTTCGACTTGGATCCCCAAGCTACAGGAGCCGAACTGCCCGGTTCGACCTTATTGGCCTCAGCCACGTTGACCGAACCCGATCTGGCCGG
>CAZOHW010000169.1:0-8895 GCA_964579525.1 uncultured Nitrospira sp. | reverse complement strand
CTAGTCCAACCGCGCGTTCAATCGCCAGACATGTTCCGTCGCGGGGCACTTCCCCTTGAGCCCACCAGGGACGTCCACGCGGGCCAGCGGCGTGAGGGTATAGCTGTCGCTGTACTGACGATGGAGCTCAGCAGGGGTGACGGAAAACGGTGGCCCTGGCACGATAGTCTGGTCGTACTCATAGCCGATGACGAGCTGGGGTGCCAATTCCGTGAGGCTTTTGAGATGTGCCGTGTACTGTACTCTTGTGGATTCCGGAAGCGCGACCAGCGCGGCCCGATCATAGACTGCATCGACGGGACCGAGGATGTCCCGAGACAGGCGAAAGAGATCGCCTACGAAAATGTCGATCTTTTCTCCATGAAAAAGCCTGTGCTTGTCGACTTCTGAAATGCGAGGCTCCAACCCCAACTTAGCAAAGAGCTGCGTCACGGCTAACTCACTTAGTTCTGCCCCAGCCACCGCATAGCTGCGAGAGAGGAACCAGCCGAGATCGAGCGACTTCCCGCAGAGCGGGACGAACACTCGTCCGCCGGGAGGCACACCGAGAGACGAGAAGTGGGCAATCAGGAGCGGGTTGACGGCGCGCTCGTGCCATCCCGTCTGATTCGTTTGCCAACGATTGTGCCAAAAGCTTGCTTCCATGAAATCATTCCCTGTGTGGGTGATCAGTCTGTGCCGCGTCATACTAAAGGCAAAGGGGAAGAGAGGCAAGGTGAGGTGGCTAGTCAGAAAATGGTTCACAGATTTTGGTTTCATCTGTGATGAACCTGGGGGAACTATGATTTGGATAGGATTGTAAGGCAGAAGAGAACGACAAAGTGTAGCCGACAATTCCGGCGACTGCGTTCCAAGAATAATAAGTCAATGCTCAAGTCCTAACTCAAAATTCACTGTGCTCACACAGATGTTTTCGCGGCCTACTCTTTCCTGATGAGCTTCGGCGGAAAAACCTTCCTGATACGAGGATAAGGAAGGAGAGATGATTCAAATAAGTCGGCAGTCGTGCCTGATGAAAAGGTTAACAGCGAAGTGCAGTACAAGACGCGACTTCGATTGTAAAAGCAAATGGATGGCAACGTAGATGTTATGGTCTGGTCGATGGACTATCGATGGCGGATCCGGTCCGGCTGCGGGTATTCAGCGAGCTTTCGTGCCTCAAGCGGGCACCTGCTTCGGTCTGTTGATTGAGGTCGGAGTCTTTGGGCTGCACGCGATGGCGTGGCAGCTGGCACCGTGTGTCGGCGGGGTTGCAGCGCCCGCGTCTGGTTTGGAGCGGGAGTGATGAGTCACTCTGAATCGCATGCCCTGTTCGTGGCTGGAGGGATGAGGAGTCAGGGCTTTCTGCCGATGCCATGGTGGCGGTGATGACAATCACAATAACCGCACTGTATTGGACGAGGATTTGTCTCATCGAATCCAAGCATAACAGGTGTCGGGCCGGGGTCAAAGAATACCAATAATGATGAAGGCTGTCCTCCCAGCATGATAAGTGGGGCCAGATCTTGTGTCTTGTATGACTGCTGGGCTAGACTTTTCTTCATGGCTCGTCCACTCCGTATTGAATATGCTGGGGTGCTCTATCATGTGACTGCTCGGGGCAGCACCCAACAAGATATCTATTTCGGCGATGAGGATCGGTAGCAGTTTCTGGAGCACCGGAAGTACCAGGCGTAAGACAAGAGCTACCTCATCATTTTGTCGGCCCACGAACAAAAGCTGTCGCCTGCCTTGAAAGCTGCGATGACGCGACACTAGGCAACTGCAGGGGTAGCCTCTTGGCCCTAAGATGATATTTGATGCACAAAACAAGATCCGACCCCAGGTTGTTTTGCTGATGGCTAAAACATGAAGGGATTGCTCTGTACGGAAGCTGATCAGACGGTGAGTCTGTGTCCTAGCTGGCTCGCAACCCTCCCGCCCCAAGGCCGATCAGGGCCACCAGACCGACTCCAGCGATAATCAGGGAGGCTGGCAAGGGGCCAATAGTGGATGGGGCGATTGTCCCCTGAACAAGAGTTACAGGATCGGTAGGAGCAGGGTTGTTATTGAACGGAAGCCGCCACTCGCGGGAGTGTGAAAGCGTACTAATGCTTGGTGAAAGTCCTAATGGTCTTGGCCATTCAGTGCTACTAAAAGCCGAAGGCGGCCCCTCAAGAGTATTGAATGACGCTTGGTTGAGCCAGGAATTCACAGAAGAGTTTGGGGTGAGAGTGAGACCATCGCGGGTGAATGTGATACTAGAGGCCTTAGAGGAATCTGTGTTGGAGATAGTGGCTCTATGGTTTCCCAGTCTGAATGGGAGACGGATCTGATAGGAACCAACGTTGAGCTGAATCCTCGAACCGAAATAGGTGGCCTGGCTTTCGGACCTGACCTGTGGTGTCGTAAAGACGTTCGGCGAACCCGACATCCTCGACAATGGAGCGGAAGTACCGAATGGCAGGAGGACGGTCTGTGCAGAATCGATCCCCCTCACAATTCCAGAGAAGGTATAGGTTATTGTCGCAGCCACGGCTGGTGTGATCGCAAAATCCCCGAGATACAGACCACTCACGAGTAAACCGACAGTTCGCCAAGTATGTCTTGCTTGTCTCATTTGGGGATTATTTCATTTAGGTATCTGAGCCAAAGTCCATAGGTAGGTGATGCTAGTTAAACGGTTCTGATCTGTCAACGGCTTTTATGGGGATATACGTAGCATCATATTGTATTCAGTCTTTTCTTAGTGTCGGCGGTCATTTCATCCAGAGTATGGTCGCAGCATGAGCAAATAAGTGCGGACCGCAGGACCGTTATATCCATGACTATATGAAGTCTATGACGGAGACGAAGTGCCAAGCTACTGGGAATTGCCCTGGAGCACGAAATGTAGGGTGGCAGACTGGCGAGGGGGGAATGCTATCGTTTAACCTGAGGAGGCATGTACTTGATCATTTCGTCGGCGAGTTCTTTCGCGATGTCCTTCAGGTTCGGCTTAATGAACATGTAACTGCTTGATCGCTCGTGGCGGGCTTTCCAGACCGTCGTCCCTGTCGCGGCATCGACCAGTCGGAGGCTGAGCCCAACTCGCCCAACATTGTCTCCTTCCTTTCGCACATATTCCCACGAGTTTACCCGGACTACGAGGAAGGAATCGACATTGAGGGCCTTGCCAAGCTTGATTGCCGAATCCTTGTCGGATTGGCCGGTCATTTCGAGACGAGAAAAATAAAACACGAGAGAATCGAACGCCTCTTTCGAGGCTTGGAAAATATCGGTCACGTTTTCCGGTGAGACCACTCGTTCGACCGTGTTCTGCTTGTTGAGTGCGACCGCCAGGACTTCTTGGATGTCCTCACGCGCACTGTCGTACTGGCTGGACATCGGCGGCAGTACGGCAATGGTTTGCGGGCGGAAGACCCTGGCTCCTGGGCCTTCCCAGGATTCCTGCAGCCCTCCGCAGCCTGCTAAGAGGAGGAGATAGGTCGCGATGGCGACGATGCGAGTAGAAGGTCGTAGCAACATGGGTTCAGTATACCATTAGAATGTTAAAGAAAGAGAAGCGGAGACGAGCGCGCCTTTTTCTCGAAAATCATATCCTCCTCCCGCATCCGCGCGGAAGTTGAACCATCGTATGCCTAATCCTGCCGTAGGAGTAAAGGGAGTAGAGGCATCCTGCATATTCTTGAACGTGCCGATTCTCAGCGAGAGAAACTCGGAGAGGATGGTTTGCTCCAGCCCAAAGCTGAGGAGTTGGCTTTTGACCCCTGGCACAAAGGTTTTGTTCGAGGTGGCATCCACATCGGCTGTTAATGTTAAGGAAGAGTAGGGATTGATCGCAACCCCTGCCCGAACTTGCGGTTCTAATTTCAATTCTCCTCCGCCGGCGCCATCGAACGTCGGCTTATTGATATCCTTCGCGACGACGGCAAATCGTATCAAAGACGAGGGCCGGTAGATGGCTCCGACATCAATCCCATAGGTCGTGGAGATCGTCGGTTTCCCAAAGTGGTCGGTGGTGCTGATGCCGCTTCCGCCTTGAAGATCCGTCGAACCATTGTAGGCTGCGCCCTGAATGACCTTGGCGGTGATGCCGATGGCAAAGGTTTTATCGGAAAACGCATAGGCATAGGAAAAGGCCAATTGTCGAGCTTCGAGCCCCCGGAGCGCCAACTTTCCTGCCACACTGATCGGGGTCCCTGACCCACCAGGCTGGGAGGCTTGCACTGGTGTTGAGATAAACCCGCCTCCGGTTGCGACGTCTGAGACGTTGAATCCGAACGCATGTTCGCCAAGATGGCCCTTCACATAGAGTCCGGCTGAGCCATTGACGGAGACCGCCGCACTAGGGTGATTGATTCGATCGGCAAGATTCTGGGCTTTCGTCAGATTAGTCGGTGAAGTATCACTGGTATTGAAGTTTTCCAGGTCATGCAGTGCATTGCCGAGACCAAGACGATCGGTCGCCTGCCCACCGCCTTGTAGACGAAGATCCACCGTTTGGGTCATCGCCAAGCCGGCGGGATTCCAGTAAGTCGCGAGTGCGTTCGTGGTGACCGCCACACCGGCACCTCCCATACCCATGGCGCGAGGTCCTGCGATCACGAATTCAGTCGCAGATGCGTAGAACGGGAGGAGGAACGGGACGAACAGGATAATGGCGCGAAGCAATGTCAAACGGCCCATACCAGGAAATGTCCTTGAGGATGATTGGGCGAGTCTAGAGAAGGAATCGTGGTTCGTCAAGGATTCCCCGGGTTGCGAAGTCCGCTATGGATGAGGCCCGATCGGTTGAAACATGCATAGTGAGGGGAAAGCCAATCTTACCGGGCAAAGGGGTTATTGCGACTCAGATGATCTGCCCGTCCTGCATGTGAATAATGCGGTCGGATTGAGCAGAGAGTTTGTCGTTATGGGTTACGATGACAAAGGTGATTCCACGGGTCTTATTTAAGGTTCGCATCAACCCGAAGAGACCGTCTCCACTGTGGGTATCGAGGTTCCCCGTCGGCTCATCCGCCAATACCAAGTCCGGGTTCTGCATCAAGGCCCTCGCCATTGCGACCCGTTGCTGCTCGCCGCCGGACAGTTCGCCAGGTTTATGATGCAGGCGTTGGCCGAGGCCGACTTCCGTGAGAAGTGCTGCCGCTTCGGATCGGACCGACGCCGGGTCACGTCGCTGGATCAGGGCAGGCATGCAGGCGTTTTCTAAGGCGGTGAATTCAGCCAACAGGTGATGGAATTGGAACACGAATCCAATGCGCCGATTGCGAAACTCGGCCTGTTGTGTTTCCGTCATTCGAAACAGATCGTTTCCATCGAGCATCACCGTTCCACTGGTAGGTCTATCGAGGGTCCCAATAATATGGAGCAAGGTGCTCTTGCCTGCGCCGGACGCGCCGACGATCGCCACCAGTTCGCCTCGTTGAATTTCGAGAGTGATCCCCTGGAGGACCGGCAGCTCGTACGAACCCATGGAGAAAGATTTATGCAGATCAGTGACTTTGATCATGTTCAGTGATGAGTTGTGATGGCTGGAGACTGAGGATCGAAATGTTGGAATGGTAACGACGACTCAGCCCTCGGCCCTTAATTCTCAGCCCTGCGAATCTATTCATAGCGCAATGCCGCGACCGGTTCCAGCTTTGCCGCCTGATTGGCTGGATAGACGGTCGCCAAAAAGCTGATCAGGATGGCAGATCCGGCGACCAAGACCACGTCTTCCGCCAGCACATGAACGGGAATGGTCGAGATGTAGTACACACTCGGGTCAAACGTCCAAAATGTCTGAATCAGCCAGAGAAACGCATAGCCAAGAGGAATGCCGATGCCAGTCCCAGCGAACCCGATGATCAGACCGTTCAACATGAAGATGCGCCGGATGCTGCGCTTCGTTGCCCCCATCGCCTTGAGAATCGCGATTTCTTTCTGCTTCTCCGTAACGATCATGGTCAGCGTGCTGACGATGTTGAACGACGCCACGATCGTGATCAGGACGAGGAGCAAAAACATCATGGTCTTTTCCAGTTTCAAGGCCGAAAAGAGGTTGCGATTCATCTGCATCCAATCCCTGGCCCCATGGCTGAACCCCAGCTCTTGTTCGATGTTCCGAGCGATTTCTCCGGCGTGAAACACATCGGTGACTTTGACTTCGATGCCGGATACACTCGTATTCATGTTGAAAAATTTTTGCGATTCACCAAGTTCGATATAAGCCAGTGAGGAGTCGTATTCGTACATGCCGGAATGGAACAGTGCGACCACGGCAAAGGTGCGAATCTTCGGCACCATGCCCATCGCACTGATCGGGCCCACGGGAGATACGACGTTGACGGTATCGCCGATGAATACGCCGAGCCGGAGCGCGAGCTCTTTGCCGAGAATGATCCCAGGCTTTTCGACGACGCGGAGTTCCCCACGTGGATCGTCGACCGGAGCCTGAGTCACTTTCATGGGTGTGAGAAGATCGGTCAGTTTTCCGGTCGTGATATTTTTCGCGAGTTCGGTGACGTTAGCTTCCCGCTTGGGGTCGATCCCTCGCAAGACGATGCCCTGCACGCCGGATTGTGTGGTCAGCAACACCTGGCGCAGCACGAATGGCGTGGCCGCAATTACGTCTGGTACCGTCTGAATTTTCTCGGTAAGTCGATCGTAGTCGGTCATGTTTTCCTTCATCCGCTCTTGAACGATGATGTGCGCGGTCGTTCCCAGGATCTTGCTCTGAATGTCCTCTCGAAACCCAGTCATGATCCCGACCGTGCCGATCAGCGCTGCCACGCCCAAGGTGATGCCGGCGATGGAGACAAAGGTGTTAAGTGAGATAGTCCGGTTGCGGCGCTTGGCGCGCAAGTAGCGGAGCCCGACGAAGATTTCATAGGGAAGAGTCACGCTTACGCTTTCTCCGGCCTAAGCTGGGGAAAGAGGACTACGTCGCGGATGGAGGCTTGATTGGTGAACAACATGATCAGTCGGTCGATCCCGATCCCTTCACCGGCCGTCGGGGGCATCCCATACTCCAGGGCGCGAAGGAAGTCTTCGTCGACCAGATGTGCTTCTTCGTCACCGGCTTCGCGCTGCTTGGCTTGGCCTTCAAACCGTTCCCGTTGATCCAACGGATCGTTTAACTCGGAAAATGCGTTGGCAATCTCTCGTCCAGCGATATACAGCTCGAATCGATCCGTCAGCGTGGGGTCGGAATCCTTTCGTCTCGCCAGCGGAGAGATCTCGATCGGGTAATCCGTGATAAATGTGGGCTGCTGTAAATTAGGCTCGACAGTTTCCTCAAAGATTTCGTTCACGATCGCAAACAGCGAGGCTTTGGGGTTCACCGGAACGTTCAGCTGTTTCGCCGCTGCCAAGGCCTTGTCTCGGTCGTGTAACACCGCCGAATCGAGTTTATTCACTTCCAGAATGGCTTGATGGTAGGACCAGCGTCGCCACGGTGGGGTGAGCGTGATGTTCTTCCCCTGATACTCGATGACGGTCTTGCCGAGGATTTGCTGGGCTAAACTGGAAACGAGTTCCTCCGTGAGCCGGATCAGATCCTGGTAATCCGCATAGGACACATAAAACTCGAGCATCGTGAATTCAGGATTGTGAATCGTCGAAATGCCTTCATTTCTAAAATTTCGATTGATCTCGAAGACACGAGGAAACCCGCCGACGATCAAGCGTTTCAAGTACAACTCCGGCGCGATGCGTAAATAGAGGTCCACCCCAAGAGCATTGTGATGTGTGACGAAGGGTTTGGCTGCTGCGCCACCGGGGATCGGATGCATCATAGGAGTTTCGACTTCAAGGAAGCCCCGCTCAATGAGAAACGCCCGAATGCCGGCGATGATGCGACTCCTGGTCGAAAAAATGTGGTGGACGTCCGGGTTGGTGATCAGGTCGACATAGCGCTGGCGATATCGTGTTTCGACATCTGTCAATCCATGCCACTTTTCCGGAAGCGGTCGGAGGGCCTTGCTAAGAAATGTCAGGCTATGGACTTCGACCGTGAATTCATTGGTCTTGGTGCGGAACAGGACTCCTGAGACGCCGATCCAATCTCCAAGATCCAGCTGTTCAAAAACGATGTAGGCTTGGTCGGAAAGTAGGTCTTTTTTCAGGTACACCTGAAGACGGTCTGAACCGTCCTGCAGAACGGCGAATCCGGCCTTCCCGAACCTCCGAATCGCCACCACCCGCCCCGCGAAGGTACAAGAGATCTTTTCCTGCTCCAAGGTGTCTTTGGTCTTCTCCCCATGGAGAGTGAGGAGTTGCTTCACTCGATCTTTCACCTCAAAACGGCTGCCGTAGGGGGACACGCCGGCTTCACGAAGCTGCTCAAGTTTTTTGATCCGTTGTTGCCGCTGTTCGTTGAGTTCATCCATAATGAGTCTGTCTCGTCGGTTTGGTTCGTCTGGTCTATCTTGTCCATCAGTCCCCAAGAGACCAGACAGACCGAGCGACAGATGAACCGATTTTATAGGTCATCGTCGTCTTGATCGCTGATCGCCGGTGGCGAACTGCTTCCTTTTGTGAGCTTTTTGGTGAGATAAGCTTCGATAAATCCGTCGAGTTCGCCGTCCATGACAGAGGAGACACCTCCGCTTTGATGGCCGGTGCGGTGGTCCTTGACCATCTGGTAGGGCTGGAACACGTACGACCTGATTTGGCTGCCCCATGCGATGTCTTTCTTCTCTCCAACAATCGCGTTGAACTCCGCTTCCTTCTTCTTCTGTTCCAATTCAAAGAGGCGTGATTTCAAGATTTTCATCGCGCCGTTGCGGTTCTGGAGCTGCGACCGCTCGTTCTGACATTGCACCACGATGCCGCTGGGCAAGTGCGTAATACGAATGGCGGTCTCCACCTTGTTTACGTTCTGTCCGCCGGCGCCGCCAGACCGGAAGGTATCGATTCGAAGGTCCT
>CAZOHW010000168.1:0-8918 GCA_964579525.1 uncultured Nitrospira sp. | reverse complement strand
CTCTTTGTCCATGAATCCAACCAGTAATGCGTTGCCCCCAGCGATCTTATGGATTTCATAAGCAATAGAGGTTGACGCCACCCGCTCCAACACAAGATCGGCGCTTTGGGTGACTAAGACCAGGCCGAGAGACCGTGCCGCAATGAAGCCGAAACTTCCTATCGGCGCTTCCGAAAGCCGGATCGTTTCGGTGGTCAGTTCGGCGACATCGTTTTTGACCCTCATCTGACGCCGGAGTTCATCTTCAGTGCCGGCCTTTTCAATCACAATCGCTGCCGGCGCGGCTTTCTGAATCGGAAAGACCTCCGTCTTTCCCTCCGACGCAGCAAGGAGAGGTCGCGCGGGAACACACAAGAACGTCACAATGAATAGAGCCAGAGCTAGCGGAAGTGGGATGCGCAGGAAACAGCTCATGCGTAAAACGGTATGTGTCTGGGGAGACCTCTGCTCCTTATCGATGGATTGAAAGACTCTAGGATGTTAATCGACAAAAAGCAAACGTGAAAATAGCCGTATCCTGCGCAACAAGAGTCCCCCGGTTCTACCGAGACAGCACGGCAATGTCCACCACCTTGTTTTCATCGTCGACCAGCAGAATGACGGAGTCGCCTTTCTGAAGCTTGGAGATTCGTTCATGCATGACGCGATGCACCTCGAAGGACCGCTCTTGACCTTCTGTTTTGAGTATCATGCGGTCGGCATGAAGGGGCCCAACCACTATGCCTTCCACTTGCCGGTTGGCGCTCTTGATGGGCAATACGTCTTCCGGTTTCTTGTGCGCTTCTTTGGCCGCGCTTACACTGGCAAAGGTGGCATCAGCCACTTGGTTGGTTTCATCGAGCAGAAAGAGTGCTGGTGTCCCTACAGAGATCGACGCCAATTTGCTACGGACCTGAGAACGAACTTGGAACGACTGTTCCTTGCCATCCGTGCCTTTGATAACAACCCTGTCGTGACCAACCGGCATATTACCCACAATCTTGCCTCTAACGATCTTGTGCATATGCGCTGGAGAATCCAGAGGGTGATAATCGACGATGAGATTTTGTTCGTTGACGATGATAATCAGGTCATCGCCGGGCTTAATGGGCGAGAAATGCTTTCCCTGCACCTGTTTCAGAGGAAGAAACCGTGGTTGTACTTCGCCGATTGCGACCTTGATCTGGTCGGAGGTGACGGCTTCGACTTTGCCAAGGACCAGTCGGTCTCCGGGCAAAAGCTGGTATTCGTTCTCTTGCTCGTTTTTCGTACTTTGCATCGGTCGGCTTTCAGCCGCCTGTACGTCTGTCCCTTCATGGCGGTCGCCAACGTTGCGTGCGTACGCGGCTGGCGTTCCGAGCAAGGCCATGGACACCGCCGCGAGAGTGGTTGCTGCTGTCCTGCTACACTCCATAAAGCTCATTTATAGTAATTTCTATCTAGGAAGCTGTGTCGCGCCTTGCTTGTCATCTTCATCATCCACTGTGGCCTGATAACCAACCACTGGGAAAATCTCTAGAGGTGTCCAGCCCTCATGGAAGAAACCGACATGACTGTTTGAACAGGAACTAAAAGGCGGAAAGCGATGTCTTATACGGCGGTTCTACAGAAGCCGATAAAAAGCATTCCGGATGTGCGGAAAATCCCAAGAAATGAACTGGTCGCGTTAAAAGAATGCTAGGCTGGCGTAAGTTGCAGTGGAGTTGTATTGGTCGGTAATGCCACTCGGAAATCGATTTTGAGATAGGTTCTAGTCTCTTTCTATGTAAATCCATCTTGAGGAAGGAATCAATCAGTTAAGACCTATAATTATGTGGCTTGCCACATATGTAAGATGTTGTCTGTCCGACGCGGTCTTCATTTGACCTGAAAGACAACATTTGCCCCAGTCCGCACTTGTTCGGACTTTTGTAAGAGAGGAACGATGTCTTCGTGGTTTAATGTCTCAGCGATTTTCAACGGACTTCTGAGAAACCACCGATCAGTACTGGAAACTGCCCCACGGTCCAAGAGGAGAGAGACAGTCGCTGGATCCCCCGTGAACGACCCAGCATGCAGCGCCGTCCAACCAGTGAAGTCTTCTGCATTGACGTCCGCCCCATGTTCAAGAAGCACACGCACGACGTCGGCGTGCCCATAGGCCGCAGCAAGTGTCAGCGGTCGTATCCCTACGACCGGGAACGCTTCATTCGCATGGTGTCCCTCTCCGAGCAACTCAATCACCCGTTGAGAATCGCCTGAAGCGGCCGCATTCAAAAGTGGAACCGCACATCCGCCCAACACCATGCACGATACCAGCCCAGCGAGGAATTGCGCGACCCCACCCATTCGTTGCATGGAGCTGAAACACGGCAAGCTTGTGCGAGATCGTGTCGGCATTAAAAAGGGTAATCCAATCCCACAAAGGCATTGATACCGTCTTTTCCATAGGCGACATCGAATCGGCCGACGATGCTTGGCATCGCCACCAGACGAAGCCCCACACCGGGGTTGACCTGAATATCCGTAAAGAAAAGCCTTGAGATATCGACTCCGGTACGTCCGACACGTCCAATATCGAGAAAAGGTGCAACTTCTAATCGGATATCATGATCGAATATCGTCTTATCCAACACACGCATTCGTTCTTCAAGATTGATCAGAAACGCCCAGCTACCGATGTACCGATTATGACCGAACGCACGGAGCGAATCTTCTCCTCCGAGCGTCGGTTGCTCATAAAACGGCACACCCAGCTCCGTCCCTTTCCGCTCGATCTGTCCGAACACACCGCTGAAGAACATCCGTGAAACAAACACCATTTTGTTCGAGACATGGGGAATCAAATGTCGTGCATCCAGCGTAACATGCCCCCACTGATTTTCTTCGCCTGACTGCAAATTCTGATTAAACTCGGCCAGAACATTGATATACATGCCCCTCACCGGAACGAGTTGGCTGTCCCTCGTGTCGTAGCGGAGCACAAGGCCGTGCCCCAGGACTTGCGCCCCCTGGATACCAGGAATCGCCGGAAACCGTTGTCTGATGTTGGGTAACGAATCAACCACGCCATCATCCACTCTCACGATGCGCAATCTCTCCGTCCACATGATCGAGAGATCAGGGGTGAGATTGAGACCGAGGGCCACTTTGACGAGCAGCTCTCGGGACGTATAATTCGTTTCATCCGATTCCGCCGTTCGATTCCCGAAGCCAAAAAACCGGGCAAAGGGATTCTTAAATGCAGCAAAGTCGGCAGTCAGGATGTATCGTCCCCCTCCTGCCGCCACATTCTTGTACCCGAAGTCGACGCCGCGATCAACCTTTTCAGAGTACCACGCGGAGGCACGGTATTGTTCGTTATCCGATGGATACCCGAAGTAGCTCAGACTTCCACCATGTCCCACCAGTGGATTAAATAGATATTGCGGGGCCCAAATATCTCGAATATGCCCGTTTGAGTCGGTCTTTAAAATGGGGGTAATCGCCCCGGCCCAATACCGTTCATTGCGATTGTAGGAAAATGACGGAAGGGGAATAACCGAGTACTCGGACTTTACTGGAAGCGCCTTGAGAGCATGCTCTGCCGGGTGGTCGGTATCATCGACGAATTCTTTGGCCGGAGACTTTTCCTGTTCCTCACCAGAAACGGATGCATCGCTCTGTCGTGATGGAGAAGGCCCCTGAACCTCTGCCGCATGAACAATACCAATCCCCCCAGACAACAGGCTATGCACGATGAATATGGCCACCCAATAGGTCAGCACAATCGATTGAGCGGATCTCAAGAGGGTTGGAGGGAGGGAATAGGAGACAATAGTTGAATCCTTCTGCCGGAGTAAAGAGCTTTTTTTAACTCCTGCCAAGACCAGATACGATCCTGTTCAAGAAGAACGTTTGATGCGAGATACAAAGAGAATAATTGGCGGGATGCCGATGGCGCACCTACCAATTCCTCTGCATTTTCTTTTTTATCCTGCATGGCGACGTCCGTCCAACTCAGCTGCTTTTTTCTGAACGAATACAACCAGATTCCCTCTTCCCCCGCCAACCCGATGAGGTCATCATAAACGCTCGTCAAATACGCACGGTTATCACGAAGACAATTAGCAGCCAAGAGACAGCTCAAGCTGTGGCCCACGAAAGGCGAAATGGTGGGCTCTGAATGGCTAAGGTTGAGAATCGTGGGAGCCACATCGACCTGACTCGCGATGGTGCCGACGGTCCGCGGATGATAGGCCTCGTCTGTCCGCAGTGATCGATCCAGCCAAATAAACAGCCGAGTCATGAAATGACCGACTTGTTTTTCAACATCCGTCCACCCTAGTTCCTCATGTCGCCCATGGTCCCCTAGCACAAACACGATGGTATTCTTGAACAACCCTTCCCGCTGTCCTTCCGTAAAAAATCGTTCGAATTCTATATCAAAATAACGTAGTGCTGGAACGTATCGGTCCTCCTTTGCCTCCAGGGCCTTGACCTCTTGATGCCCTTCTGGAAATACGAATGGATGGTGCATACTCAATGTCAGCGTGGTCAAAAATAACGGCTGACCAGAACTCCGTACCTCTCTCAAACGTGCTGTGACGAAATCGAAGATCGCAGCATCGGTCATGCCGAGTCCTATGTGTTCAGCATGAGGAGGGAAATCTTCTATGTCGTATAAACGTTCGATCCCATTCCTCCCAAAGAAGTTTCGCAGATTATTGACGGTTCCACGCTGTCCGACCACCATTTCGGTCCTATAGCCCCGTTCATGAAGGAGGGACGGGAGACATAAGTACTCTCGGGTCCAGCGGGTCTTGATTGCCGCTGCCCCGTGCCTCGGATAATAGGAGCAGAGCGTCGCGAAGAGCCCGCGTGATGTCTGAACACCGTTGGAAAAAAAATGCTCGAAGTACAGACTGTCTTGCTTCAGACGATCGAGAAACGGGGTCACCCGAATCGGGCGGTCGGCATAGACCGTCTGTCCCAAGTACCGTCGGTCTAGTCCTTCGACAAAAATCACCAACACGTTCGGCGGTTCTGGGAAATGCCGCACATCATGGCTGGGTGCCCACCCCACGAATGGATACCGTTGGTATGGAAATACGACTCGTTGAACGCGAGAGTTTTGATAAAATCCGACGGCATCCTCGATTGAGAGATCCCGGTTAGGAAGCTGTGAAGCCCATTCCCAGTGGTGGAGGAGTGCCGCGCGGGCCGAATCCTTTGAGAACAGGATCGGGTTTTGAGCAAGCATGTAGTAGGCATTGCTCTCTATCATCGGCTCGATGGGCGTGCTATAGAGTAAAGCTCCCAGGGAGCCGATGACGATGACCACCGCCAGGACAAGATTCAATGCGAGAGATCTTCGCACTAGCGATCCCGTCGGTTTTGGAATCATCAATCGGTGAATGCGCCACCACGCATACAATGCCAGCCCCTCTAGCAACAACATTGCGCATGCTTGGGTTCCCCATCTCGCCATGTTTCCAAGCTCGGCGGTCGTTTGTTGTGCAGCCTGAGACTCTTGTGTTCCACTGACAATGCCGTTCAGGAAATCAGAGACGTACTCAAAGAACACAAAATTCAAACGTTGATGGCTAAAGTGGTAGTAACTCATGTCGACCATCATGATGGTCACTAGGATGACTGCGATGAGTCCAAGAGACGCCATAAGGCAGTTGGCAAATGTTTTACTTCTCGCTGCAACAGCACAACGTCGCATACAGAGAGAAGCAATAAGGCTCGCTGAGAGCGCAAGCGCGATTCCAACAGCCAACGCCCCCGCCGTGGCAATGACGTCCTGAGAAAAGCCAGTCACGAGAGTTTGGATCACATGCAAAATCGTGGGTGGTTCGGCGGCAAACGTCATTGGAAGTAGAAAGAGCCGCTCCACTTCTGGAATCAGAAGAAACAGCCCTCCCCAGAGAATGAACAGCGACGAAATCGAGAAGGAGGAGGGCTGTTCAGCAGAGCCAACCTCAACATAATCATGAACATTTTTCACGGTCTGCCCACGGGTGCTAGCAGGCCCACTTCTGTCGGAACCAGTGGATCGTCCGTTCCAGCCCCTCTTCGAACGAAGTCGTCGGATACCAATCCAGTTCCTGCCTTGCCTTACTCGCATTCACCTCTTTCCCTCCAAAATCACCCGGACGCGCTGGGACGAATTCCAGCTTGACCGCATCACCGAGAATTTTCTTGATGCCTTCGGCTACCTCCAGAACCGTTACCTTTCTGGTTCCTTCAAGATTATAGGTTTGGTTGGCGGCGTTTCCCTGCATAGCATCCACATGAGCCTCGGCCATGTCACGAACATAGATGAAATTGCGATATTGCTCGCCTTTCCCTGAAACCGTGAGCGGCTGATTGTTCAAGGCTTTCTTGATGAAAATGGGGATCAAAAGCTCTTCGCGCATCCGGGGACCGTATGGAATCCCATACCGCAAGATCGTAAAGGGCACCTTGTACAGCTGGAAGTAATTGTGGCAGATCATTTCTGCCGCCATTTTGGTCGAGGTATAGATATGACCGGCACCCTCTAAATAGAAAGGAACCGTTTCGTCCACCGGCTTCCCGTCCGGCGCGCCGTTATAGACCCACACGGTTGAAGCGAGGTGGACACGTTGAGCACCGTTGATTCTCGCCGCTTCAAGAATGTTCGTCGTCCCCAGTACATTCAAGGCGGCCGTATACACCGGATACTTGTACGCGTAATTCACGTTCGCAACAGCGGCAAGATGAAAAATATGATCCGCTCCCTTGGTCGCCGCCAGAACTGACGAGAAATCCATGAGATCAATATCCTCAAATCCAACGTCAGCTCGATGTGGACGGACCCGATGATCAACGACGGTGACTTGATGTCCGGCTTCCACCAACGCATCGACCACATGCGAACCGATGAACCCACTTCCTCCAGTAACGACAACGTTCGCCATGACAGGCTCTCCTCTTGGTTAACCAATCACCATTTTCAATGCATCCACGACATGATGCGCATCAGCCTCCTCCATGCCGGAGAAAATCGGCAAGCACAGATGCCGCGCACAATAATCCTCAGCTACGGGAAGGGGACCGGATACGTACTCACTAAAGACCGGCTGTTTGTGCAACGGTTCCTCGTATACTTCACCAGCTAGCGAAACTCCGTATTGCTCGCGCAGCAGAGTTTTCAACGCTTTGCGATCCTGTCGTTCGTTCAATACCACGAGATACTTGTAATAATTACAGACGCCCTCTGTCGGTACCGCCACGGTCGTGAGTCCCTTCATAGTCTGAAGTCCACGATTGTACAGCGCGGCGATTCTCTGACGATCGCTGATCATGTCCGGAAGACGGTCCAGGTGCTTTAGCCCGATAATGGCGTGAGGCTCAGACATCCGCCAGTTGTATCCCATGCGCACGTGCGCGTTGACCGTGAAACTGGCTTTGCCCTGATCGCGGTAGATGCGCGCCTCTTCTGCAAGACGTGCATCGTCCGTCACAATCATGCCGCCTTCACCGGATGTCATGACTTTGGTGGGATAAAAGCTGAACGACCCAGCGATACCGAAGGCTCCGGCCCGTGTCCCTCTGAATGATGACCCGTGGGCATGGGCAGCATCCTCAATGAGGTTGACGCCCTTCCGGGCAGCCCAGTTCTGTAGATCAGGCATCCGTCTGGATACGATGCCCCCGATGTGAGCGACGATGACCGCACACGTTTTTGCGGTCAGCTTCTTGTCTAAATCCTCCGGCCGCACGCCGAACGATTCCGGATCCATGTCGACCAAGACAGGCCGTCCACCCGCATGCACGACGGCGGCCGCCGTCGCAAAAAACGTATTGGTTGGGACCAGCACATCTTTTCCCGCTACATCCAACGCGCGAAGAATGATTTCCAAGGAGCTTGTTCCGCTGTTAACAGCAATCGCATGCTGCACTCCACAGAATTGAGCGAATTTCTGTTCGAATTCTGTTCCGTATTTCCCCAACGTCAGCTGCCCCGTCCCCAACACTTCTTGGATTCGATCGGCAATCCATGCTCGATCCTCCGGCAGAAACTGAATTTTTGCTGCCGGCACTTTTCGAGTCGGTGATTGGACCCTCACACCGGAAGCTGTGGAAGACAACATAACTATTCCTCCTTCTGGTAGTCACACATGCTGGATTTCAGGCGGTCTCTCCGCCGGCCAAGGCGATGAGAAACACACCCAGGATCACAAGAGCGATTCCCGCCCAGCGCATAGAGGGAACCGCTTCGTTGAGCAGAAGCACAGCCAGGATTGCTGCCATCCCGAACTCAAGGGCTGTCATCGGCAACACCACCGTCACCTCCGCCCATGACAAGGCGGCCAGAAACAGAAAGTAGAACACCGCGTTGAGCATGGTCCCGACAACGACATAGGGGTTCAAAAGCGCGTGCCCGAAGTACCCCATCAACGCGAGGGGCGCATATGACTCCAACGCCCCAACTTGCTGCATCCCCTGCCGAACGAAAATCTGGCCGACTGCGGCAGCTGCGGCTGCCAGCGTCATAGCGATGAGAACTTTCAGCATACGTAACCCCTTGGTTGCCTAGTTGAGAACTAATTGGCTGAATGTCAGCCGCTGCACACCTCGCTGCGACAAAGCCTCCTGGATATCGGGATTGATCAAGGCTTTGAACTCTTCTTCATGTTCATAGTCGGCCATGGTCTCGTCGATTTCCGGGCAGCGCCTCGTCGCAGGATGACAGTAAATTTCCGTGACGCCGGCAGGGAGGTGTCGGATGAATCGCCTCCACATGTCGTACGTGAGGTGCCCGCTATCATGAAACCCGAAGGTAAAATCGTTGCACTCCATTCCAGCCAGCTTGATGCGTAATTTGAGCAACCGCGTCCAGGGCCAAAGCATGGCCCACGACAAGAACCGACCTGCCCGACGATGTCGGCAGGCACGCAGGGATGGAACAAGCGGCTCATACGGAAGTCGGATGGAGCGCAGCCCGAAGT
>CAZOHW010000167.1:0-8932 GCA_964579525.1 uncultured Nitrospira sp. | reverse complement strand
GAGAATGAGATCGCATTTTATGATCGTACCGCACAGACCGGGATCTATCCGGTTCTCTACAGCCAACGGTATGAATACTACGAGGAGATCGGTCGACGAGTGGTTGCCGAAATCGGCAAGGCGGAGGAGATCCTCGATTTCGGCTGCGGCCCAGGAATTCTGACAACCTTCTATGCGCGGCAATTTCCGGAGAAGATGTTTGTCGGTGTGGATCGTTCATTGGTTTCCATCGCGCTTGCCCAGCGTAAGGCCGACGAACTTGGTCTACGCAATATTCGCTTCTGTCATATCGATGTAGAGATGGAATCGCTCTCGGGCTCGTATGAACTTGTCCTTGCCACCCATGCGCTGCTGCAAGCGGAGCAGGATCCTGGCATTCCTAGTCACAGTTGGCGGACATTTGATCGAGCACATTCCCCTGAGCAGCAGTTGTCGTTTGAACAACGGACGGGGCTGGCTGTTCGGCTTGATGAGCTCTGCCATGTTTTGAAAAAACATGGTCGCATGATCGCGTTCGAGAAAACTCGGCAATTGGCCAGACGTGTGCCCTTTCAGCGTGCGTTGGCACAACGAGGGTTCCAACCGATTAAACTGCCGGAGCCGATCCGCTACTGCTCAATTGAAGAAGTGGTCGATGATGGTCCATTTTATGTACTACAGAAGGGATCCGACAGCCCCTTCTCATGGGATGAATCGCTGGAGCCAGATGATGGACAGGCATTTATCCCAGAGACAGTTTCTATTGTATCGTCTGATTCCGACGCGCCGTTGTACGACAATCATTGGCCATCGGCCCAGCGAGCATGGGAGCAGTTACACAATCGGCTGGTCATTCGAGAATTGACCAGTCAGGAATCGGATGGTCGACAAGTGCATGTCGAGTATGGGCAGGCAGAAAGGTACCATTATCTCTATTACGCCAATACATTCGACCAGCGCCAGCTGGTCGTCGTGGAGTCAGCGCGGGCGGCCTTATTGGACCAATATTACCAGGAAATCGCGGACGGGTTACCGCACGGAGACCGGGTTCAATAAATCATTGTCGTCACAACCGCTTACTCCGTAACGCAGATCACACCACTGTCGGTTTGAGTTGCCAACTGTGGTGACATCCATGGTAGGAGCTGATTTCACAATTAAATGGCATAGCTTATGCTTCTCAATTTAGAAATAAATTTGTGAAATCTTCATTGACAGAGTAGAGGGAAGAGGAGTAAGAAAAAAATATCTGTCGCGTGTGCAGTGAACACGAGCAAGTTCGTCCATGCAATCCCTCCGAATCACACTCAGGAGATGGGGAGGTGAAGATGGAAGACCTTAGTCCACCGGATCACAACGGCCCGCCGAACGATGGGCGGGCGTCTCGCCAGTTACGCTAACTGGCTCTTCATCGGCTCTCGTCTTCCCGCGTAGGGAATCACTCATGGTGAGTGAGCATGATGAAGATTAACGGTCAGCGTACGATTCTCAGTACATGTGATGTGTGCTGAATTGTGTATTTACTGACGAGTCACGTCCTCACCCACTGCTCGTACGGGTCTTCATCCATCCTAAAATAGGCTACTCTGGGCGTCCTAAGCGCCGACAGAGGGGCGGTTTTTCAGGAAGATAATCAAGCCGCCCCTGCGTTCTAACTTCTAGAGACAGCCCGGCGTATATAAGAAAGAACAGTTGCGGTAATCGATAGTGCAAATTGTTTTGGCCGTGCTGTTCAACAAGATCAGTGAGGCTGAACGGTATCTCCAAGTTCAAACATGAACGAAGGGAGCTCATCATGGACAGTACATTCTTGATGTTTGCCGCCGTCATGCTTGCTATTTTCGTAGGAGGGATAGCCATCTATAAGAAGAGTCAGTAGCGCACAATTACTCAGAAGTCGGTAAGTTGCGCACAAAGCGTGATGAAAGCCCTTCTGTTCTGCGGGTTTCATTCTCGTTGCGATTGTCTTTAGTTACTGACTTCTGAGGAGGGAGGCATGTGCCTCTCTTCTTTTTGTATGGGCGGAGTATAGTTGTATCAATCGTGATGGGGACGTGGGTGTTCACGCGAAGCTGAGGAATCGTTTTGCTGTGGTCTCCCACGTGTCCTCATTGTTCGGGTAGAAGTGTCGTGTGACGGACACGTGATAGGTGCGCAACAGATCGATGCACCGACATCGGTGATCAGTCGAAACGTACGAACTGGCCGTTTCGATAGATAAAGAGGATGTCGGTCAGGCCTTGGGGTGACTGTTTTTTTACCTGTGCGGCTTGCTTGCGCATTGCGACAATCCCCTTCTGATTACTGGATTCTGTAAACAGCAGCATGTTTCGGGTCGGGATTGCGACGATGAGTTCGTCCTTGGTCGGTTCCAACCCCTTCCACAAGTCATCAAGCAACAGCAAACTCGATTCATATTTCTTCCCGGCTACGATTATTGAGTAGGACGGACTCGTCCGGATGACCGGTCTGGGTAACAGGCTCCTCAAATTCTCAATGGCCACGGTTCGTAATTCACGCTTGGTCATCCCAGTTCGTTGATAGTCTTCAGTTGAAATGAAGGTCAGATGGTCTGGATCGTCGAGTGCATAGATCACGACCAGCTCATCATTATAGTCGTGGGCAAGGAGCGTGGCATCGTTTCCTTGTGTCGAGGAGGCCTGGGTGTCATTGAGCCACTTCCGGGTTTTGAAAATCGGAAGTATGCGAGAGCGATCGATGGCGGAGACGAGGTCCGCAGAGTTCGATGAACGAGGTGTGCGAGGTCTGTTGGATTTTGAATCAGGTGTTTCCGGTGTTGAAGGAGAGGTGCTTTGGTTGACATTAGGCGATGCCTTGTCTTGCGTGTTTGAAGGTAGAGAGTGTTTCGAGGCCGCGGTTGTGCACGAGACACAGGCAAGGACCAAAAACATCGTGACAGAAGGGAGTGATTTCAGAACACGAAGGTATTTTTTGATCATGTTGTTTATGGGGGATGGTTCATTTGCCCAAGCTGGGACCAGTGTAGCGGAAAGTGGAGGATGGTATCCACATCACACGGCAGATTCAGGATGAGAAAGGAGAAGAAGCCGAAGGGATTGGCTAGCGGCTCTTATTGCTGGATGTTCGCGCGCGAGTGGAATGCGGAGTTTAGTCCACGACTGGTTATGGACATTTGGTAAGTCGAAGTACTAATTCCAAAGGGCGTTTTATCTCTACTTCATAGCTCCGGACTCTACGGAAATAAGATATAGGGTTTCGGAGGTTCCTGGTCCGGCGGAACATAGCTCGGCGCCGGTTCACCGGCTGGGCCAAGATGTCGGATGAACCGATAGATCGCACGAAGATCATGCTCAGTCATTTCGCGTAGGGCAAACCATGGCATCGGGGGGCGAAATTCGACTGTACGTGATACCTTGAGCCACTGCTCTTCTGAAAGATTCTGCATGTACAGCCGCAGATTGCTGGCGTAGGTCGTTCCCCAGGGGCCACGCCATCCTAGACTATCTCCCTTGAGCCAGTCTTTCTCCGGAATCTTACCGGCAGCTTCGGCGTAGCCAGTTGTGTGGCAATCATTACATCCTGCGATTTTGATGATGTATCGCGCGCGATCCTCGGTTTTCTTATCGAGAAGAGCAGCCTGGCTGGTCGTGCGCGCCTTGTCTCCGGCGTCAGCTACACTTGCTGTTGTTGCAACCAAACACAGACAGAGCATTGAAGTGAGGGTGGACTGAAGCGTGCGCATGGCCTTCTCTCCTTCCAGCTTCTTAAAGGAAATGGACATTGATGTTAGTGCCTCAATCAATAGTCGTCGATTTCGTCGGTCTCATCGAGTATCTCTGCCGTCATCTCGTCGGCCTCGGTGGTCCATTGTGTGAAGGGAATGCCTTTGGCTTTGAGAAGGGCTTCTTGCTCTGTTCCCGCTGCCATGGTGAGCTCATAGATAATGGTTCGTCTGATCTGAAACATTCTCATGATGATATATCCTTCGATGATGCGAAATGGTTTAGCCTATGTCGATGTATCCGAATGGATGAATCTAATTCTGAGCGGTCGGTCTCCTCGGGGTTGTTAGCAAGGGTTTTTTCGTCCCTGCATACGAGCCTGTTCACGCTCAGTGTGTTGACGCATATGTTCTAGGTCAAGCTGAAACTGCCGCTCACGTTCCGCGTTGAGATGTCGCCGTGGGTCCTCTGTTCCCTGCCCGTCTCGGTTCCCCGCGTGAACACCCATTGCAGTGAATAGCATGCCGACAATGACCCCGAGAATGAAATTGCGCATGGTTGCCTCCGAGTGACACGCCTCAACCCCACGCCCGGTGCTTGTGGCGATTTTATACGACGAGAGTCGGCGCATTGTAATCGATTCCGCCATGGATGCCATAGGGGTTTTCTTATGTGATCCGTGAAGAACCCAGTCGTTACCTTGACTCTATTTCCAGCGCTTTGCTAGAGTGATCAATCCAATTCCAAGCAGTTGAAAGTTCCACTGTTTCTGGATCGTTCCACAAGGTATTTGAGGCAACACCGTGATAAAAGCATGGCTGTTTGATGAATCGTTTCAATTTGACCGACTCCGTCTTTTTGCCGATGGTCTGCAGGGGGAATGGGGCGGCGGAGAGCCCGTTGCAGAGGAGGAGCTTCCTCCGTCTCCACCACAACATGTTCACGCCAAACCTGGAAATGGGCGTATCACCATCACCTGGGATCCGGTCCCGGATGCCATGTATTACAACCTCTATTTCCAGACGACCAAGGGCGTACAGATCAAGTTTTCCGAGCTGACTCGCCCCATCGCCGGCCCTGATGATTTCAAAAGTGTGATCGGAGTCAAGAAAGAGAAGGCGACTTGCTTAGAAGGGGCGACAAGTCCGTACGTCCATGACGACCTTGCCAACGGCACCTGTTATCACTATGTGGTGACAGTCGTCACTCCGAAGGGAGAAAGTGCTGAGTCGCAAGAAGTCATGGCGATCCCATCGCCCTATCTCCTAGCTTTGGTCATTGGCCGTGAAGGGGTGGACGATGGCGAGCTTAGTTCGCCCACCGGAATCGCGCTCGATAAAGCGGGCAATATCTATGTCGCGGACACCGACAACCACTCGATCCAGAAATTCGACAAAACCGGAAAGTTTCTTGCCAGATGGGCTGGTGAGCCGAGTTCACAGGAAGGCCAGTTCTATTATCCTCGTGGTCTCGCGGTCGGACCGGATGACATGGTGTATGTCGCCGACAGCGGCAACAACCGGGTACAAAAGTTCGACTTGGAAGGCAACACCCAGAAGGCATGGGGCAAATTCGGCTTTGCCTGGCGCAGAGCCGATATGGGGCGCTTCGATGTGCCTTGGGGGATTACAACGGACCAAGAGGGCCATGTCTACGTGTCCGATACGAGTAACGCCCGTATTCAGAAATTCCAAGCCGATGGGCAGCCATTGCTGAAATGGGGACGAGACGGCAGCTTCGACGGCGCTTTCTTTTTCCCACGAGGTGTGGCGGTGGATTTCGTCGGCAACATTTTCGTGGCGGATGAGAGCAATAACCGCATCCAGAAGTTCGACGCGCGTGGAAGTTTCTTGACGAAGTGGGGCCGCGAGGGAAGTGGGCCGGGACAATTCAAGTCCCCGTGGGGTATCGCCTGCGACGCCTTGGGCAACGTCTATGTGGTTGATAGCGGTAATCATCGGATTCAGAAGTTCGACGGCAACGGTACGTTTCTCTGTGCATTCGGCAATCGTGGGAAGACAGAAGGGCAAGTGAACTTTCCTTACGGGATTGCGGTGGATAAAGAAGGCTGCGTGTTCGTCGTCGATAGCGGCAACAACCGTATCCTCAAGTATGCGCCGACCGAGGAAGAGATCACTCGTGGCAAGGAGCAGGTGATCCAGCCGGTTGAAACCGGTGCGGTGCAGCCTCCGCGGAGCCTTGCGGTGAAGGCGGGCGATACCGAGGTATTCTTGAGTTGGATGGAAGTGCCTGGGGCTCAGTCCTACAACCTCTATTTCAGCACTGCGCCTCAAGTTACGATCCAAGGAGCCACCAAGATTGAAGGGGTCACCAACCCCTATACCCACGAAGGGCTCACCAATGACACACCCTATTTCTATGCGGTGACGGCCTCGTTCGAGGATGGAACTGAAAGCGGACTCTCGGAAGAGGTCACTGCGACGCCGGTGCTGATCGACATCACCGCTCCGCAGAATCCGTACGCTGTCATCAACCATGGGGCGTTCATGACGAACTCCCCGGAAGTCGTCGTGACGATCTCGGCGACGGATTTGGATACGGGCATCGGAGCCTATTTTATCTCGGAAAGTCCTCTCACTCCGATGGCGGGAACACCGGGGTGGGTAGATGTCACGGTTGCGATCAAGTTCGGCGCAACCATTCCCTTCATTCTGTCGCCTGGAGACGGGCACAAGACGATCTATGTCTGGTTCAAAGATGTCGGCAACAACGTGTCTACACCCGCCAGCACGACGATTCTGGTCAATACGTCCGGCTATCTCTGCGTGGCGAAATGGGGGAAACCAGGCCGTGGAGCCTCGTTGCTCCACGGTGGTGAGTTTATCGCGCCGATGTACGGACTGTGCGCTGATCAACAGGGAGCACTGTTCGTGGTCGACAACGGCAACAATCGCATCCAGAAATTCGACCGTACCGGCAACTTCATCATCCTATGGGGAAACTTCGGTTCGGCCAACGGCAACTTCCATAATCCGACCGGGATCGCCTGCGACGGCAAGGGTGATGTCTGGGTTGTTGACACGAATAATCATCGGGTTCAGAAATTCGATGGGAAGCTCGGTGGCTACATGATGAAGTTCGGTTCGCGTGGAAACGGCGAAGGCCAATTCAACGCGCCCTGGGGAATTGCAGTCGATCGCGTGCGGGGCTATATCTATGTGGTCGATAGCGCCAATTTCCGCGTGCAGAAATTCGACATGACGGGCGAGTTCATCATGGCCTGGGGCAGCTTTGGAAACGGTGACGGGCAGTTCTACTTCCCGCGTGGCATAGCTGTCGACCAAGAAGATGGCTCCGTGTACGTGGTCGACATGGGTAACCATCGCATCCAGAAATTCGACACGAGCACCAATGTCTTGCCGCAGCTCTTGACGAAATGGGGCGGCAGCCCGGCTGCCGGACATGCCAGCAGTTCGTTGGCGCAGGAGGCGGGGCAATTGCGCTCGCCCTGGGGGATCGTCGTCGATGGAGCCGGCGATGTGTACGTGACGGATACCGGGAACCATCGGATTGAAAAGTTCGATCGGGAAGGCAATTTCATGACGCAATGGGGCGGGTTCGGAAACGGTGACGGGCAATTCAATTTCCCGTACGGGATCGCGCTCGATGCAAGGGGCAGTGTCTTTGTCGTCGACAGTGGCAACACCAGAGTGCAGCAGTTCATGCCGGCGGAGGAGGGCAGCGAGCGGTTGCAGGATGAGGCCGAATCGCTGGCGGAGTTGGAAAAAGCGCAACGAATGTCATCTTAACTAATCGTCGCTCCTAAAGCGGTGTTTCGTCCTCAACACGTGTAGGCGTCTACGTTTTGTCTACGCTGTTGAGGGCGAGTTTGTCTACATTTCTTCTCAAATCTCGCCCTTCGTTCTATGCTCGATTGACCATACCTAAGGATCTCCGTCCGTTCTTTTTTGAACGGCGTGAGGTCTGGAAATCCCTGAAGACGAGAGACAAGGGGATAGCCACCTATCGGTCAGCCCAATGGAAGGCCAACGGGTATCGACTCTTTGTGCTCCTTAGGAGAAGGGGACGGACCATGACGAAGGCTCAGATTGAACAGCTTGTGGCGAACTGGTTGGAAGCCGCCCTTGATGAAGCGGAGGATGGGAGGGCGATGGGTGGTCCGATTTCCGATGATGCTAGGGAGGCCATACACCTCGGCATGTCCTACGGATTCTCGGATACCCAGGAGGAGTTGATCTCAGGGGACTACCGGAGGATTGCCAACGAAGCGGACGAGGTCCTACAGGCTGCGGGGCTTCCTGCGTTGGATCATGCTAGTTCAGACTTTGCCAAGCTGTGCCGAAGACTCCTGAGGGCCAAGATCGACTTCTTTAGGATTGAGTCTGACCGATGGGACGGGAAGTACCAGGACCTTGTACCCTCAACACGACAATCAGCAAACGCCACACCTCCTCCACCCCCAACGTTGCCCTTCTCCAAGGTACTAGAGAAGTTCCTTCTGGCGCATCCCCGGCCAGCCCGGACTGGTGATCCACTCAAGGCTGAATTCCGCCGGTTCACGGCTGTGGTGGGTGGAGACAAGCCCATGGGGACCATCAGCCGGGCTGACGGCGTCCGGTACAAGGAGTATCTTCAACAAAAGAGGAAGCTCCACCCCGCAACCTGCCTCAAGCATTTATCCAGCCTGGACATGGTTTTCAAATGGGCTGAAGTCCATGAGTACATCCCGAAGAATCCCATGAAGGGACTAGCTCCCACCACACGGCAAGCTAAGAAGGATGCTCAAGATCGAAGGCCGTTCACCACAGAGGAACTGGTACAGTTCTTTGGTTCGCCAATCTTCATGAAACAAAAGACCATCGCCCCTCAACGCTACTGGCTCCCGCTCCTGCTACTGTTTCAAGTCTGCCGACGAGAGGAAGCGGGTCAGCTCTATCTCAAAGACCTCGTGACCAAAGACGGGGTCTTGTGTCAACGCATCACTGATACAGAACCGGACCAGAACGTGAAGAATGACGTAAGCCGCCGGACGATACCACTGCACCCTGATCTGATCCGCTTGGGATTCTTGGAGTACATGGAGGACATAGAGAAGCGTGGACACAAACGACTCTTCCCACAGCTCAAGAAGAAGGGTGTGAACGGCTACTCTGATCCAGTGGGGAAGTGGTTTGGTCGAACCATGACACGTCTTGGCCTGACAGATCCGAGCCTGGTGATGCACTCCCTGCGGCATGGAGGACTTACAAACTTGCATGGTGCAGGGG
>CAZOHW010000166.1:0-8960 GCA_964579525.1 uncultured Nitrospira sp. | reverse complement strand
TGACATGGTAATGGGATTGCCTTAAAAGGGTGCACCGCTGGATTCATTAAGGTGTTTGGCTAGCATGGCCGTCGAACCGCCGATCTTGGGTGGGAGCTCCTTATGCGGTCTATTGATAAACTTCCAGTAAAAGAACAAGGTCTCAGTCGGACTCTAGCAGTATCAGGATTCGTTGTTTTGGCTGCCTATGGATGCTTTATGGGTCTCACCATGCCGAGTTCAACCTGGGCTGGAGGAATGTGCCCCGATAGTCCGTCTGGGGGTGGACAGACAATGAGTGCTTCGGCAACAACTCAAACCAACTGCTCTGTGACGAGCGGGATGTACGTTCGACCGTTTACAACCCTTCGGCTCGACGCTATTGCAACAGCCAATGGGCAATGCCAGATCGTTCTTCCGCAGTGTACAGGGGCTGGCTGTGTCTGTGTCCCTAGCTCAACCGTCGAGGAGCGGACCATCAATCACATCTCCTCCTGGGTGAATATTACCAGCCAAAACCTAAATGGCACCTATACAGTTGGGAGCGTGTACGGCAAGAATCCCGTAACTGGAATGGGGATGTTCCTACACGTACTTGATACAACGCAGCCTAATTCGACCGGTCCCTTGACTTATGGTATTCCATCGCCAGGGCAGTACGCGCTCCATTTCCAGGCAAACATCAATACCACAGCCTGCAATATCCAGCCGAATGTGACGCCGCAAGTTGATATTATGGTGTATGCGCGAACGACCTTGCATCGGGGGGAAAGGTCTAACGGTTCGCTTGTGGGAGGAATGAGCCTCCCTGATCCTGGACCTGGCTATTACCAAGATCCTGTCGGCGACGTGAAAAACCAAGATGACTGGGGTGGAGCAGAGGCAGCGATTCTTCTCATTCAAACTGTAGGTGGCCAGTGGTTTCAGAATCATCCAACGCCGAGGATAGGTATTCTGGACATAAGCAAAGCTCCGAGCGGAGGGCCATTTCCACCTCATGAGGAACATCAGAATGGGCTCGATATTGATGTCCGGTACATCCGGACTGATGGAGCAGAGCAGGCACTGAATTTGGCAGATCCAAATCAGAAACCATTGTTTGACAAGGCCAAAACCATAGAGCTATTGAGGCTGTTTGCGAATAATGGATCCCTTTATAGAATTCTTGTTTCACCGTTGGCTGGCATTACTTCCGCTGACGTTCCAGGTGCCAATATTGTTGAGCTGAGTGGTCATGACAACCACTTTCATGTCTCACTCAATGATCCCGATGGATCAGATGGAAATAACTGTCTTTAAAAGAGGGCTAATTATGGGATGGCTCATCTCCCACGTTATTATTGCTCTTACTAGTTCCATAATTATCGGACTAACCACCACACCTGCGACGGCCGGGCCCCACATGGAGCACGAAGACTTAATGTTTTCGTATGCCCCAGGGACAGATCAAGTCGTATTCGGCGGAGTAAGTTATACTACTAGTCGTAGTGATCAAGAGAAGACCCCTTCTAATAAGTCCACCCTCTATTCTCAAGATCTCAAGACAGGTGTAAAAACTAAAGTCTACGAGATAACAGGCCAGTATCTCGGTAATCCTCGCGTTTCTCCGTCTGGTAAGGTTGTCGCAGTGCAAGCCTCTCAGGATGAACGATTTCATATTGCGCAGCTGCTTGTATTGACTGCGGATGGTGGGAAAATCGCTTCCTTTGCTCAAGGTCGAGAGTTCTCATGGAGTCCAGACAGCCGATTCTTGGCCTATACAACTGGCGATCTGAAACAAACCTACACGCTTCAATCGAGTGGTACATGGCTCTACGATCAACTCCTGAAGACAAGCACACAAATTCATGACAAGGGACACTTTGTAGCTTGGTCCCAGAATGGCCATAACCTATATATTTGGGATGAATCTGACGCTCGTCCGCTTGTCCTGCGGTACGATATTACCACGCAAAAGTCGGTCCTGACCGATTATCGTGGGATATACTTTTCCCCAACCGGTCGCTATTACCATGGTGAGCCTTCACCAAAGAGAGGAACCACTCCTGAAATTTTCGACGCACAAAATAACCGACCGATTCTTACCCATCGTCCTCGAATTGCAGCGCTAATAGTAAGTGCCCGGATTGTCGGGTGGGCATCAGAAGGGGATGTGCTCATCCTGGAAGTGAATCGCCAGGATCTGGCGAGTGAAACACACCCGCATGGCCGGCTCGACACGGTGCTCTACGATGTGACCCATGACATTGCTCGGGTGATTGAAGACGATAGCGTCATTGGCTGGCAGAACGGCTCAGCGATCCTGCATGACAAGGGCAAGTTCACTAAACGCCCGCTCGGGACTATTCCGATCCTGCCTGAGCAGGCGGCGAAACCGCTGAAGCTGCCCCCTTCCGACCATCTAAAAACTTCGCCTCCTCCTCAGTAGACACCAGCAAGCTCGGCTTGGGGCAAGCGGGAAAAGGGGGATAGGCTACTTTTCAGGCGAAGGTTTCCATTGGCAGCTGGCAAAAGGATTAAAAAAGTAGCCGGTCCTATTTTCCTTTCTCGATACTTGTGCTGAAGGGCGAGAGAAGAATGGCGCTAAGGAATCCCTGGATGATGCAAGCGAATGGCTTGCTATTTACCTCCAACTAGGAAGTGGGAAAATACATGATGAGAAACTGGTTGCTGCTCGCAGCCATCGTATTGATCGCAACTACAACCGATGCGGCGGAACGTATCGTCGGGCTTGTCGAGATTCCTGTGTTTCATGGCGGTGACTATGAGGAGATGAGCAAATATCCCAAAGGTTCAGTGACCTTATTTAAGGAGCCTTCCAAGAAGGCGGCAGTTGCTGTTGTTATCGAGGATTTTAATCAGCTCGAGATCAGGGAGCATGGGTACGAAAAGGCTTCCGCAGTGTTCTATGAGCTTCGGCACACTTCAGATAGCGGGGTCTGGTTCAAGGTGCGGTATCGCATTGGTAATGCCGCTATGTTGGGGTGGTCAGTTGCGTGGTTAAAGGGCGCGGATGCTGGACAGATACATCGATATGGTCAACTTGTTGGTGGGGGACTCAGCTATTTTACGAAATCGTGGGACAAGTGCGTTTTTCAACGGCCAGAGAGGTCATCACCGTCCACCTGCTATGATGATTTGGGGGAGAGGCAAGATGTAGCAGTGGCAGATGTCCGATACTTAGGAAAGGATGCCACGGATCTGTGGTTTCTGGTTGTCATCCGAAAGGGGAGCATATGTGGAGATTCTGATAACGACGGAACGACAATTATTACGACCGGCTGGGTTCCTGCTTATGCTAATGATGGGTCAGAAACGGTTTGGTATTACTCACGAGGATGCTAATACTGCGCTCTTCAGTGCTCTTCAATCATACGGCCAGTGAATTACTCTAGAACCTATCTCAAAATAGCTGACGGCACGCAAAAATAGTCTGGCGTCGGATCTTCTATTGTGTATTGCGGGATCCGGTTTGAATCTCTATGGGGTGCGAATCTCGATGCCTTCCAGGCGAAAGCTTAAGAAGTCTCACGCATTGAACGTGAGTAGCGTCTTCACTCGTGCCGTTCTCGCGCACGCTGCGATTGCCCAGTCATAAGTTCCGACCACCTGCGATGTCATGATCCGGAGCAGTGGCCGAATGGTCTTGTTGCCCAGGCCTGCGAGCGTTACTTGGGTGAGAAAGCTGGTCTCGATGAGGGCGATCGCATCTTGAGGCGACAAGCGATGGGGCGGAGGAAGTCTGGTGAGGACTGCGTCGCTTGCGCTGACCTTTGCAGTTCATAGTTCCAGCTTAAATATGAGGCATGGGTAAACTGTCGGTACCTGCATCACAGGATTTGCGATGGTTGACTTCACGGCTGGACAACCGCAAACCTGGTGCCTATACTCTGTTCATCAATTCAAACTCAGCGTAGGGGGGAGGTATGTTACGTCATCATAGAGGGAAATCATTCTCACCCATTCTAGCCTTCGCAGCTCTCTTGGTCCTCACGGCTGGTTGTATCGTGCAGCCAGGCGGAATTGCCCCATCGACGATCCCTCTCAATCCAGATGGGTACACGGTGTTCAAGGAAGTTGAGGGGGAGGACTGTGCGTACTATTTGTTTGGCGTGATTCCAATCTCCAGCAGCAATCAACTGAAAAATGCTGTCGCGAATGCTCTCGACAATGCCAAGGGAGCCGATGCTCTGATCAAGGTCACCGTCGATCACTCATGGCAACATATGCTTCTCTGGGCCACTTCCTGCACGCAAGTACAAGGCATCGCGGTACAAACCCGCACCCCTTCTGAGTAGTCCTATCGTCGTTAAGACACCGAGGCTCTGTCTGAACAGGCAGAGCCCCAAGCGACTTTTCGAGACCTGCATTGCTTCAAGGCCAAGCTGAAATCCATTCCGGCAGTCGGTTCATTCATCAAGTGCAGAAAGACGACCTCCTCTTATGTCGTGGTTTGACTCGCACGGACCTCGTTTCTATACTGGCTACATAGGTTAGGAGGCGATCTCAATGAAAATCCTGATGGGCTTGCTCGTCGTGGGTGTCTTGATTGTCGGCCTCGGTATGTCACTGCCATTCCTGGTCAATCTCAATACCTATCAAGATCAGTACAAGCCGTTCGTCGAAGACGCGCTCAATCGAAAAATCCAGCTGCAAGACATCCGTTTGAGCGTCTGGCCAAGAGTCGGCGCTCGTGTGGCGGGCTTCTCCGTGCTGGATGATCCGGCCTTTAGTTCAAGCCCGTTTGCATCTCTGTCGTCTTTGGATGTGGGCGTGAAACTCATGCCCTTGCTAAGCGGAAAGGTTGAGGTTGAAGAGATTACCTTGCACGAGCCGATCATTATGGTCATCAAAAATAAGAATGGAGTTCTCAATGCCTCAACGATCGGTCGCAAAGGTGTGCATGTTCCGGAAAAGCCGTCACGTGCGCCAATTCCATCGACTGAAGGTCCGCTCAAGATACTCGCGTTGTTGGCAGTAGACCGAGTGGTAATCGATGGAGGGAAGTTGATCTATCGGGACCTGTCATCCGCCGACTCGACTGAGTACGTAGTGCAAGATCTTGAGGTGCTCCTGCGCGAGGTTCGACTCGGTCAAACACCACATCTGCATGTCACCTCACTGGTGCAGCCCTTCAATCTGCCGATGAAGCTCGACGGGACCTTTGGCCCGCTGAGAGAGGCGATGGATCTTGATGCCATCAATTTTCAACTGGGTGTCGGAAAGACGGACTTTACCATTACAGGAAACGCGGCTGGGAATGACGCCACCGCTACGATCAGCTCACCGGTGATCAGCACGGCCAACCTCCCGATTTCGCTCCCACTGAAAAAACCGGTGGATATCAAGGATCTCAAGATCATTGCGGATGTGAAGGGACAAGAGGCGAAGCTGAGTGCTTTGTCGTTCCACCTGTTTGATGGGCAAGTCAAGGGCCAGGGAAAAATGATCGCCGGGACTGAGGCGCCTCCGTTCAAAGGAGCCGTGACGATCCAAGGGTTGCAACTCGGTTCGGCGTTCAATGCCGTTACAGATACGCCGATCTCGGTCAGCGGGACTGCCGGGGCGGACCTTGCGTTGCAAGGGCGTGGCTTCTCGATGGCGGATTTGACCAAGGCGCTGGAGGGATCCGGTCATCTGGCGGTCAAAGATGGGAAAATCGAGGGAGTCAATTTCCTTCAAGAAGTCGCATCGGCCCTCAAAGTGGCGGGTATTTCTCTCGGCGATGTCACGGCCACGGCCTTTTCCACGATCGAGACGGATCTGGCTATTAAGCAAGGCATGATCAATGTGCAACGACTCTGGATGGACAGTCACGACTTTCAGGCCACTGGAGGTGGCACCATCGGGTTTGATCAGAGACTGAATCTGATCCTGCATCTCAATTTGTCCCAAGAGATAAGTCAAAAGCTCGCAGCTGCATCACCTGTCGTTAAAGTTGCTTTGAAAGACGGACGAGTGAGTGTCCCGCTCACGATTGCCGGAACGGCTCAAACTCCATCGTACGGAGTGGATGTGAAGGCTCTCACGGCGAAAGTGCAGGAGCAGGTCAAGAAAAAGGTGGAAGAAGCGGTCGATGGGTTGCTCAAAGGCACGACAAAGCCGGAGGATTTGAAGAAAGAGGGACAGGAGTTGCTGAAAGGGCTGTTTGGACGATAAGGAAGGCGTTCTATGAATGTTGTCGATACGCTCACGCAATATGCCGTGCAGTACGGACTCCAAGCGGCCGTCGCGCTCGGTATTATTGTTATAGGAAGCATGGCATCCCGCTGGGTTGGAAACTTTGCCCAACAGGCGCTCGAAAGGCAGACGCTTGAACCGCCGGTAAGGTTGCTCCTCGTTCGGATCATCAAAATCGTGGTGATGCTCTTTACCGCGATGATCGCTCTTCAGACGTTGGGCGTTCCCATTGCACCACTCATTGCTGGCGTCGGTGTCGCTGGTGTCGGTATTGGGTTGGCGTTGCAGGGGGTTTTAAGCAACGTCATGGCCGGGCTGTCGATTATTCTCAGCAAACCGTACAAGGTCGGTGAACATATCTCACTGCTCGGTGTTCACGGTGATGTCGTGGTCATTGATATCTTCACCACGACGCTGGTGCACATGGACCGATCCCGCGTCATCATTCCCAATCGAAAAATTGTCGGAGAGATTCTGCATAACTTCGGCACGATCCGTCAGGCGCATCTGACGGTTCCTCTCTCCCATCGTGCCAATGTTGATGAGGCGCTGACGCAAGTGAAAGACATTCTCCAACAGCATCCCAAAGTCTTGAAGGAGCCGGCTCCAGGCATAGGCATATCGTCGCTGGGGGAATCGTCGATCGCAATTTCTGTGGACCCCTGGACGACCGTGGCGGATTACGGATCGGTTCAGGGGGAGCTCAACAAGTTGATCCTTGAACGATTTCGTGCCATGGCTATTGAACTGCCGTCGTCGAATCTGACCGTTCGTCTCGTGAACGATCGCGAACAGTAGCAGGATTGTGATGAAGCGCTTATGGAGTCTTCGTGCCTCGGGTAACAGGCACTGAATAGCGCGTGCTTCTTTATTCACGACAGCTGTTTCGGCGAAAGGCTACAGTGTAGCCTTCGGCGATCCCAATCGAACTTCGCTCCGGGGTCAGTTAGGTGAAGGGGGAGATTTTGTGAGTGCTCTGTGTGATATGTGGATGCTGCTCGTGACCGTACATCCTCGTAGTTCTCAGAAATGCCGACATCGTTCTTGTGCAGCCTGTTAGATCGAATACCGCCATTTTCTCCTCAGAACTTATGCGCAACGATCAAGAATCGTTGCGCTTCATGTGTTGTCCAGACTTCTCTCACGAAACATAAGCTCATGCTTGTTGGAATTGCATGATCAGAATCCAAAGCCGATGCTGTCATCCGCACATGCCGGTGTGCCAAGAATTGTGTGGTGTGAGAGCGGTAAACACGGTACATACCTAAGTCTAAGCAGAGTACCAGTACACGAAGGGAGGGTACATGAAGCGATTCATTGCGTTGTTGATCGTCTATATATTGCTCGTGGCGATACACCCGGCGTTTGCAATCGACGAGCCAGTACCAGCATCACCACCGGTATCGGATGTGGTCACGCTGAAAGATGGAAGTGTGATTCACGGTGAAGTAGTGGAGATGGTCGATGGAGTGCTCGTGATCAAGAGCGCGCTGGCAGCTGATCTGATCAAGATCAAATGGGCCGAAGTCAGTAAGCTGGCTGTCTCCCATCCCATTCCCTTTCACCTCAAAGAGGGGACTGTGCTCGTCGGCACGGCCGAAGAGAGCGAGCCTGGGTCTATGAACCTGAAAGCAGGACCGACCGGAAGCACGATGGCGGTACCGATTGATTCGGTGACGAAGGTGAACCCGATCATCCAGTCGCCGGTCATCTATACCGGGAGTATCAACGCCGGGTACTCGCAATCCGCGGGCAACGCCCATCTTAAAAACGTCAGTGTCATCGGTGACTTCATGGCAAGGACGGAACAACTTCGACTGACCATGCTGGGTCGCTATGTCTATGGAGACAACACCGGGCACCTCATTACCCGAAATGCTCGAGGTACGATCAAGCTCGATTTCTTCATCACCAAACGACTGTACTGGTTCGCCTCTGCCTATGTTGAAAACGACTTTTTCCAAAACCTGAAATTACGCACCGCGATCTCAAGCGGACCGGGGTACCAATGGATCGATCGAGGAGACTACACAGGAATCTTTAAAGATATGAGTTTCTATACGGAAGCCGGTGCCGCGTATTTTAACGAAGATTTTCGAGACAACACGCTCGTGTCGGATAAAGCCAGTTTCCGTGGCCGTGTGTCGACGAAATGGAATTGGCCGCTGTTCGACGAACGTTTCACGCTCTATCATTATGACGAAATTTTCCCCTCGCTCCAAAACTTCTCCGACTTTTATTTCACGATGGATAACGGGGTTCGCTTTAAGATTCTGGAGGGATTGGCGAGTGGTTTTCAGGTGACCACACGGTATAACAATCGTCCGCCGCCGGGGACGGTCAATACCGACAATCTCTATCTTCTCACATTAGGCTACGCATTCGATACGAGGCGCAAGCGATAAATAGAGGAATGGCATCGCACTGAACTGCTCAGAGGAGGAGCATTATGCTGAAGGAATTTAAAGATTTCGCCATGCGAGGCAATGTCCTTGACATGGCGATCGGTGTCATCATCGGTGGCGCATTTGGAAAGATCGTGTCGTCGCTCGTCAGCGACGTTCTGATGCCGCCGCTTGGCTTATTGATGGGCAAGGTGGATTTTTCCAGCTTGTTTATCGACTTATCGAGAACTTCACCGCCATCTCTCGCCGCAGCAAAAGCGGCAGGGGCGCCGACGTTGAATTATGGAGTCTTTCTGCAGAGCGTGTTTGATTTCCTTATTATCGCGTTCGTCATTTTCATGTTAGAACCTATCTCAAAATTGTTTAAGGAGCATGGTGATGCAGGCGAGCTGCACA
>CAZOHW010000165.1:0-8998 GCA_964579525.1 uncultured Nitrospira sp. | reverse complement strand
GTAGGATCTTGCTGGACAGGTGAAGCCCCATATGTTACCAATTGATACATCGTGAACGCAGCCGATCTCAAACGAGTCAGAGTAGGCCTCGGCCTCACCCAACAACAACTTGCCGAGGCCTTACAGACCACACGTGTTTCCATCGCACGGTATGAAACCGGTATGCGAAAGATTCCTGGTGTCGTCTCCGTCGTGCTGAACCAACTGCGCCAGAACACGGCTGTTCCTATGGCCGGTCTCGTGGCCGCTGGAACTCCCATTGAGCCAGTCTCACAATCAGAACTCGTGGAAGTCCCCCCGAGCATGTTGCGGGATGGAAAAACCTTTGCCTTGAAGGTCAAGGGTGAGTCGATGAAGGACGAAGGCATTCTGCCAGGTGATCTGGTCATCGTCCGTAAACAAGACACGGCGAAGAACGGGCAAACCATCGTCGCGCTCGTCAATCGTGAAGCGACCATCAAGATCTATTATAAGAAAGAGCGCCACATCGAGCTGCGCCCGGCCAACGACACCATGCAGCCGATTATGGTTCAGCCATCCGATGAGTTTCAGATCGAAGGACTGGTCATCGGCGTCATTCGACATTGCGCAGTCTAACCCAAGACGCGAGAGGAGTTCCCACTATGAATGCGTCAATCCCTGAAGCGAACAACCGGTTGATTGAGCTGGAGAAGACCGTGGCGGCCTTAGATGATCGTGTGCGCAACATTCAATCGGGATTGTGGCCTACTACAGAGAGAGGACCGAAAAGACAGTTTTGGAGATTGATCCCACCTCGACAGGAGGGAACGTTCATGTCCTCAGTCTGCAATCGCCTTGTCCGCCCGAATAGGAAGGTGGCACCCCATGATGGCCGAAGCACATAACGTCCAATCAGAGACCGCAGCAGGGCCCTGTTCGGATTGTGGAATGATTGTTGAGCGGAGAATGGAATCGGTCGACGGGTTCACCCATTCCACCGTTCACCTCTGCACCGTCTGTTGGAATGCCCATCGGCAACGACAGGTCTTCGCCGGCGGATGCTGCGGCTAAAACAGCACAGCAGGAAGCATCGGCCCTCCCCTTCCAATCGTCCTGTCAATGCGCTACAGTTCAGCCCATGCCCCCGTAGCTCAGTTGGATAGAGCAGCGGTTTCCTAAACCAACCAGATAATCAGAACCCCTTGTACTCCTCAATGGTTACAAGGGGTTTTCTTTTTTCATATTGGTTGCCGGTGGGTGGCGCGAGGTGCTATACAGGCCTTCGCGGGCACAGTTACGGGCACAGTCCTAGCTCTGATTACATCTCGAGCGGGAGGCCTCTCCACTCTTCTTACAACCAAGCAAGAAGCCCAACCCTGATACTAGGTCCTACCAATATACAACTGGTCGACTAATTACGAGAATGCAGAAGGAGAAGAAATATGGAATGGGAGGTTCTGGGCTTAATAGTCATTGCTATTGGGGCTGGCTGGATTATTCTTACCCTCCTTCTCTCTAAACTCATGCTCTATGTTGCATATGGACACTTGAGGGTCCGCAAAAAATAAAGCGCATTCTCCTCCTCGACGCTCAGGACGTACCCCTATCCTTTCTTGTAAACGCTTACCTTGTGTAACTGTCATGTGACCGACACCCCCATTCACCAACAGGAGAACCTTGCCCCTGGAGTCGCAAGGCTTCAGGGGCTTTTTATTGCCTTAGACACTTCGGACTTGTCGAACATGCCACAGTACGAAGCAGATCAACCCAAAGCCAAGAAAGAGCAGCGATGAGGGTTCAGGGACGGTCTTGATGGCGACGTTGTCCACCGTGTAGCCAAGGGAGAGTCCCGTATACCCTGGGAAAAAGGTGATGGGTCTTCCAATATATGAGATGTTGGCGAGAAAGGGCGTTGACGAAGTCACCCCAAGAAACTGGAGTCCTGCCGTGGGAATGGTCCAACTCGCCAAGGTACCGTCGTTTTCTTTCACAGTCAGATCCACAAAACTATAGTTATTGGGGAGAATGTCAAAACCAAATGCCGTCGCGGGAGCAAGAAGCCACGCCCCTGCCGTCAGCCCGCTGCGGCCCAGTGTCACAGTACCATCGCTGTTAATACCAATACCGCCTACTGCATCGAATTGGAACGTCATGAGCCCCTGATAGGTGGCTCGATAGTCGGCGCTGTTGACGAGCGGATCATACTGAATTTGGGGTGGGGCATCCAAGGTGAGCAGCGTTACGGGTCCAGTCGCCGCATTAAAAACTGTGCGATCAGTGACGAGAATGGGAGATGCCTGGGTAGGTTGTGGGTGGCTGATGAAAATGGTCAGCGTGAGCAGAAGCAAGATCAGACGATCATTCATTACCGGCATCCTTTCGTGAAGGCACGTGAATCCCCCATACATAAAAATGATTATACCTGGCACACGCCGGATGACTATCCCTCTGAAGTAGGGCGACGTAAAAGCCCTAGGAGTGGCATCTACGATGGAAAGGGTACAGCCTTAGTTGAGGCGAAAGTCTCCCAGGATGGGATTGAGACGAGCCTCCGACCGGTGACGGGGCGTAAAGATTGGGAAACGCAAGGCCACGCTGAAAAAGTTCTGAATGCGGGAAGGGAAATGTTTCAGCGGGCGGTTCGAGCAAAAGACATGGCGTTGAAGTCTTTAGGCGGCTGCCCTTCGCTTCTTAACGCAGATACAAGATCCTCAACTAGGGTTTATCCCAGGCACATAACAAGCCAGTTGCTGGTACCCTGCTGAGATTGTGCCACAAAACCGCTCAAAAGCACATTTAGCAATAGACCGTCTCTTCAATGGGCGTAAGGTGTCAGGCTCACGGATCATTTCCAAACCACTTCCCGATACCAGCCGCATTCCGTGGTTTCCCGCCATGCCCAAGACGGGAACGGACGCCTAGGCTACCCAATATTGAGACCATCTACCAAGGCCTGCACGGTCGAGGGGGCATTGCCCTCTGATCGATTGTTCACAAGGACATACGCTCGTCGATTCCCCGCTACACTCTGCTTGACCAGTTCAATGGTGTCTCTCCTCATTTCCGGTAGCTCTCCGACGAGCTTGGTATATGGTTCCGCCCGTTTCTTCGCAGCGTCATAGGTCATCTTCAACGGCGTCAACAACCGAAGCACGGTAAACGGCGCCGTAAAGGTGACCATGCGCCGGTGTTGTTCTGCTAACGGGGGCATGTAACTCCAGTGATTGTAGACGTGAGCCACGCCATGACGGGCGAGGGTGTCGTGATACTCAGGTCCCAGAAGCCCCGCATTCCGAATCTCGACAGCATACCGAAAGTCTTCGGGGAGTTGACTGAAGAAGGTATCTAACCGGCTACAGAACTCAGTCGTAGACATCCCGTGGCGCTGGAACTCGAACAGGAACGGCCCGGTGTGTGGCTCAAATCTAGCGTCTCGATACGGGGTCAACACGAGGTCATTGAACAGCTTGGCGTTCAGAAAGTGTGGGTTTGGCTTCCCCGCTTCTCGACCATACCGCGGGTGTTTCGCATAGACGGGTATCGTCATTTCTTCCCACACCTTGAAGACCATCTCAAAGTCTTCGGGGATCTGGTTCAGGTACTTCCGGAGCTGGCTGGAAGTTGGGGGCCGGTAGAAGGTGGCATCATTGCCCACGGTTCTGAAGAGAGGTTGTCCCTTGTAGAGGTATTGGCAGTACTCCCCGAGACACTCCCGCGCAAAGGTGGTCTTTGCGTATGGCAGAGGGGGCTTCGGAAATTCGGACAGTGTGGTAAGTGGTAGCCTGGCTTCACCCGCCCCGCCGATGGGTGGAGAACGAAAGGAGCGAGGCAATGAAGAGGACGAGACGGAATCATGGAGCAACCTTCAAGGCCCAGGTGGCCTTGGCGGCGGTCAAAGGCGACAAGACAGTGGCCGAGTTAGCCGAGCAATTCCAGGTGCATCCCACTCAGATCACAGATTGGAAGCAACAATTACTGGCCCAGGCGGCAGGTGTGTTTGGCGGAGTGCAGTCCCCGACAGACACTCCCGATCTGAAGAGCACCTGAGCCATGGCAACGACTTCGCGTGCGACTCCTGCACCCAGATAAGACCGGGGCTCTGTGTGATGCGACACTTGACCCAGACCTGGGCGGCTTTGGATTGACAAGTCTTCGGCGACAAGCCAGCAGCGCCGCTGAGGGCGTCGTCAAAGTGCGCGAGTTGCTAGAGCTATTGGCTCTCGCGTCAGAAGAGCAGTCGGCGGTTCCCGCGCACTTAGTGCAGCGCGTCGTCAGCGAAATCTTGATTGAGCTGCGCAAATCAGGCGAGGTCGGGAGTTTCGTGCAGCACATCGACGAGCTGTTGGAACATGCTGAACCCTTGCCTCCCGTCGATAGTCCCGCATCCATGTCGCTTACGGCAGCATAACGCAGGAACCATGCATGGGGTCGAGGGGTGGGCTCACTGCCGCTCGATCCCTGCTAGGCGATCCCGTTACCCAAAGGCAATCACACAGAAGAGAGGGACACCACTATGGGGATGCTGTACAAACGTGGGAACGTGTTTTGGATCAAATACTATTCCGCTGGACGCCCGATTCGGGAAAGCACGGGCACCACGAAACAAAAGGAGGCTGAACGGTTCTTGAAAGATCGTGAAGGGCGGGTCGCCATGGGAGCCCCGGCCCTGCCAAAGATTGAACGCATCATATTTACCGAAATTGCCGATGCACTCGTGCAGGACTATACGATCTCCGGCAAACGCGACCTACGGGACGTGCACATCAAGTTCACGCCAGTACGAGCCTTCTTTAATCAGTATCGTTTACCGGCCATTACTCCTGCGGTCATATCGACTTATATTCAGCAGCGCCAAGCCGCTGGGCTCGCGAATGGGACCATTAACCGAGAACTCTCAATTCTCAGGAAGGCTTTGAGATTGGCGCATGATCGCGGGCAACTCCTGCGCATTCCCCGAATCCACCTACTTCAAGAAGCAGCACCACGTGCGGGATTCTTTGAACGTGAGGATTTTGAGCGGGTGCGGCGACACCTGGCGAAACGGCCTGATCTTCAAGTGGCGGTCACAATTGCCTACACCTATGGGTGGCGGATGCAAAGCGAAGTACTTCCTCTCATGCTGTCACAAGTCGACCTCGCAGCAGGAACTATTCGTCTCGAACCTGGTACCACGAAGAATGGAGAGGCGCGTGTCTCCTACCTTACACCGGAATTGAGCGCTCTGGTGTTCGATCAAATTGAGCGGGTGAAGATGCTGGCACGGTCTCAGGGGCGTGTCGTCCCGATCCTCTTTCCAAATCCAAGGAAAGGTCCTTTACAAGGCTCGCCACTGCGGGACTTTCGGAAGGCTTGGGAGACCGCCTGCAGGAAAGCAGGGTTGATCGGCATGCTGAGACATGACCTCAGAAGAACCGCCGTAAGAAATCTGGTCCGTTGCGGCGTACCTGAAAGCGTGGCCATGAAGATCACTGGCCATAAGACTCGGTCGGTATTTGACCGATATAATATTGTGAGTGATGCCGACCTACGAGATGCCGCCGTAAAACTTCATGGGCACAGTTTGGGCACAATTACTATTCCACGTCTAGACTCCACTACCGTAAGTACGCTAAATATAAGCCATGCCCCCGTAGCTCAGTTGGATAGAGCAGCGGTTTCCTAAACCGCGGGTCGTACGTTCAATTCGTATCGGGGGCACCAACCTTTTCCCTTTCTACTTCGCCGACTTTCGCCCCTTTAGGCTGACCGTTCCTTTCTCCCTCCGAACCCTTTGTTTCCGGTTTGTTTCCGGTTTGACTCTGCGACTCAGCCGCCGTGTAGTGGTCCTGCCGCTCCTTCTTGATAACTGTGACATACCACTGTTTCTTCGAGACAAGATGTATGCAGATTTCCGAGATGATTTTGACGCTAGATTAACGGACATCTACAAGGCTGTAGCCTCGGGTCAGAGACTACAAGCCCCGATCGAGTCAGATCGTCTACGATTCAATGACTTACCAAGGACAGGACCCAAGGACACCGGGTCCGACACGATAGTGCTGCCGTTGTGATCTCCATTGCTATTTGAACCGAGTTACCCCGCGTCAGATTTCTTGCCGTTCCCATATATTATTATTCAGAGAAGGACGCGTATCCTTGGCTAAGAATCCCACATCACGAGAGATATCCTCATGGAGACACGAAGTGCCAAGCCGGACATGACGAGCGGTGATCGTCTCCGACGGGTGGGCCAGCAGAGTGAAGAGTTTGTGCAGCCACCGGAAGACGCTCTGTCGAGTCTAATTGTGATGGGGGCCTCCGCAGGTGGTCATCATGCGCTCCAAGAAGCCGTCAAGGGACTGTCGTGCGATCTTCCTGCCGCCGTGGTGATCCTTCTCCATTCGTGGAGGAGCCTCGTACCTGAATATCGATTAGTGGACGTCCTCAGCAAGTCCACTGAACTGCCTATTCGAACCATCCAGGAAGGCGGGGAACGATTGGAACCAGGCAGGATCTATGTGACGCCTCCGGGTCACGCCGTATTCCTACACGAGCGGTCTTTGCTGCTCGAACCGGTAACACCAGTCCATCCGGTCGTCACGATTAATCGGTTGTTTGAATCAGCGGCCAAGGCCTATCACGACCGGGTCATCGGCGTGATTCTGACGGGACTGTTGCGAGACGGCACCGCTGGACTCAAGGCGGTGCATGAGGCCGGAGGGCTCACCATCGTGCAAGATCCGGTGGAAGCGGAGTACCCGAATATGCCGATGAACGCCATGCAGGACTTGCCCGTCACCTTCTGTCTGCGGCTGTCTGAAATCGGTCCGGCCTTGGATCTGCTAGCTCGCCGGGGAACGGCATTCGAGACAGGCCTCGCTGCGTCGGTACGCATGCTCAAGGAACGAGTCGGATTGTTTCAACGCCTCCTGACGCAATCGATGCACAATAGGGGCACACATCAGTTTCTGATGACGGAGCTAGCCGCCTTACGGCGGGATTTGTACGCGACTCAAGCTTTGCTCGACGAAACGCTTGGGAGGGAAGCGAACCTGTAGTGATGGAGGACCGTCCGTATTGTAATGGGCTGGTGATTGCAGAAACTACTGCCTCAAACGATGCGCCCAATAGTCATGGAGGAGCGCGAGCGTGATTTCCATCTGCCGTTTGGTCTCCACGCAGAGGAGACAAGAATATTCCATATGCCTCAGGGCTTCATTCGCAAGAGGCGTCTTGATCAGCCCCTTGAACTTCCGTTAGCTTTATCCTCGTACCTCTTTATCGCTTCGTCGTTTTAATCTGAGTCAATATTCCGGACGCGTCTACAATGGCTTCCACGGTCTCACCAATGTGGATCATGGACTTTCCCTCTGTGGATTTATTGGACTTCAGTACTACCTCGTGGCCATTCGGCTCTCGAACGATATACGTTTCGTCTTGAATAGAAAGGACCTGGCCTTTGATCGTTCCGGGTCCTGAAGGCTTTGAACGCACCAGACTTGGATCGATCAACGGGCGTCCTGGTTCGCCGGTTCCGCGATTTCCTGGTCCCAACCGTGGACTCTGTTCATCAGGACGCCCACCTGTGACCGGGCTCTTGCCACCACCCGGCGCAATTGTCGAGGGCTCGTTCGCTGCTTGTACTTCCATCGCCCCCGTGAGCATTATGCCCACCGCCATTCCCATGAGTCCGCTCCACCACTTCTGCATATCGACCTCCACAACAGTTGACCATGTGTTTGGGTGTCGCCGTCTTTGGACCGTGTCGCATAACCGCCCTTCGAATTAAGCTCCGGAGGAGGTGTCAGACATATTGAACATTCACAACCGATTACCCATTGATCACGGTTCCACCATTTGGATGGAGAACCTGCCCGGTCATGTAGGCAGCATCTGCCGAGGCTAAAAACACATAGCAAGGAGCAACCTCTTGCGGTTGGCCAGTTTGACACGTGAGGACTTCATGGCGATCTTCCTTTCATGAAGTATATGCAGCGGGACATGGCTCTATGATCCTAGGCAAGTTCCTAGACAACAAGGAGCCGTTCACCGCTGGTATGGCGTGGGGCTATTCTTATTTATGTTCGATGAAAGTGGAAAGGACGAAGAAGAAAGCAATGATAAGAATCAAGATGAGCAGTTCCATGTCATGATTTCTTCGTCACGGGTGTGTTCCTTTCTCGAAGTATATGCGGCGAAACATGGCCCAACGTCTCCTGGATGATGTCCTAGGCAACAAGGGGCCGATACTCCGCTGGTTTCTTCGCTAGAAACTCTCGTGTGCAAGCAGACTAGCGCCGCGTGTTGTTGACGACTACAACAAGGTGAAGACGATAACGAGACAACTAATGGAGGTCATATCCTCAAACCGTTCTTTTGGTAACAGGCTTCCTGCTGCCCTTTGGTTGCTACAATTCCTACAGGAGTCACGACAATATGAGCCTTAGTTGTCAATAGTGGTCTTGGTGGGGGTGGTGCTGGTGGCCTTTGCCATATCGACTTGAGGAACGTGATTAGTTTTTGGAACATGGTGGTTCCTCCTTCCTGGGGAAACTTTCCTTTCTGTAAGTGTATACAGCGAGACACGTGGCTGAGGTCGCCAAGCAAAAAGTCCTAGACAACAATGAGCCATGTGTTCACTGGCTTCGGGAGCTATGACTTTCGCTAGGAGCTATCTCGCTGGTGTGGTGTAACTACGGGACACTCTCACTGGGCTTCGGGTGTGGTCCTGGTTGCGGGGTGTAGCTGGGGAAGAATGTTGTTTTCTTCGTGACAGCCTGTGAGAGGCGAGCAGTCGGGACTTTCTGGACTTCGTCTGCACTTTGCCAAATGAACCACGGTTTTGCATATTTCTTTGTCGGTAATTGATGCATCTGGCGATCTCCTTTCTAACCTATCTACAGCTAGTATGGTTTCTCGCAAGATTCATTTCGTTAAGCTAACAGTAACCGACACTAATAACCACTAGGCAATGCCCTAGTGGGGCAAAGGATCGGCCGATAAATACTAGGGAAGGTCTGATTTATTCCCCTCGCGAGATGTGCTACGAATAGCGCAG
>CAZOHW010000164.1:0-9024 GCA_964579525.1 uncultured Nitrospira sp. | reverse complement strand
CTACTGCATGAACAGAAAGAGCTGAAGTTGTCTGCCGACCAAGTTGGCAAACTTAAGGCTCTCGCCGCCGATTATGCCAAGACCAGAATTCGAAACCACGCCGCTGTCGAGTTGGCGGAGGTCGATGTCAGATCCTTGATCACCAATCAACAGTCCGAGCTGTCTGTCATTGAAACAGCGCTGCAGAATTCAGCGACTGCTGCCACGACGGAGCGGCTCGATCGGGTGAAAGCGATCCGAATGGCGCTCGCCCTGTTGACACCGGAGCAACGGGACATCTGGAACGCAAGGATGCACGAACGTTATTCCAACCGGCACCAAGGGCTAGTCTGTGGAAGCGGATCAGATCATTCCGAGCGCGCAGTCCATCAGGATCGTGCTGCGGGGATGAAGAGCTCGGAACAGTCAGCACGTCGCCCAAATGATGGGCCGACAGGCACCACCGGACATGATGTAGCCGCGTACTCGACCGAATCACATTGATGAGCATGGTCCGAACGTCGGGCCTCCGTGTTCGGACCAAGGTTAGGGTGGAGGTCCCCTCCTATGTGCCTCCACCCTAACATCATCTCACAGGTCTCAGACATCGCCTCGGAATGCAGGGAGGGCATATGATAAGAAATATCAAACGCGTGCTCGTGGTTGACGATGACGAGCGGGTACGTTTCTGCCTCGCGGAATACCTGGTGTCCCATCAGTTTGCGGTCGTGACTGTTACGGATGGGTTGCAGGCCTTGAGAGAACTTCACCGGCAACAATTCGATGCGCTAATCACCGACCTCTATGTACCGTACTTCGATGGCTTCGACTTGCTCTGCCAATGTCATCTGGTATGGCCGGAGCTTCCCGTCATTCTCATGTCCGGTAATCTCCTCGATATCGTGGGGCCTGCGATGGCGCATGGCGCCTATGCATGCCTGCCCAAGCCAGTCGATGCCGGGAAACTGATCCACGTCCTGAGTGAGGCCATCGCGCGCCCTGTCTTACCTACGGAAACGACAAGGCTGAATAGAGACCTGCTCCGGTCTCCCGGAGAAAGGAGGCTCTCCCATGCGTATCATCGGATTAGCAGCGATGAGTATGTGGTTGAGCGCGTGCACGACCGCCCCGATGTTTCCACCAGCGATTATGAATGACATCGAAGTCAACACCTTTGACGTCAAAGCCTGAGAGGAACAGATCTATCAACCGTCCGACGCCACTTTTGCAGGCTGGCCAATGGAAGCGGGGTCGTACTGTCGGCTCCGGTCTGGAGCGCCAGATCGATATCCTTCAATCCCAACTCCACAGTGAAGCCTGCCTATAGAAAACGCTGCTGCGCGATTGTGCAGCCGTAGGTTTGGTATACAAGGCAGGCAAACAGGGCACTGCCCAGCATGTCCGCCAATCTGCTTTGATCGATTCTATTTTTCTCACAATACAAGCGCCTCAGCAAGCGCTTCATATGTGCATAAACGTAAGTAATAAATATTGATTTATTTTACGCAAAATTGTTTCATCAGAGAGATTTAATGCTCGCGTCCAAAGCTAGTGAATGGGAGTGAGAATCCGTGCTCCTTCATTTTTGACAAAAAATACGACGAACTTCGCTGGTTTCGTCTTACTCGCGTTACGGCTTACGGTATGAACGTCTTCAGGTGATTCGTAAAATACCTGCCCGGGACCAAGCCTGCGAAGCGTGCCTCCGCGAATTTGCATCTCAACTTCCCCGTCGATAACATAGACAACCGCGTGCGCATCATGCCGGTGGATCTCGTCGACGGATCCTGGTGCGTAACTGACAGTAATGACTTCAATCTCTTTACCCGGTGCTTCCGGAAGCTGTTTCGTAAGGAGCGTATTCACTTGCTGCGCACGCGTTGTCATGACAAACCCGAAGGTAAAGATAAATACAGATAGGAGGATGAGCTTCTTCATGTTATGCATCGCTTCTGTCCTTTCGGTGATGTGCTGCGATAACCGGCTTAACCGATCTTGTGTGGCTGATACTCACCTGGGATCTTGCGGAAACCTATCGCAATTCGATTCCAACCGTTGATCGTGATGATCGCCAATGAAAGGTTGACCAGTTCTTTTTCGCCAAACTCCTTCCGGACTTCGGCATAGACTTCATCCGGTGCTCGGCCTTCCGTGATAAGGGTTAGCGCTTCGGTCCATGCGAGAGCCGGGCGTTGGCGGTTGGTAAAGAGGTCGTTTCTCGCCATGCAGACAAGGCGTAGAGACGCTGCTCCATCTCACCATTCACACGCGTGTCCTTGGAATGCATCGGGCATCGGCGCAATACGCACCTACGCAAGTGCCTTCACTTTGCCACCCTGCTGGAAGTCTATGCGCAGCTGCGCCATCATTCACCTGTTGCACTTGGAACTTGAAACCGCCACGCATTTACTAAAAAACCAGCACCTCTGCCTACCCATGGAGCGCGCTCATATTCGCGCGATGCACCTAATCTCAATCATCAATTCAGGGAATGCGAGTCGTTGTATTTGGACAATAGTGCTTGCCACAACAGGAGTGCCGGAAAAGACTTCGTTCCTGCACTTGACCGCCGCCGCGAAGGCTGCATCCATATCAGTTACGAACAGCACCTCGTCGATTACGTTCTCCATCGTCGCTTTGTATTCTGCAAGGACCTTTTGGATGTTGGTGTATGCCTGGCGCATCTGAACTTCCATATTCCCCAGACCGACGATATTGCCCTTGTCATCATGACCTGCTTGTCCAGAGATATATATGGTGTCCCGCACTTGTACAGCCTGGGCGTATCCGTATTCCTTCTCCCACGGCATTCCGAGACTCATTGTCTTCTTGCTAATCGTCATAATCGCCTCCGTTTGTTCACGCGGTTGGTGTTCGCCATACCGATGCCCCACCACATCAGGATTGTCCCATACACCAATGTATTCGGCGATCGCATCGCCGTCATTGCGAATCATCAGTGCGGATCGATGACCTGTTAATAAACGACGCGGCAATCCGAAATAGCTCATGCCGCTCAGGTCCATCTTGTAAGATCCCCGAACGTGCATAATTCGCCTGTGTCGAGCGACCTGTTATGGCTTGAATGCGCTTTCGAGCCGGTTAAACTGTATTTTCTCTGAAATCTCTTTTGAAAACTTTTCTGAGCTTAACTTAGCCAGTAATTCAAACGCGGCTTGATAGCTGACGGGACCACCATTCGAGGTGATGACCTTGTGATCAATAACCACATTTCGATCATACTGAACCTTTATTTGTGGATAGGCTTTGAAGAGATCCTTTTCTCCTCCTGCCCAGGTGGTTGCATTTTTCCCGTCAAGAACACCTGCTTCACCGAGTAAAAAGGCACCTGAGCAGTTGCTTGCCATCCAAGATACCGATTGATTTTGCTTTTTGATAAATTGGATGAGGTCCTTGTTCTTCAACAAACCGTCCATTGCATATGCGCTGGGAACTAACAGCACATCAAGCTTGAGGTCATCGTATATGGTTTTATCAGCGATAAGTTGTAGCCCTTCTTCGGATCGGACGGTTTTAGTTTTTGTCGCTGAAACAACGATTACGTCATAAGACGAAAACCACGCTTGTTTTGTCGCAGCACCAAATACTTCAATAGGCGCGGTAACATCACTCGTCAAAAACCCATCGAAGACTAAAATCCCAATCTTATTGGTTGATGCTGCCATAGTAGAATTAACGGAAACAACGAAACCGATAAGTGATAGTAGTGCCAATCGCTTTACCCTATTCATGTGGACCTCCAATTGTGAGGCCGTAGCGCTCGGCATCAACGGTGGTGCACAGCGCCGTCCGGCGAATAAGAGACATGGTTAAATATGCACGGCTTCCTTCTTTTAGCATCGGCGTTTCTTGCTCGACTTCAGTATGACCGCTACTTGATGTCGAGAGCCTGTCCCGGTCATTGACCGAGCAGCTTCAGGTTGTACCTGTCGATCAGCCCGTCGACCCAGCGAGCAGTTTCAGGTTGTACTTGTCGATCAGTCCGTCGACCCAGTCCGATGAGTAGGTCAGTCCGTACTTCGCCGCCAACTCCGGCCTCTGGCCCGGGTCTCCGGCCCCGGCGAGTTCGGCGAAGTAATTCTCGAACCCTGCCGGGGAGATCACCTCCAGAATCCGTGCCGGGCCGGGGCCGGCGTTCCAGAACGTGTGCATCAGCCCGCGGGGTTTGAACAGGTAACTGCCAGGCCCCGCGACGACCTCGTGGTCACCGACCCTCGCGCCGATCGTCCCTTCCAGGACGTAGGAATACTCGTCCTCGTGCAGATGCACATGAGACAGCACGAGCCGCCCCGGTTCGATCGGGTGTTCCACGACCGCGAAGGCCCCTCCTGTGTCGGCTCCGGAGAGCTTGAACACCACCCCAATGCCGCCGAGCCAGACCGAACGGCCCTCACCCGGCTTCACGACGATCGTCGGTATCTCCATTTTCTGTCCTTTCGTATTCATAAGATTGTTTGGTTTTGATGTTGTTGCCTCTCACTTGACAGCTGCTTAGTCGTTCGGCGCGATCACTGGGCGGGCTGCGCCCAGTGCCGCCGTGCTAAGACCGGACTCCTCAACTATGCGAATTCCAGCACCTCGGCGACCGGACGGCGCGGCTTCTGCGCCCAGTTTCCCGGACGCTCCGGCCCCACGGACAACAGCATGACCGGCACTTCGTGCCCGGCCAGTCCAAACTCGCGATGCACCGCTTCGGCATCGAAACCGATCATCGGCGTCGAACCCAGGCCCAGCGAGCGGGCCGCATAGATCATCGCCGCTGCGCCGAAGGTGGCGGTGCGTATTGCCTCGTCGCGCTGGCGCTGCGGGTACGCCATATACAGATCGCGTGCGGGGATTTCCCATTCCGGCACCATCTTTGCCGGCACGATGCCCGCCTCCACCAGTGGCGCCAGGCGCTCTGGTATTACGCTGGAATCGGCCAACTGGCCGCAGACGACGAAGGTAACGGCTGCTTCAGTGATCGCAGGCTGATTCCAAGCGATCGGAAGCAGCCGAGCTTTGGCTCTCGGCGTGCGAACGGCGATGAAGCGCCAGTTCTGCAAGTGAAAGGATGTCGGCGCGGTGGTGCCGATTCGCACCAACTCGCGGATTTCGTCGTCGCTCAAGCGGGCGGTAGGGTCGAAATACTTCGTCGCGCTTCGGCTCAGGATACATTCGATGACGGCGTTGGTCACGGTGATTCCTTTCGGTGAAGGGATAGGTTGAAGTACAAGAATCGATACGCGTGTGTTGCTAACGGACGAACGTGACTGATCGTCTTGCCCTTGACCCGCTTCGTCGGGTTGAAGACGGCCATGGCATCATCGAGGGTCGAGATGGTGCCGATGTTCGTCCGCAGTCGTCCGTCCCGCACCCGTTGGACGATCTCACTCAGTTGGGCACGATCGGACTCGATCAGTCGTACAGACCGCGCCCGTGTACTCCACGAACTGAGCGAAATTTCCCCAGGAAACGTTCTTTGCTCCATAATGGCTCCCACAAGCCAAAACGATCAGCTACAATTTTCAGCTTGCTTCCTGAATATTGCACCTTCGTGGGCGTTAGGGCACCGCGAGGACTACGTCGCCTAAGGAATTCAATCTTGCATTCTTTTCACGCGTCGAAATAGCGTCCGTGTTCAAGGTCGGAAATTAGCCCCGGTTCCTTTGGCTTCCAGCCCAGCAGTGTACGCGTTCGCTCACTCGATGTAGGATTGTCGAGAGCCGCAAAAGGCGCAAACCAACCAAAGTAATTATTGGCTTCGGCGAGCAACTTGCTAACGACGGGAACGTTCAGACGGCGGCCGATAACTTCAGCCACGTCTCGGAACGGCACACCTTCGTCAGCGACGCCATGGTAGCAAGCTCTGGCCGCATTCTTTTCCAAAGCAAGTCTGAACAGACGTGCAGCATCGAGCCGGTGCACAGCAGGCCAGCGGTTGAGCCCGTCGTCGATGTAGGCCGAGACACTCTTTTCTCGCGCTAAGTTGATGAGAAGCGGGACCAAACCGTGATCACCATCGCCATGGACCGAGGGAGGAAGACGAATAACCGACACGCGCACCTCGCGCATTGCCGCCGAACCTGCTGCCTCTTCGGAAGATGCGCGCGGAAGCGACGAAGCATTGGAAACGGGCATGTCTTCAGTGGCCACTCGGCCCTGCCCAACTAGCGCAGTGACGGATGTGAAAATCAACGAACGATCAGAGCCGACCAAAGCCGAGCCAAGAGCCTCGATTGCGCGGCGATCTATCTCGCAGTTCTCTTTATATTTCGAGAAGTCGTGGATGTATGCCGTATGAATCACACCGTCCGCGGCAGTCGCTCCGCTGCGCAGACTCTCGAGATCGTCGACCGAACCACGATGCACATCGGCGCCTGCCGCGGCGAGCGACTTGGCACTCGCGTCCGAGCGAGCGAGACCGAGGACTTGGTGTCCTGCGTCGATTAATTCCCGTACAATTGCGGAACCGATGAATCCCGTCGCTCCTGTAACAAAAACTCGCATGTTAAAGTTCCTCCTTAGGCTTTCGTTCTGACTTCGTGCCAAGGGCCTCGAGTTTGGCGAGCGTGTCCGATGGCAACGTCAATGTTGCGGCTCGATGATTCGCCCGCAGGTGTTGCACCGACGAGGTTCCGGGAAGTCAGCAGAATATTGGGTAAACGTAGGAGCAACCAAGCGAGCGCAATTTGCGTTGGCGTTGCGCCTAACGAATCGGCAACACCATTGAGTGTCGCCGATTGAAAAGGATTGAATCCGCCCAACGGGAAGAAGGGCACGTAAGCAGTGCCTCGCTGGGCTAATTATCGATGAATGCATCATCATCCCGGTGCGCAATGTTGTAAAGATTTTCACCGCGTGAATTTCACCTTCGTTGGCGTTAGGCAATCCCCGAGTCCTCACGGACGAACGCGAATGATCGTCTTGCCCGAGCGTCGCTCGGTCGGGTTGAAGGCGGCGACGGCGTCGTTGAGGCTCGCGACGTTGCCGATGTTTGTCCGTAGCCGACCAACCCGGACCTGCTGGACGAGCTCACTCAATTGGGCGCGATCGGGTACGACGACGAAGTCGATAGTCAGGCCGCCAGAGGGCCGCGCCTCGGTCGGGCCGGCAATGGTCACCAGCGTTCCTCCGGCGCGAATCACGCCTGCAGACCGTTTCGCGATGTCGCCGCCGAGCACATCGAAAACCAGATCGACCCTGCCGACATCTTCTAGGGTGTCGTTATCGAGGTCGACGAACTCCTGTGCACCGAAGTCGAGAGCCGTCTGACGACCGGCAGCGCGTCCGGTGCCGATGACGTACGCGCCGGCCGCACGTGCGAGCTGGGTCGTCATCGAACCGACTACGCCAGCCGCACCGTGCACGAGGACGCTCTGCCCCGCACGAAGGCGTCCATGCTCGAACAGCCCTTGCCACGCGGTCAGGCCCGGCATCACGAGGGCCGCGCCCACCGTGAAGTCAACGTCGCCCGGCAGCGGCGCGAGGTTGCGTGCCTCGGCGGCTACATACTCTGCCAGCGTGCCGTCGCGATACCAGTCCGTGAGGCCGAACACCCGCTGTCCCACCGACAGCCCCGTCGTGCCGTAGCCGAGAGCGGTGACCACCCCGGCCAGCTCGTGGCCGGGAATCGACGGTGTCCGGTCGCGGTTTAAGCGATCGGTCCAGGTTGGAGGCCACGTCAGTTCATCCCCCGTGAATCCCGACGCATAAACCTGAACGACGACGTCGTTTATCGTCGCCTGCGGCTCAGGCCGCTCCACCAGCGTCATCCCGGCCGTTCCCGCAGCCTGATCCGTCACCACAATCGCCTTCATTGGTCACCTCCCTGTGTCGAGTTCTTGCCTGTAAGGTAGCCGCTCCATCCGTTGTCCCTGGACGGGTTATCGGACAAAAACGGATCGATCGGATCATCTTCTACTCATGAAGAAGAAAGGAGGTAGATCAATCCTGCTCATTCTTTGCCTAATCCTCCGAGGCTCTCGATGATGGCTTGTACAGCTAGGTCTCGTCTGGTAGCCTTTTCCACATGAAAATGATGCGAAAACAGGCTATAGAGGAATCGTCTAGGAATACGAGCAGGGTGGCGGCGCTGGAAGCGCTGGAGAAGAGTATTGCCCGATGGACCGAGAAGGAGGGTCTGCAAGAGACCGCTATCCCGAGATTGTTACTTTCTCGACGGGATGCTCCCACACAACCAATCAGCTACATGTATGAGCCCAGCCTGTGCTTGATCGCACAGGGGACCAAAAATATAGTGCTCGGAGGTTACACATATGTGTTAGACGTGCATCATTTCTTGATCACGGCGCTCGACCTCCCCAGCATTGTTCGGATTATTGAAGCGAGTGAAAAGAAGCCTTATCTGGGTCTCATCCTAAAACTTGATCGGCGTGAGATTTCACAGCTGATGGTGGATAACAATCTGCCGCTGCCCCGTGGATACCAATCAAGCCGCGGAATGGCGATTGGCAAAGTGACGTTTCCACTAGTCGCGGCGTGTCAACGGTTGGTTGACCTGCTCGCTGAACCGACGGATATTCCGATTCTTGCGCCGATAATTCAAAAGGAAATTCTTTACCGATTACTGGTAGGCGATCAAGGTTCGCGTCTGCGCGAAATGGCGTCGGCGGGAAGTCAGAGTCACCAGATCGGGCGGGCGATTGATTGGCTGAAGGATCACTTCACACAGTCGTTACGCGTCGAGGATCTCGCCGCCAAAGTTCATATGAGTCCTTCCACATTCCACCATCATTTCCGATCGCTCACGGGTATGAGCCCGCTGAAGTATCAAAAGTGGCTGCGCTTGAACGAGGCACGGCGATTGATGCTCACCGAACGGCTCGATGCATCTAGCGCGGCATTTCAGGTAGGCTATGAAAGCCCCTCACAATTTAACCGTGAGTACAGCCGCTTGTTCGGCGCACCGCCCTTACGCGACATTACAAATTTGCGAGCGAATGCGCGATGATTTGTCCGCTTGGAAGCGAGTCAAAACGAGGCGAGGCTCACAGGAGAGAAGCCTGCATCCCGGGGTAGATC
>CAZOHW010000163.1:0-9050 GCA_964579525.1 uncultured Nitrospira sp. | reverse complement strand
GTATTACTTAGTCGCGATGTTTTTCGTGATTTTCGATGTCGAGGCTGTCTTCCTCTATGCCTGGGCAGTGGCAGTGCCGGAGACCGGTTGGTTGGGGTTCAGCGAGGCGGCGATCTTTGCCGCCATTCTCTTGGCGGCGCTGGCTTATCTCTGGCTCATTGGCGCATTGGACTGGAGCATGCGATTTCAACGACCGACTGTTCACCGCCTTCGTCGACGACAAGCCAATGAGCGGCGTAATGCGAGAGTGGCATAACGGACGACTTGATGGCGTGCCTATCAGAGATGGGGGCGACGGATCCTTGACCACCGTCGTCAGCCAATCGGTGTTTCTCGCGAAGCTGCAAGACCTATTGGCGTGGGGTCGGAAGAATTCGTTATGGCCGCTGAATTTTGGGTTGTCCTGTTGCTACGTCGAAATGGCAACCAGCTTCACCAGCGTCTATGACGTAGCCCGGTTCGGCGCCGAAGTAGCGCGTGGTTCGCCACGACAAGCCGATGTCTTAGTGGTCTCCGGGACGGTATTCATTAAGATGGCTCCCATCATCAAGCAACTGTATGAACAAATGATGGAGCCGCGTTGGGTGATCTCGATGGGCTCATGCTCGAATTCCGGCGGGATGTACGATGCCTACTCCGTCGTGCAGGGCGTAGATAAGTTTCTCCCCGTAGATGTCTACATGCCCGGTTGCCCGCCGCCACCGCCTGCCTTCATGGAATGTTTGCTGCTGTTGCGGGACAAGGTGGGCCAACAACGCCGCCCTTTAAGTTGGTGGTTCGGCCCCCAGGTGGTGCAACAACCGATCATGCCCTCGAGGCGGGATGCGAAGCGAGAAGAACGGACGCGTCAGCGCGAATATCCTTCTCCTGATGTCTTACTCAGGACCGATCTGCTTTCGCCTCATTTCGCAGGGCAACCGCCGCGTTCATCGAGTTCCAAACCATGATCCGACGATCATCGACCATGGAAAATGCTTCAGCGCATAGTTGGAGCGTGGTGAAAGAACTCGAGAGTCGTTTCGGCTCTGAGAGACTCCTCGGCTTTCAGCCGACAAAGGATGAGATTCCGACAATCTGGGTCGACCGAAACCAGCTGCATGAAACTCTCCAGTATTTGAAATCTGAGATTCCTCGTCCCTTTCCCATGCTGTTCGATCTGAGTGCAACGGACGAACGACTGCGCCGGAACCGTGATGGATTGTCCGGCAGCCATGTTACCGTGTTTTATCGCCTCTTTTCGTTCGATCGCAATCAATCCATCCGTATCAAAGTGCCTCTTCACGATGACTTGCTCTGCCTCCCCTCCATTATCGATCTGTGGCCGAATGCCGATTGGTACGAGCGCGAAACGTACGACATGTTCGGCATCAGGTTCGATGGCCATCCGTTTCTCCGGCGTCTCCTCATGCCGTCCTGGTGGAACGGCCATCCCCTTCGGAAAGAACATCCAGCCCGCGGAACAGAGATGGGCCAGTTCCAACTACCGCCCGAGAAATTTGCGATGACGCAGGAGGTGCTGCAGTTTAAGCCCGAGGAGTGGGGCTTGGTCCGTACTCATGACGATCCGGACTTTGACTATATGTTCATCAATCTCGGTCCCGCCCATACCGGCACTCATGGCGTCTTGCGGCTCATCACCCAACTCGCGGGCGAAGAAATCATCGACATCGTGCCTGATATCGGATTTCACCATCGGGCCGCGGAAAAAACCGCCGAGCGCCAAACGTGGCACACCTTCATTCCCTATACCGACCGTGTGGACTACCTCCAAGGTTTGCTCAACGAGATGCCCTACTGTCTCTCCGTTGAGTGTCTGGCCGGTATCGAGGTGCCGAAACGGGCTCAGACCATCCGGGTCATGATGTGCGAGCTCTACCGTCTCGCCAGCCATCTCGTCTGGTACGGCACCTTTGCGCAGGACGTCGGCGCACTCTCTCCGGTCTTCTATATGTTCAACGACCGAGAGCGAATCCATGCCATCACGGAAGCGATCTGCGGGGGCCGCATGCATCCGAACTGGTTCCGTATCGGTGGCGTGGCTCAAGACCTTCCAGTAGGTTGGGACACACTGATCCGCCAGTTCGTGGACTACTTACCCAGCCGTCTGGATGAATATGAGCGTCTCGTGATGGATAATCCGCTTTTCAAAGAGCGCACCATCGGGATCGGTGCCATTACGCTTGAAGACGCCATTGCATGGGGGGCTACGGGACCGATGCTACGCGCCTGTGGCCTTCCCTGGGATCTGCGCAAAACCCGCCCCTATTCTGGATACGACCAGTTTGATTTTGAAGTCCCCGTGGCTTCACACGGAGACTGTTACGACCGTGCGGTGGTGCATGTGCTGGAGATGAGGCAGTCGCTACGCATCATTCGTCAATGCCTCGATCACATGCCTTCTGGTCCGTACAAATCGCTCGATCCGCTCACCACTCCCCCGCTCAAAGAGCGCACGATGCATGACATTGAAACGCTCATTCATCATTTTCTCGGTGTGAGTTGGGGACCGGTGCTTCCCCCGGGCGAGGCGGAAGTCCCAACGGAATCGTCGAAGGGACAAACCAGTTATTACCTGACCAGCGATGGGGCCCAGGTCTCGTACCGAACAAGAATTCGTACTCCATCTTTTGCGCACATTCAGATGGTGCCGTTCATGTCACGCGGTGAACTGTTACCGGACCTGCTTGCGATATTGGGGAGCATAGATTTCGTGTTGTCGGATGTAGACAGGTAGACAACGTTTGTTCAGTTCATTTGGTTGATCTGGTTTATTTTGTTGTCCTGTCCAACCAGACAAACCAAACAAACAAGAGCAACCATGTTAACGAACGACGAGACCCGCGAGATGGAAGAGGCCTTGCAACATTATCCAGACAAACGAGCTGGTGCCATTGATGCGCTGTTGTTGCTGCAGCGACGACGTGGCTGGATTTCGGACGAATCTCTTGCAGACATTGCGGAGTTTCTCAATATGACACGTGACGACATCGACGGTGTGGCGACATTTTACAATCTCATCTTTCGCGAGCCGATAGGGCGTCACGTGCTCTTCATGTGCGACAGCATCAGTTGCTGGGTAATGGGATGCGAGCGAGTTCAGGAGCAACTCGAGCGCCGTTACGAAGTCAATCTTGGACAGACGACAGGTGATGGCCGACTCACGATCCTGCCGATTGCCTGTCTTGGACACTGTGAACGGGCACCGGCGATTATGCTGGATGCGGATGTGTACGGCAATGTCACATCGGACAATGTGGAAAGCATCGTGGAGAAATACAAATGACGCCGACTATGAATTGTGAGTTTTTAATTTTCAGTGTTTAGTTCTGGACAACTCACGACTAACCACTCACAACTTAAAATTATTGAAGATGGAACGTCCTCTCACGAAGCACATCACTCCGGATAACCAGTATAGGCCATTGCAAGAGTACAGCAAGACCGGCGGCTATCGCACCCTGGAGAAGCTGGCCGACGGTCTCTCTCCGCAAGACCTACAACGGATGGTCAGCGAAGCGACGCTGCGGGGAAGAGGCGGCGGGGGGTTCCCCACGGGGACGAAGTGGAGCTTCGTTCCAATGGGGCCTGATGCAGCGCGACCGAAGTACATTGTCGCTAACGCAGATGAGATGGAGCCGGGAACCTTCAAGGATCGTGTACTCCTGGAAGGCGATCCCCATGGAATGATTGAAGGAATGATTCTGGCTGGGTATGCGATACAAGCGGAAATCGGCTTCATCTTTCTACGTGGCGAATATCACTTGTCAGCCGAGCGGTTAACTAAGGCCCTTTCCGAAGCATATCGGGAAGGATATCTGGGAAAGACACTTCTCGGAACGAGCTTTCGCTTTGATCTTCACCTACATGCCAGCGCGGGCCGCTACATTTGTGGCGAAGAAACAGCTCTTCTCAATGCACTGGAGGGGAAACGCGCGATTCCAAGAGCAAAGCCTCCTTACCCGCAGACGGTCGGCCTGTGGGGGAAGCCCACGGTCGTGCAGAACGTCGAGACCCTGTACAACCTCCCCCACATCGTCAATCACGGTCCGGCCTGGTTTCGCAACCTAAGCCGGACCAAAGATGGAGGCACGAAGCTCTATGGCATGAGCGGACACGTTGCTCGGCCGGGATGCTGGGAGCTGCCGCTTGGAACAACGGCACGCGAGTTGTTGGAGCAACATGCCGGCGGCATGTACGACGGCTTCGGCTTTCGGGGGCTGCTGCCAGGCGGAGCGTCTACGTCGTTTCTGATAGAGGAACATCTCGATCTTCCCATGGACTTTTCTTCGATTCCGCCACAGGTGGGTCGGCTTGGGACCGGCACCATGATCCTGCTCGATGACCGTACCTGTCCCGTAGGATTCGTGTTGAATCTGGAAAAGTTCTTCGCACGGGAGTCCTGTGGTTGGTGTACCCCTTGTCGAGAGGGACTGCCGTGGGTCGCGCGAATCCTGGAATCGTTCGAGGAAGGACGAGCGACCAGGGACGATCTCACGCTATTGGAGATGCATGTCAAGTTCCTCGGACCAGGCCATACCTTCTGCGCGCTGGCGCCCGGTGCGATGGAACCACTGCAATCTGCGTTGAAATACTTTCACGACGACTTTGTCCGGCATATTCGCTTAGGACAATGTCCGTGGAATGTGAAGGCGAAGCGACAAAGGGTGTTGGTGTAGTGCGATGGCTTCGATCGTTATAGATAATCGGTGCTACACCGTCAATGAGCGGCAGAATTTGCTTGCCGCCTGTCTTGGACTCGGACTGAACCTTCCCTACTTTTGCTGGCACCCGGCCATGGGATCGGTCGGAGCTTGCCGTCAGTGTGCCGTCAAGCAATTTAAAGACGAGAGCGATCAGCGCGGTCGCTTGGTGATGGCCTGCATGACGCCAGCTGCCGATGGCACATGGATTTCAATCGATGATCCCGAGGCCAAAGCCTTTCGGGCTTCGGTCATCGAATGGCTGATGGTGAACCATCCACACGATTGCCCGGTTTGTGATGAGGGCGGTGAATGTCATCTCCAAGACATGACGGTGATGACCGGGCATGCCTACCGACGTTACCGGTTTCCTAAGCGGACCTATCGCAACCAGTATCTCGGCCCCTTTATCAAACACGACATGAACCGTTGTATTCAGTGCTACCGCTGCGTGCGGTTCTACCGGGACTATGCCGGCGGTCGTGATCTCAATGTCTTTGGCTCACACGATGCCATCTATTTCGGTAGGGAACGGGATGGAACGTTGGAGAACGAATTCAGCGGCAATCTTGTTGAGGTCTGTCCCACCGGCGTATTCACCGATAACACCTTGTTCCGTCACTATACGCGGAAGTGGGATCTGCAATCGGCCCCATCAATTTGTCCCCACTGCAGTCTCGGATGCAACACGACGCCGGGTGAACGCTATGGCCTCTTGCGCCGGGTCGTGAACCGCTACAACAACCAGGTCAACGGCTACTTTCTCTGTGACCGTGGTCGGTTTGGATACGAGTACGTCAACAGTGACCGTCGGATCAAGCGGGCTTGCCTCAAAACGGAGCTCGAGCGCACAAACCCGACTACATCGGAGGGTGTGCCAAAAATTCTCTCTATTGCAGCCGATCTTCTGCGACAGGCCTGCGGTGTCGTTGGCATTGGATCGCCTCGTGCTTCGTTGGAAGCCAATGTGGCCCTTCGCTCGTTCGTCGGGCCTGATCGATTTTATCTCGGGATCAGCGGGGACGAACGACGGCTCATGTCTACGGTTCTCACCATCCTTCGTACCGGGCCGGTACCATCTGCTTCCATTCGCGATGCGGAAGAATCGGACGCCGTCCTCGTGCTTGGAGAAGACATTTTGAGCAGTGCTCCCCGTCTAGCGCTCGCTCTCCTGCAATCGGTCAGGCAACAACCGATGGATCGAGTCGATGGGTTGAAGATCTTCCGGTGGGATGACGCGGCGGTGCGCAATGTGGTGCAAGACCGACGAGGACCGATATTCTTGGCCGGTTATCGGCATACCTGGCTTCATAACTATGCGACGGAAGCCTACTTCGCGGCGCCGGACGATATCGCACGGTTGGGATTCGCCGTCGCTAGAGCTGTCGCAGATGATGCGCCGTCCGTTCCAGACCTCTCCGACGACGTGCGTCACCTTGCTCAGCGCATCGCCGATGCCCTGATGCAAGCCAAGCGACCGCTGATCATTGCAGGCACAGGGAGCGGCTCTCAAGCGACGATCGAAGCAGCCGCGAATGTCGCCTGGGCCTTACATCATGTCGGTACACATCCTCGTCTCAGTTTCGTCCTGCCGGAATGCAACAGCCTGGGACTCGCTCTCCTGGGCGGTGGAAGTTTAGACGAGGCATTCGAGTCGATCCAGCAGAGAAAGATGGATAGTGCCATCGTGTTGGAGAACGATCTGTATCGACGCATTGAGCCGGCAAAAGCCGATGCGTTCTTCGATGCCGCGCGAACCGTGGTCGTTATCGATTCACTTGATCATCGCACGGCAGAACATGCCAGCATCCTGCTCCCGGCTGCCACATTGTCGGAATCGGACGGAACCTTGGTCAATCAGGAAGGGCGGGCTCAGCGGTTCTTTCAGGTATTTGTGCCGGACGGAGACGTAACCGAAAGTTGGCGGTGGCTTAAGGATCTCGCCAGAGCCAAGTCGCCGGACGCAATCAGTTTTACCGGAGTCGCCGCCTGGCAAACCTTAGACGACGCCATATCTGATACGGCCGCAACGATTCCGGAGTTTGCGCCGATCAGAGAGGTTGTTCCTCCGGCCGGTTTTCGCATGGCAGGGCAAAAGATTCCCCGGCAGCCAGAGCGGTATAGCGGACGCACCGCTATGGTGTCCCATCTTACTGTTCACGAACCGCCGCCGCCCCCTGATCCGGATACGCCGCTCGCCTTTTCGATGGAAGGGTATCGAGGACCGGTCCCTTCACCATTGACTCCACAGTTCTGGACACCTGGTTGGAATTCCATTCAAGCCTTGAATAAATATCAGGACGAAATCGGCGGCCCGCTGCGCGACAGCATGCCTGGCTTGCGGTTGATCGAACCTGTTGCAACACAGGCGCCCTTTTGGTTCACCGACATTCCACGGTGTTTTCAGCCCGTATCCCGGCAGTGGCTGCTCTTGCCGCTACCTGTTGTGTTTGGATCTGACGAACTCAGCAATCGATCTCCGGCTATTGTTGAGCGGATGTCGGAACCGTTCATCTCACTGCATCCCTCGGATGGAGTAGGCCTCCATCTGGAGGACGGTGTCACCATTCAATTGACGCTGCAAGAAACCAGCTATCACTTGGCCGTGCACCTTGACCCTTCAACACCACCCGGCACGGCCGGCCTCTCCTCGGTACCTCAGCTGGGTGAGCTGAGATTGCCGGTCTGGGTCGATCTCAGTGAAGCCATGAGGACTGAACGGAGGGTCGCATGACCGACTGGGACCGCACCGTTCTTATCATCGTCACGATGCTCGGCGGTGTTCTGACACTCGCCGCTCTGTTGATCTGGGTCGAACGTCGGTTGCTCGGGATCTGGCAAGAGCGGTACGGTCCCAACCGTGTCGGGCCCGGCGGTATCCTGCAATCGCTCGCCGATATGATCAAAATCTTCACGAAGGAAGATTGGATTCCACCGTTCGCCGAGAAGGCAGTCTTTGTCTTGACGCCGGCGATCGTCGTCATCACGGCATTGATATCGTTCGCAGTCGTCCCGATCGCACCTGGATTCGTCATCGCTGATATGGACATGGGGATTCTCTTTGTTCTGGCGCTGTCGAGCCTGGCCGCCTATAGCGTGATCGTCGGAGGATGGGCATCGAACAGCAAGTTTGCATTTCTCGGCAGCCTTCGAGCTACCGCGCAGTTATTGAGCTATGAAGTATTCATGGGACTGTCACTCATGGGGTCGGTGTTGCTGGCCGGCTCGTTTAATCTCACCGATATCGTAGAAGCGCAGCGGCACCTATGGTTCGTCGTGCCGCAGTTCCTCGGCTTCGTCGGATTTTTGATCGCTGGTCTGGCTGAAGCGCATCGTATGCCCTTCGACATGCCGGAGGCCGAAGCTGAGCTGGTCGCGGGATATCACGCGGAATACAGTGGGATGAAGTTCGGCATGTTTTTTGTCGGAGAATATCTGAGCGTCATTCTCATTTCGGCCATGATCGTGATCCTGTTTTTTGGCGGCTGGCATGGGCCTATTTTGCCGCCTGCCGTCTGGTTTCTACTCAAGACCGGTGTCTTTATCGTTCTCATCTTTTTGATCCGCGCCACGTTGCCTCGATTGCGCTTCGATCAATTCCTGTCGTTCGGCTGGAAGGTCGTGATGCCCCTTGCCTTAATCAATCTTCTGGTCACAGGAGGCGTGGTGCTGTGGAAACAAGGTTAGGAGGTTTATTTCGTTTCTTTGGTTTGTTTCGTTGAGATCAGAACCAAATAAACCAGACGAACCAGAAAAACAAACATGGCACTCCTTCGCTATACACTCGATCTCTTGATGGGTCTTTGGATCGTCTTCAGACGGACGTTCACCAAGCCCGTCACTGTTCGGTACCCGGAAGAACGGCCTTATCTCCCGCCGCGCTGGCGGGGGCGAATCGTACTGACTCGTGATCCTGACGGCGAAGAACGTTGTGTCGCATGCTACCTCTGCGCCGTCGCCTGTCCCGTCGATTGCATCGCACTACAGGCGACTGAAGATCAGACGGCCCATGACCGCCGCTATCCGAAATTCTTCCGTATCAATTTTTCGCGGTGCATCTATTGCGGGTACTGCGAAGACGCGTGCCCTACGTATGCGATCCAGCTCGTGCCGGATTTTGAGCAGAGCGAATATGCGCGTCCCAACATGGTCTACGAGAAGGAAGACTTATTGATCAGCGGGACCGGTAAATATCCCAACTACAACTTTTATCGAGTCGCCGGGGTGAGGATTCGTGACAAAGACAGGGGCGAAGCAGAAAACGAACTGCCACCCGTAGATGTGAAAAATTTGATGCCCTAGGAGTCTGTCTGAGTAATCTTCCACTTGCAATTCTTATGGAGCATGGTA
>CAZOHW010000162.1:0-9087 GCA_964579525.1 uncultured Nitrospira sp. | reverse complement strand
GAAGAGCGCCATCATCGCCAGCCTACAAAATCAGGTACAGGCTAGGCAGCAGAAGTCGCTCAAAACAATGGGGGGCCACTCTCCCAGCAAGAAAAAACCGGCCAAACGTCCCCTCCAACATTCGACCAAATCTCCTCTGCCTGGACACCTGCAGCCGAGATCGCTAGTGGTTCGATAAACTGAGTCCACACATTATTTGGTGGTAGAGGTCGTCGCTGTGGTTGATGTGGATGATGAACTGGTTGAAGGGGAGGCTGGTGCAGTTGCTGGAGTCGATGCTGTCGGGCTCGATGGTGCAGAGTCGGCAGATGCTTTTTTGTCCCCCGTACTTGTTCCCCCGCCGCTGTCACCACCGGCCCCTGAAGGAGGCTTGAGTTTATCCGAGTAGTCAGTGACATACCACCCACTACCTTTAAACAGAATGCCCGGCGATGAAATCAGTCGCCTGACCGAGTGTCCACAGCGCTCACACGTGGAAAGCGGATCGTCCTTGATACTTTGCTTGACTTCGAATCTGTACGAACATCCGTCACACTGATACTCGTAGATCGGCACCTGGTTCCTCCCTTACTGTTGCCCTTCGCTTGTGAAGGGGGTGATGATACGGCTCATTCCGTGAGTTTCACAAACGCGTGAGTCAGTCGGTCAAGCCCCTTTTGAATATTCTCCATGCTGGTCGCATAGGACAGCCGGAGATGTTCCCCACTTCCAAATGGTTCACCGGGCACAACCGCGACATGAACGTCATGCAGGAGATATTGTGCAACATCATTCGGTGTCTTTAGTATACCGGTCGGACTCTTTTTTCCCAATAAGCCTTTAATATTGGGGAAGGCATAGAACGCCCCGCTTGGCATGGGGCACACCACGCCGGGAATTGCATTCAAGCCGTCCACGATGACCCGGCGACGCCTGGAAAACTCTTCCACCATTTTTGCGGTAAATGGTTCGCCGAGCCGCAAGGCGGCAACCGCAGCCTTTTGCGAAATGGAACAGGGATTTGAGGTGCTCTGGCTCTGAATGTTCCCCATTGCGGCAATCAAGTTTTTAGGGCCGGCCGCATACCCGATTCGCCAGCCGGTCATCGCGTACGCTTTGGATACTCCATTGATGATCACAGTTCGCGCCGCGACCTCGGGACTCAAGCAAGCAATGCTGAGGTGCGTCGCTCCATCATACAAAACCTTTTCATAGATCTCATCGGAGATGATGAGAAGATCATGCCGAATCGCCATGGCCGCGATCATTTCGAGCGTCTTCCGATCATAGGTAGCCCCGGTCGGATTGCAAGGACTATTGACAATGATGGCCTTGGTTCGTGGGGTGATGCGCGATTCCAATTCGGCTGCGTGCATGGCATAGCCGTCGGCTTCCTTGGTCGGAAGGAGGACTGGAGTGGCATCGTTAAGGAGGGCCTGATCTGAATAGGAGACCCAGTAGGGGGTTGGAATGATAATCTCGTCGCCAGCTTCAAGCAAAGCTTCCGCCAAATTGTACAGGGAGTGCTTGGCTCCACAGGACACAAGGACTTGAGTTTTGTCGTACTGAATTCGAAGTTCGGTGCGAAGTTTATCAACAATGGCACCGCGCAGTTCATCGATTCCTGATGAGGGCGTGTACTTCGTAAAACCCGCTCTGATCGCCGCTTCAGCTGCGGCTTTCACCGGCTCCGGTGTGTCAAAGTCCGGTTCTCCCGCTGAAAAGTCAATGACGTCTAATCCCTGAGCAGCCATCGCTTTAGCCTTCGCGGCCATGGCCAGAGTCGGGGAGGGAGCAATACGGTTGACACGAGCGGCAAGTTTCATGGTTTGAGGCTCCGGATACGATTCTGTAAACGTCGCGCGACTTCTGGATGGAGAAACTCACTCAAATTTCCTCCATGATGTGCGACATCCTTAATGATCGTTGATGAAAGATACGAAAATTCTTCGCTGGACATAAGAAACACGGTTTCCACAGTTTTGGCGAGCTTGCGGTTGACTAACGCCATTTGAAATTCATGTTCAAAATCCGAAATCGCGCGCAGACCTCTGATAATGGCGTGCGCACCGGATCGGGCCACATAGTTGACCAACAATCCATCAAATGATGTCACTTCGACGTGCCCAATATCCTTCACTACCAACATGACCATATCAAGCCGCTCCGCTAAATTGAAGAGCGGATGTTTCGAAGGATTGGGGGCAACTGCCACGACGACTTTATCGAATACACGTAGGCTGCGGGTGATGATATCGGTGTGTCCATGGGTGATGGGATCAAACGTCCCTGGATAAATACCAATTTTCATGATGGTGTGGAGGCAACAGACGAAAAGACCGAGAGCATCGTGTCACCATAGCGGTAGCGGCGTCGAAAGATCGCGCGCGCGATGGAATCTGGCAACGTCGTTTTTGTTGCGTGTTCAACCACCAGCCACGAATCAGCTGAGAACAACCATTCCGTATTCACTCCGTCAATCAACGCCACGAACTCTGGAACAGCCGCATAAGGCGGATCAGCAAAGATGAGGTCATAGGGACCGTCCCAATACTCCGGTTGGCTCAAAAACCGATCAACTGGCTGTGCGCATACCGTCACCTGCTTACTCATCTCGCAGTAGGAGATATTCTGACGTAAGAATTTCCGCGCTGTTTCAGTCGATTCGACACAGGTCACGCGTGTGGCTCCACGGCTTACGGCTTCGATTCCAATGGCGCCTGTACCAGCGTACAAGTCCAAAAACCTACTGTGGGGAAGGCGATTTCCGAGAATAGAAAACAGAGCTTCCCGGACTCGATCAGAAGTTGGACGGAGAACACGTCCTGGCGGACTCTCTAGACGTCGGCCTCGGTGGGTTCCTGCAATCACACGCATGCCGCACAACATATCTCTCGTGTGGCAAACAGTAACACAGCGATTTTGCAAGGGTCAAGGAATGTTGACCGGGCTGGGTTTCACGAGTTCAGCAGGGTCTTATCTGCTGAGGGGATAGATTATGAAGCTGAGGAAAGAGCCTTCTGTTCCAGTTTTGACCGCTTCCTACTGAGAGGACTATAATACCTCGTTCTTTCAGTATCCTGATGAGCGTATACCAGGATACCAATCGGGACTCCCATGCCGATGCATGCAAGGCAGCATCGAACCCGAGGCAGTATGGCATTACCGGCTGGCGACGGTCTGTGAATCTCGGGCAGCCAGACTTTTTCTCCGATTGTTTGAGATTGTACGATCAATGATTGCTCCGCAATTAATACATTTCCAGGCGTAGAAAATGAGGAAGAAATCAGAGAACCGCTCCAACATCATCATGCCTTTGCATTTCGGACATTCCATTGATCCCTCCAGGATGGTTATGTTCACAGCTGTTGGCAATCTCAAGCAAGAGCCGCACCAATTTGTCACTTATCAGAATTTCAAGCACTTATGAATTACGTAGTTCCATGAGGGCGGCAAACTCCGCCATATGGTCGGTACAAAAGAGTCCGTCCCGTCAATTTTTTGTTCGGCGCGAGAGGCTTCATGGCGGATCAAGGACAGAAAAACGGCATCGCACACTGGCCCACAACTGAACGTCCCCGTGAGCGCCTTCTCAGCAAGGGGCCGGACACCCTCTCAGACGCGCACCTCCTCGCGATCCTCCTCAGAACCGGCCGCCGTGATTCATCGGCCGTACAGGTTGCCATCGAACTCCTCAACCGACTTGGTGGGCTCAGCGGCTTGGCTGCCTGTGGGATTGATGAGCTCTGCGCCGTTCCCGGAATCGGTCCTGCCAAGGCTGCGCAACTGAAAGCTGCCCTCGCGCTCGGGAGGCGATCGATGGCTATCCCCCTCTCGACGGGGACACGTGTGAGTGCCAGCAGCGATCTCTATAAACACTTTTACCCGGCACTTAGAGACCTGAAACATGAAATCTTCAAGGTCATCCTGCTTGATGCCAAGAACCATGTGATCAAAGAGAACACCGTCTCAGAGGGAAGTTTGACGCTCAGCATCGTCCATCCACGGGAAGTCTTTGCCTTGGCGATTCGTGAGTCAGCTGCGGCGGTTATTTTTGTCCATAACCATCCGAGCGGAGATCCCACTCCAAGCCTCGAGGACCGGCAGTTAACCGATCGGTTAGTCGCAGCCGGTCAATTGCTGGGAATCCGCGTGTTGGACCATCTGATCCTTGGAGACGGACGGTATATTAGTTTTGCCGATCAAGGATGGCTGCATGAACCGGCTCACAAGACGCCGGCCGGATAATCGAATGACGGAATGCAAGAAAATGAGGGCATCGATGCATTGTTAAACCACTAACCGAACAGGGGGCAAGCCATGGACGAAGCCCGAGGCACATCCATCAGAAACGTGGCGATGGTGTCGAATGCCGGTGCTGGGAAGACCTCGCTCAGCGAGGCACTCCTGTATGTCGGAGGGGCCATTCCTTCCCTTGGCACGATCACCAAGGGAACGACGGTCTCGGATTTTGAGCCAGAGGAACTTCATCATCTCACCTCTACCAATACTAGCCTTCTTCAGTTCACATCGGAACACACCCATATCACTCTGGTTGATCCGCCTGGTGCTCTTGATCTTCTTGGTGAATCGCTTGCGGCACTCCGTGCTGTCGATGCGGTTGTCATGGTTCTCATGGGACAAATCGGTATCCGGACTGAACTGGTTCGACTCTGGAGACGCATCACCGAACTTGATCTTCCTTGCCTGGTCTTCGTGAACGGATTCGATAAAGATGGCGCGGAATTGACCCATGCCATGAATGTCTGCCGCACACAATTCGGCTGTACGCCCATTCAGATGGTGATTCCGGTCGATTCCGGCATACATTGTACCGACGTACTCGATGTCCGAGTTGGGAACCTGATACGGTCGGGATCCACTTCACCTACCATCGAGCACCTCCCGATTCCTCCTCATTTGGAACAGACTTTTCATGAGGCACACCAGCAATTACTCGAAGCCGTGGCCGAGAGGAACGAGACTCTCTTGGAGCGGTACCTGGCAGGGGAAGACTTGAATCACGAAGAGTTGCTGCAAGGACTTCGGCGCGCTGTCCAGACCCGACAGATTCTTCCCGTCTACGCGGGATCTGCCACCCAGAATGTTGGCGCATGGTCACTGTTGAATGCGATCGTCACGCTACTTCCATCACCATCTGAACATAGCACCGCACATCCCTGGCAAGGCATCCATCCTGAGACAACCCAGGTAGGTGAACGGAAGGGAACCCTCCACGAACCGTTTTCGGCATATGTCTTCAAGACCCTGATTGACCCCTTCGTGGGACGACTCTCCTACTGCCGTATATGTTCTGGAACGGTCCAGGCTGATTCAACAGTGTACAACGCATCTCGACACCTTCGGGAAAAACTCGGTCATTTCTACAATGTACTGGGAAAGCGGCATATCCCTGTGGGATCAGCCGCAGCTGGAGACATCATCGCGATCGGGAAACTAAAGGATACGCAGACCGGTGACACATTGTGCCAGGAACAACATCTCATCTGTTATCCTGGCCTGGGATTGCCGAAGCCGATCTTGTCGTTTGCCATAGAGGCGAAATCACATGCTGAGATCGACAAGGTCAGTCTCGGTCTTCACAAACTGATCGAAGAAGATCCGACGTTGGAATTCGTGCGCAATACCGAAACCAAAGAGATGGTCCTACGCGGCATGGGACAGTTTCACATAAATTTGGCCCTTGAAAAACTGCATCGAAAGTTTGGAGCAGAAGTGACCGTCCATCCCCCCAAAATCCCATACCGAGAGACGCTCACGACTACGTCACAGGCACAGGGCAAGTATAAGAAACAAACCGGCGGTCATGGGCAATATGGAGATTGTTGGCTTGAAGTGGCCCCACTGCCTCGCGGCAAAGGGTTTGTCTTTGAGAATCGAATCGTGGGAGGTGTCATTCCGCGGAATTTTATTCCTGCCGTTGAAAAAGGGGTGATCGAGGCCATGCATGAAGGGCCCGTTGGACATTTTCCCGTCGTCGATGTACGCGTGGCGGTCTACGATGGCTCCTACCACACGGTAGATTCATCCGAGATGTCGTTTAAGATCGCTGGATCTCTCGCATTCAAGAAGGCGATGGAGGCCGCCCACCCAGTCCTCCTTGAACCTATGATGACCGTGGAGATTGAAGCCCCCACCGAGACAGTCGGGGCTGTGATGGGAGATCTGAATGGGCGGCGGGGGCGGATTCTATCGGTCAGTGCGCAGGATCATGCGGAGCATATCACGGCCATCGTTCCACTGGCCGAACTTCTCATCTATGCCACAACCCTCAACGCGTTAACAGGAGGACGAGGAAGCTATAGCATGGACTTTACACAGTACGACGAGGTGCCCAAAGAGTTGGCGCTCAAGATTATCGACCGTCAGAGAACAGAACATCTGGCTGGAACACCCCACTGAAACCATTACTCAGTGGACTTGAGCACAACATAAAACGCACGACTTTCTCGAAGGACTCGGAGCAAGACCGAATCGCCCCATTTGCTCCGAGTGAGTGCCGCCTGGAACTCCACGACGGACATGACCTCTGCACGGTTAACTTCCTTGATGAGATCACCCTCACGGAGTCCTTCGGATTGGGCTAAACTATTAGGTTCGACTTTGCTGATGAGGACGCCTTTCGACTCGCGAAGCTTATATTTCTCAGCCATGCCGGCTGTGAGATCCTGCACATCAAACCCGAGCTTGGCCTCTACTTTGGGTTGAGGAGAGGCAGGGGAGAGTGATGCCACCGCAGCCGCATCCCGTCGTTCACTGAGTGGAACATCGAGCGTGAGATGCGTCAGATCCCTGACGACTTCAATTTTCGAGGTTGCTCCGGGAGGGCGTGTGGCGATCAATCTGGATAGTTTATTCGGCGAATCGACTACCACGCCATCAATCCGTACGATCACGTCACCAGGCCTTATCCCGGCCAACGCGGCGGGATCTTTTTCAAACACCTCATTCACGAGGACCCCTTCTCCTTCAGCAGCGCCGAACTTCTTGGCTAATTCAGTGGTCAAAGGCTGAATACCGACACCAAGCCATCCCCGCACAACTTTACCCTTGGCAAGTAGTTGTTCAATGACTTGCTTGGCCATATTCGAGGGGATGGCAAACCCAATACCTTGGGCAAAATTGATAATGGCCGTATTGATGCCGATCACCTCACCATGGAGATTGAAGAGGGGACCTCCGGAATTGCCTGGGTTAATCGAGGCATCAGTCTGGATGAAGTTTTCATACCGTGAAAGATTGATATTTTCCCGACCGATGCCGCTGACGACGCCCAATGTCACGGTTCGATCCAAACCAAAGGGATTCCCCACTGCTAAGACCCATTGGCCAACCTTCACGCCGGTGGAATCACCAAATTGTGCGTTGGGCAGAGGATGATCTGCGGTGACTTTGAGCACAGCCAAGTCGGTATCCGGATCTTTTCCGATCACATGGGCCACAAGCTTTGTCTTGTCTGAAAACCGCACTTCGATCTCCGTGGCATCCCCGATGACGTGATTATTGGTCACAATGTGCCCCTCAGGGTCGACAATGACCCCGGACCCTGAACCCGAGGCGTTTGGTGTGCGATCTCCTGACCCTTCGCGAGACCGCTGGATGCCGGTAACTGGAAAAAGATTCACGACGGATGGTTTGGTCTTCTCGGCCAAGTCAATAATGACCGCTTGAATTTCTTCCAACATACGAATGCCTGATGGGTCGGCAACCGCGACAGCAGGAGAGTTCGCGGCCATCACGAGCGCTGCCACGACGACGATCCGCGCCATGCAGCAGACGAGATTATTCGGAAAGGAAAATGGGGAGGAGAAGTAGCCAGGTAACATCTATTGTATTGTATCTGATACATGTGGATGTGCCTACATACCGGTCATGCAGATTCTGTGAGAGCCGCCGTAAGCGGACGTTGGCCGGTAAACCACGGAATGAGCTGGTCGAGTTCTGTCTGAGCACCAATTACCACGACGATATCTCCCGCTCGAAATATCAGCTCATCACTGGGAGGGAGCAGGAATGGACCTCGCAAGACGGTCACCACACGTGAAGACGGCAACGAGGGAAGCGCACGAAATGGTTGACCGGCTGCCGCCGCGTTTCGACGGATGAGTAATCGCTCAATTCCCGCGGCGCGTAGAGTTAAATCGCGTTGAAGCGATACGAGATCTTCTCGGATCGTTTCGAGCTTGATTTCACGAATATGTGTGTCGACTCGGTTCAATGAACGTTTCAAGTCCTGAACACGAGTCAGTGATTCAGCCAGTGTATCGTGGAGGATCCTCATGGCAGACTCGGGTTGCTGCTGGTCTCGTTGCATGGCTGAGATCTGTTGCGCAAGATGTCGACCGACTGTACTCGTCACGTCATCAACCCGTTGAAGCAGAAGGGAAGCTTGCCAGTGTAGACGGATAATGTGGACCTTGCGATTGACTTGCTCAGAAATGGCAAGAATAGTCTCGTAAAAGGTATGCCCAGTAATCGCGAGTTCTTTATGAATGCGGCTAAGGAGTTCAAAATTCATTGTCTGATAAGAAACATTATGTCAACTTATATCTGGATCTCGTCTGGATCTAGGTTGTCACAGGTTCAACCCACCCATCCCCTGCTCTCCCTGTCTTATCGACATGATAAACAAACAGGCTATTCACTGTGTCTACGCGAACGGTTACAGCAAGTCAACTCTCTGTCAGGATAACGCATTCTCTGAAAACTTAAAGGTGGCACTGAACATCTACAAGCCGAATCACACAAGGTCAATCTTGCATACAGGCCAGTCCGAATATGGGCTCCGACACTTCAGAATTGAAGTTCGGGAGTGTTCATCTTCCTGCTATTTCTTCAGCCACCATGTGATCATGGTCAATTATTCAACTATACCTTGAACTATTTAAATGGGCGCACGCAACCATGTAGTAGGCCGTCGTCTGTGCATCGTCTGCATGAGCGTTGAGGTTGAGAATGACTCTAATTCGGATGGAGTCACTCGTGGATCACATTAAGAACACTGGAGGTACTATGATGGATTTTGAGAGGTATTGGTCGGGGCGAGAGGATTTGAACCTCCGACATCCTGCTCCCAAAGCAGGCGCG
>CAZOHW010000161.1:0-9120 GCA_964579525.1 uncultured Nitrospira sp. | reverse complement strand
TACTGTGACCCGTCTCGACGGATCGGTACGCAATCAATTGTTACAGGCCACTAGGCCTTCTCTTCTAGCATCGAAAGCCGCTTGCATCTCCGTCATGATGGCCGCCACAGTGGCTGGTGGGTCCTCAGCGTCACGGATTGGTCGTCCGATCACCAAATAGTCCGCACCGGACGCGATGGTTTGCGTGGGAGTCGTCGCCCGGGCATGATCATCAACCCCCTTGCCGACTGGCCGGACCCCAGGTGTGACGACAATGAATCGTGGTCCGACTTTCTGTCTGATAGCTGCAGCTTCTTCACCGGATGCCACAGCCCCATCACAGCCGACTTCCAACGCCAGCAACGCGCGGGCTGTCACGAGGTCTTGAACCGACCGTTGGATCCCCATTTCACGGAGATCCTGGCCGTCAAAGTTTGTCAGCACCGTCACAGCCAGCAGCTTCAGAGATGACCCCTCCCGTCCCTGCACTGCCGCAGTCAGCGCCTTGCGGTTCGCATGAACAGTAAGAAAATCGACCCCCATTGCAGCGACCCGTGCCGTTGCACGCCGGACCGTCTCTTCAATATCAAGAAACTTCAGGTCCAAGAACACGCGCATCCCCCGCTCGGTAATCCGCTTGACGATCTCCGGACCTGCGGCGGTGTAGAGTTCAAGCCCCACCTTGACGAAGGAGATATGTCCCTGGAGACGGTCCAAAAGCCGATCCGCTTCTGCCGAAGAAGGGACATCTAATGCGAAGATAAGCCGGTCACGCGCGACAGTCTTTACCATATTCTGCCCTCAGTTCGGGAATGATCCTTGACGATCACCAACATCCTATGTTACACATCATTTTTTCTACTAGGAGTACTCAATGCCTCGAATTCACAAATCGACCATTCGACGAGCGCGTCAAACCGAGCGGCGACATGAACGCAATCGTGCCACCATCAATACGGTGAAAACGCTTGTCAAGAAGGTGCAATCCGCCGTTGCCGGGAAGAAAACCGATGAGGCCAAGACCAGCTTGCTCGCCGCCACCTCGGCAATTGGGAAAGCTGTGTCGAAGGGAATTCTTCATCGTAATACCGCATCCCGTCGGATCTCTCGGCTGAGCCTGAGCGTCAACGCTCTGTCCGGTTCTGGCGCCTAATCGTCCGCACGTTCGACACGATGCGTCCTACCCCAGCCTTCATTGGGGTCGGCGTGCGATGTGGAGGTGGTTCGTTCTTGCCACCTGAAACGCTTTGACAGAGTCGCCACAGTACCTGCTCCAGCACCATTCGCGCGCTACTTCCGCTGCCTCCCTTGAGCTTTTCATCTGCCTCGAAACAGAGATGGAGTGCGGCCTGAAGATGAGGCTCGGAAAACCGATTGAGAAAAGGCCGGACTTTCCAGGGGTCCATTCGTAGCGTCCTCGCGACTTCTCCCTCACGACCGTTCTGAACCAGGAGCTCTTTCGCTTTCCAAAGGCGACGATATTGCCATGCAAGTGAGCCAAGGATACGGAGCGGGGCTTCTCCACTCTCCAGATTTCTCGCCAAGATGGCGAGGGTTCGGCCATGGCGCCCCTCGGCAATAGCCAGAGTCAAATCAAACACCGATGCGCCGGGATCTATCCCACGCAGCACCTGCACATCCGCGGGGCTGATGGAGCGATCAGCCGGTACATAGGCTGCTAACTTTTCCAGCTCCCTCCGCAATCCATAGAGCGACGTTCCACAGACTTCTTTCAATAGTTGTGTCGCCTGGTCCGTCACTCGAACCCCAACGCGTTGTGCCTCGTTCGCAATCCATGCCGGCAATTGATTATCACGAAGCGGGGCACAATCAATCACAACAGCCGTTCGCGCCAATGCTTGTGAAAACTTCAACCGACCATCCAGCTTGGCGCTCATGAACACCAACGTTGTAGAAGGTATGGGGTTCTTCACACACTCGAGTAACTGTTCGCCGTCACGAGCAGAGATTTTTTCCGCGGCCTTGACGACGACGAGGCGCCGCTCCGCAAACACCGGCACTTCAGAGACAATCCCGACGATCTCGCGTCCACTGATCTCTCCTCCATATAACAGATTGTAGTTGAAGTCGTTTCCCTCTTCGGCGAGCACCACCGTCTTGAGGACGGCAAGGGCACGATCCCTGAGGAGATCTTCCTCCCCAACAATGAGATACAGAGGGGCAGGAATCTGCTGCCTCAATGCCGACTCGAGTTGGATGTGATTAAATGCCGCTGCCATCGTTAAAATCCCGGTCTATTTTGCTCCCGAGTTAGGGACAGATGCACGCTTGGTCAATGCGCCCGTTTCAAGCTGCAAGAGAAAACGCGCCGCCAGATCAGACGCGACCAACCGGCCTGCCTGCTCCATGGCACGATTCTGCAGTGCACGGTTGAATTGGAGATCAGGTGTAATGAAAAATTCCGACGCACCCTTCACGATCTGCGTCCACACCATTTTTTTCGTTTTGGCCTCTTCAACCCGTACAACGATGATGACCTCGGCTCTGCTTTCCAATGTCGAGGTCTGAGAAAAACTCAGCGTCGGTACCGTCACGGAAAGAATTCTTCCGGAGAGGATAAGATCTGCGCCTTCTGAATCCGGCACCACCTTCGCGCCGCTCCCGGTGGAAAACTCTTCTCGAAGGTAGTTGGTATAGCGAGTTTCTAGATTCGGCTCAAAGCTGTTATTCGCCAGCGTCTGTATGATGAGGCGCGGTGCAGGTTCCGAAGAAGCAGAGGGTACCGCCCCTCCAATCGTCGGTCCTGTTCCCTCCACCCGGAACTGATACCCGCAGCCGACGAGCGCAAGGCTCGCCGCCGCGAGACATGCGAGACTCGCGCGATACGACCACCGCCGACCGTGTACGATATGTCCTTCTTTGCCGTCCCGCTTTTCCCACACGTCGCGCTCCTCGCGCTGCATCAGATCACAAAGTTGATCAATTTCTTCTCAACATAAATGGTCTTCTTTGTCTCCTTACCTTGGAGCCACTCCGCTGCCTCGATACGGGCCAATCGTTCGATTTCGTCACGTGAAATATCAACGGCGACATCGAGCTTGGCCCTGAGCCTCCCATTGACCTGAATGGGAATGGTCATGCGCTCGCTCACAGTCATGACCGGATCGAACGTCGGCCATGGCTGCTGCGACACGCTGGAGTGATGTCCGAGCACCGCCCACAGTTCCTCCGCGACATGCGGCGCGAACGGCGAGAGCAGCAAGACAAACGGCTCGATGACCGACCGAGACCGTTGCTGCGCCTTCGTCATCTCATTGGTGAAAATCATCATCTGTGAGATCGCCGTATTGAACCGTAGCGCTTCGATATCTTCCGTGACTTTCTTGATCGTGTGATGGAGCAGACGTTGCTGCTCGACGCTCGCGGTTGTCGAAACAACGGCGCTGGACAATTGGCCTGGCTCATCGACCATCAGGCGCCAGACTCGCTCCAAGAAACGGGTTACGCCTTCCACACCCCTGGTACTCCAAGGCTTCATCGCCTCGAGTGGTCCCATGAACATTTCATAGAGCCGGACCGCATCCGCGCCGAACTGATCGATCATCTCGTCCGGGTTGACGACGTTGCCGCGCGACTTCGACATCTTCTGATTGTCTTCACCCAACACAATACCCTGATGCACCAACTTCAGGAATGGCTCAGAAGTACTCGTGACACCGACATCGAATAGAACCTTATGCCAGAACCGCGCATACAAGAGGTGTAACACGGCATGCTCGCTGCCCCCGATGTACAGATCGACGGGCATCCAATACCGCTCTTTCGCTGGATCGACGAGCTGCGACCAGTTCTTGGGATCGATGAATCGAAGATAGTACCAGCAAGAACCCGCCCATTGGGGCATGGTGTTGGTTTCACGACGAGCCGGCTTATTTGTAGCCGAATCGGTTGTTGCCAACCAGGTCTCTAAGTTTGCCAGTGGGCTTTCACCGGTTCCCGATGGTTTGAAGTTACTTGTTTCGGGCAACACCAGCGGAAGCTGCTGCTCGGGAATCGGACGCGCTTCTCCATCGACCCACACGATTGGGAACGGTTCACCCCAGTAGCGCTGTCGGGCAAAGAGCCAGTCACGCAGCTTGTAGTTCACCGCCCTCGCTCCCTTCCCTTGCTTGGCGAGCCATTCGGTTACTTTTGGAATCGCTTCGGACGGGACAAGCCCATTGATCGAGAAACTGCCGTCACTCGCCGCTGAATTCACGACCTTCCCCCGATCCGTATCGGTGAAGGCTGCTTCTTGTACGTTCCCACCGGCAATGACTTCACGAATCGGCAGTTGGTATTGACGCGCAAAGGCCCAGTCCCGCTCATCGTGAGCTGGAACGGCCATAATGGCGCCAGTCCCATAACTCATCAGCACGTAATCTGCGATCCAGATTGGTAACCGTTCGTTGTTCACTGGATTGACGGCGTAGCCCCCCGTGAAGACTCCCGTCTTCTCTTTATCGAGCTCTTGCCGTTGGAGATCGCTTTTTCTCGCAGCAGCCTCACGATAAGCTTGGATGGCAGCCTTTTGCGCCTCACTCGTGACGATGTCGACCAGGGGGTGTTCAGGTGCTAGAACCATATACGTTGCGCCGAAGAGCGTATCCGGTCTCGTGGTGAAGACACGAATTGCACCCGCTCGATCGGCCAGTACAAACTCAACTTCTGCACCGATCGAACGTCCAATCCAATTCTTCTGCATTTCCAACGTACTGGTTGGCCAGTCGACCAGCTTCAAATCTTCGAGCAATCGATCGGCGTACGCGGTGATCTTCAGCACCCACTGCTGCATTGGCTTGCGAATCACGTCGAACCCACCGACCTCGCTCTTCCCGTCGATGATTTCTTCATTCGCCAGCACCGTACCGAGCGCCGGACACCAGTTCACCGGCACTTCCGCTACATAGGCCAAACCTCGCTCAAAGAGCTTCAAGAAAATCCATTGAGTCCAGCGATAGTACTCGGGATCGGTGGTGCTGAGCTCTCGCTCCCAGTCATAGGAGAGTCCCACTCGTTTCATTTGACGCTTAAAGGTGGCAATGTTATCGGCCGTCGTCTTGGCGGGATGAATGCCCGTTTTCACGGCATACTGCTCAGCGGGCAGGCCGAATGCGTCCCAACCCATCGGATGCAGGACGTTGAACCCGCGCATCCGCTTATAACGAGAGACAATGTCCGTGGCAGTGTATCCCTCAAGATGGCCGACATGCAGCCCAGAACCGGAAGGGTAGGGGAACATATCGAGACAGTAAAACTTGGGCTTGCCGGGATCCTCCGTGACGTGGAATGTCCGGTGCTGTTCCCAGTACTGCTGCCACTTTGCCTCGATTGCGCGGTGATCGTATCCTTTACTCATGATCGTCCGTTACCAAAAAGACTGAGGACTCTAACATAGCCCCCCAGGGGTCACAAGTTCCGAAACTGAAATGCATTCTCTCTTTGTTATACTACCCCAACGATGGGATTCTACTGCGACCACATCTTTCCGCGTCTCATGGAATGGGTTATGGCTCGAGGCGAGTTCCACGACCTTCGGGCTGGAAGCCTGACCTCAACCTACGGTGCCGTTCTGGAACTTGGGATAGGAACCGGTCTGAATCTACCGCACTACCCCAAAACCGTCACTGAACTCCATGCCATCGACCCGGCCCGTCTCCTTCCCAAAACGGTTTCCGCTCGCATCGCGGGACGCTCATTCCCAGTTCAGATTGAACAGGGCACTGCAGAAGCGTTGCCCCATCCCGATCACCGATTTGATTGCGCCGTCAGCACCTGGACGCTCTGCACGATTCCCAATCCGGTGCGCGCGCTCCAGGAAGTGAGACGGGTGCTGAAACCGGGAGGTATGTTTCTCTTCTTGGAACATGGCCGGAGCGATGACCGAACGGTCGCTCTCTGGCAGGACCGGCTGAACCCTATTCAGAACATGATCGGTTGTGGATGTCATCTCAATCGACGAATCGACCAGTTGATCGCTCAGGCCGGGTTGAACATCACCAACCTCGATCGATTTACCATGAAGGACGTGCCCAGATTAGGCGGTGAGATGTACCGCGGCATCGCAACTCGACCAAGTTAGACCGGCAACCGGCCGTTGAGCAGCGGTGCGAATCCACTCACAGAAAGAAACTGTGGGAGCGGAGTCGGCGGAAGCTGCGAACTCGACTTGGCACTGTGAACGAGGTGTGCAACCCCGAATGCTTTCGCAGCCTCTAAACATCCTTTGTCATCGTCCATAAACAACGACCGGGACGGATCGAACCCCAATATGCGCTGGCAGGCCGGCCAATACTCCGGCCGCATCTTGAGATAGCCGACCTCAAATGCATCGACAATACGGTCCACATAACGATCCAAACCAGTCTTGGCGACTTTGACCGACACACCAGTCGAATGAGCGTTCGTCACGATCGTCACACACTTCCCGAGTTGTCGCAGGTGGTGTAGAAAGTCTTCGGCACCGGGCAGAAACCCGATCATGTGATCGAGCTCCTTGTGCATCGCCGCCACATCGATCCCAACCCGCTTGGTCCAGTAGCTCAGGTCCGTCCAAGCCAGTTCCCCTTCGACTGATCGGTACATCGCCATCAGCTGATTGCGAGCTGTCTCAAACGACAGGGCATGCAGCGCCGCATATCGACGCGGCAGCTCCTCTTCGAAAAAAAAGTTATCAAAGTGGCGATCCAGCAACGTGCCGTCCATATCGAGGAGAACATAGTCGATCACATTCCAATCGATCGCGTGAGGTGTCAGTCCGGAGGTGTCATTCATCATGGATGAAAGTATAAAGAACGAGCACGCCAAAGACGAGACATTGTGTTTCAGAAAATCCCTGTGATACGGTCCCATACTTTACGAAACGATCATGACATCCCACCCCTTACCCTTTACGCCTGACCTTTCACATATTCCGCTCGTCGCCATCATTGGTCGGCCAAACGTGGGGAAGTCGACCCTATTCAACAAGATCTTGGGTGCGAAGATCGCCATCGTCGATGACGTGCCCGGAGTGACTCGCGACCGTAACTATGCCGATGCGACCTACCGCAATCGCAAGTTTCGCCTGGTTGATACCGGAGGATTGGATTTATCTTCATCGGACAGCATGCTGACGTTGATCAGACGCCAGTCTGAACTGGCGATTGCCGAAGCGGATATTCTCCTGGTGCTGCTGGACGGTCGAGCTGGACTTACTCCACCGGACCATGAAGTCGTGAAGCTCCTGCGTGGAGTGACCAAACCCCTCTTCTATGCAATCAACAAGATCGATACGCCGAAGTCCGAGCCTTTGCTCGCCGACTTCTATAAATTGGGCACCGACGAGCTCTATCCCATATCCGCTGAACATGGCCTTGGTGTGGCCGAACTATTGGATGCTATGTATCCTCTTCTTCCCTCAGCTGATGAGTCAGAAGAACTTCAGCAAATCCCTCGCGTCGCTGTGGTGGGTCGGCCGAATGTCGGGAAGTCCACGCTTGTGAACGCCCTGCTGGGAGAGGAACGGGTCGTCGTCAGCAATGTGCCGGGAACGACGCGTGATCCCATCGACTCACTCGTGACGCATCAGGATCAGCGCTATATTTTCACCGACACCGCCGGCATCAGACGGCGTGGCAAGATCGATCGTGGGGTTGAAGGCTATAGCGTCCTCCGATCGCTACGTGCCATCGGCCGTTCCGATCTTGCCGTCCTCCTCTTGGATGGAGTTGAAGGCGTGACGGAACAAGATACCAAGATCGCCGGGGCGATTCTCAAGCAAGGCCGTGCGTGCATTCTGTTGATCAATAAATGGGACCTGCGGGCCGGAGACCAACACGCACGACAAGACTATGAGCTTGAATTCCGCCGCCGGTTTCCCTTTCTTCCCTGGGCCCCGGTCTTCTACGGGTCAGCTCTCAAAGCTGACTCCGTCAACCGTCTGTTCCCACTCCTCAGGACTGTCCACGGCATGTTTACCAAGCGCGTCCCCACCGGCGCGCTGAATACCTGGTTGCAGAAAATCCTTGTTACTCGCCCTTTACCGACTCGCAAGCACAAACCAACGGCCGTGACAAAGTCCGCCTTTATCACACAGGTGACCACGAAACCACCAGTTTTTGTCCTCTTCGTCGGCCACCCGGAAGACATCACCCCTGCCTATCTGAAATATCTGGAGAATCAACTCCGCGAGACGTACCAATTCACTGGCACCCCGCTCCGCATTATGGTCAGAAAGAAGTAGGCAGCCCTCTCCAAAATTTGAACCCATCACTATCGCTCGCCCTTCCCCCTACTAAACACAGCAACATGAACCTGCACAGTCAAGATTGGCTAGACAGGATGCCCCAACCGCTATCAAATCAGTCCGATTTCAGGTTGACTCCAATTCTGAGCTCATGTTATTCGCATGGACGACCGATAGCGATAGAGTGTCGTGGAGCATTGCTGCTTCCTAGCCTATAATCGTTCCGGTCAAATCGATAATACGTTCAACACGTCACTATACACAGCCAAACGTCAATGAACCCGTTCTCACAGCCATGGCAGACATTGTGCGCGTTGTTCCTGGTGGGAGCGTTGGCGGTTGTGTCGGCTAGAGTGTGCTTGGCTCAAGGAGAAGGCCAGCCGGCTCCACCTCCATCTTCGTCGCAAGAACCATCTGAGGCCGTGGCTTTGGAGGATCCCTCCCAAAATGAGGACGAGCTTCCTCTGCAATCTCCGCCCGATGAGTCTGAGACCTCTCAACCAGCGGAATCAGAGCCCCCGGCAGCCGCGACGCCCGCTGACACTGATCAGACTGCGCAGACCAAAAGCTTGGCAAACCCATCCATCAAGTTAAAAGGCGTGGTCTGGCGAGCGCGGCCGGGAATTATCTTCCTCAAGACCCCGATTGGGCTCCTTTCCCTGAGTTCTAAGAGCACGCTCAAAAGCTTGCCGGCTTCACAAGAGGTGCATTTTTGGATCCATGAACACCACCTCGCCGTCGACATTGTCAAACGAGCCGATCAAACACTCGTCCACCGTTATCTCAGTGGTCCGATCGTTCGAAGCGGCGAAGATGGGAAAAAGCTGCTCTGCTGGACCCCCGAGGGGAACAAGGCCTTCCAACTCGGCACCCAGGCAAAAGCGCTGGCCGCACGTCGAGACGGAGAGTCCGTG
>CAZOHW010000160.1:0-9132 GCA_964579525.1 uncultured Nitrospira sp. | reverse complement strand
CCGTACAGCACAGAGTACGATTCGCCTCTTCGCTCGCTGCGGCCTTGCTGGACGTCCTTTTTGCGCATCCTGCAAGGCGATTCAGTGTCGTTTCAACCTCGATATCCATGACGGCTACCGAGATCAACTTGAGTTTTTCCGCAGCCTGCTAGATCTCTGGGTCTTGTATCCCATCTTCCCATCCAATCTCAGTGGACTCGGCCGAACGATTTCTGTACAGTGGCAGTCATGACCACGAGTTCCACGCCTGATCGATTTCTTCTGTATAGCGATTTTAACTGCCCATTTTGTTATGCGCTGCACGAGCGGTTGTATGACTTGGGTCTGATCGATCGATGTGAGTGGCGCGGAGTTCAACATGCGCCGTATTTACCACGCCCTATGAAGCCGTGGAGTGGCTCATTGGGAGCCGAATTGCGGCATGAAGTCTCAATGGTGCAGCGATTAGCACCAGGATTGTCGATTACGTTGCCGCCTGGGAAACCCAATACGCTCCCGGCCATTGGACAGGCGGTTGTCCTCTTACAAAAGGATCTCCGGTCTGGGATGGAGTTTGTTCAACGAACCTATCGAGCATTCTGGTGCGATGGGCGTGACATCTCTGATCCACAAGTCCTGACGCAGTTGACGGGGGAACCGACAGAGGCCGAGGTCGATGAAGCAAGTCTCCTGATGGCTCAGCGGTGGGAAACGGCCTGGCATGCGACGGGGCAGTCGGGTGTGCCGCTGATCGTCGCTCCGTCTGGTGATCTTCTGGTCGGTTGTGTGCCGGTCGAGCAGGTGCGAACGTTCTTTTCCGATCAGAGCTAGCCCACATCATTCATGAACACTTCTGCTGCAATCGCGGATTCGCTGCTGCGACGAGCCTTTGGCAGGCTCGCCCCTCACAGCCTCGACATACTGGTTCAAGTATGCCTCGGCTTCTCAGGGCTCCGCGTGCCCGTCTCGCACGCGACTGCGCGATTTCGCCACGAACTGTCATGAATAATGTGGGCTAGCACTCGCAATGGCAAGGTGTCTGCCGCGACTCCGGGGATCTATCCCCGGTGAGGGTTCAATCGTCCCAGAGTACGATCACACAATCATAGACTGGTGACAATCAACGCAGCTCCCATTCCTAAAGCAAACAGCATCCCGAACGACAACAACCCCATAAGAGTAGGTCATCACGCGCTCCTTGCTGAAGGCCAACCTGTACGCCAATCTCTGTAGAGGAAACGCATCATCTGTACCAGGAGGATGGTGATAATAAATGTACAATATATCAACTTGTTGTGGATATAATCTCACCAGCCACGACTTCTGAGTTGAAGGTGATTGAGAACGCTGCAATTGTCTGTTGCTGGGTAGATAGCGAAAAACGTAGGAATATGTGAAGGTTAGGTGGATCCATCCATACCGTAGGGTTTGCAGGACACCTATTGTCCTTCTTAGGCAGTTGATACGAAGCCAACTTGCTATGAGGATCCAGGAAGACGGCCAAGGAAGGTCAATTCGGCGACTGCAGACTTATCGAGCTCACCCTTCCCAATGTCAATCAAACGCCGGTACTGGTTTAGCGTGGCGAGTGCGATGGGCAGTGACAGGCCGACTGCCCTCGCGAGATCGAGTGCAATGGCCGAGTCCTTGGCTGCATGGGCAGCGGAAAAGTAGCAGTCGTGCGCCCGTTGTTGCATATCTTCTCCGTCCGTCTCCAACACGCGTGAGGCAGCCCCTGTTTGACTGAACACGTCGCGCAGCATCGTTACATCAATCCCCAGGGCCTCCCCCAATCCCAACCCTTCTGCCAAGGCGGCAGTATTGCTGTTCATCACCATGTTGACGAGCGCTTTGACTTTGGCCGCTTCTCCAGCCCGACCGATATAGCGGATGGTTGTGCCGAGGCAATCGAGCACAGGACGAGCCTGGTCGAATACCGTCTGTTTTCCACCGCACATTAAGTATAAGGTGCCTTGACGCGCTTGGGTGATGCTGCTGGCCATGCACGCTTCAAGCGTTGCGCCGCCATACCGTTCGACAGTCTGTTCGATGGCCACGTGAATCGCCGGTGTCACAGTCGCACAGTTGACGAACATCCGACCTTTTGCGTGGGCCAGTAGGCTGGAAGAGTTCTGCTCAGAATAGATCTCCCGCATCGAGGCATCATCCGAGACAACTGTGACGACGAGTTCCGATGTTTCGGCGACGCGGGCCGGCGACGAGGCTGTCTCGCAGTCGAGTTCATGAGCCAGCGATGCTGCAATCTCGGTCTGGCGGTCGTGAACGGCCGTGATGCCGTAGCCACGATCTTTCAAGCGCCTCGCCATATTGGCGCCCATCCGGCCCACACCGACAAATCCTATGCGGTCAATGGTTTTTATCATGAATGATGATCCTTACGCGACACGAGTGAGCGTCAAAGGTGATGATCCTCCGGTGATTGCGCCGGTTGTCGAATCCAACGGATACTTGTCTTGCCATCATTGGTTGTGAAGCCGCCGTCGTGGAGGGCGACAACGCTGGCGCGTATGTGCTGCTTTTGGGCAGGTTTGAGCTGGGAGAGGCCGTCTTTAGTTTCGATGGTCCCTCGAAGGGTTTCAACAATCAGCAAGTCCGTTGCGGCAGTCGGTTGGATCGACCATACGAACGTGGCAGGACCTCCGGCATAGGTACCGGATCCTTCCCATTGGCCGATGAGGTCTATATCGACTGATTTGAGCTGAAAGACCGGCACGCTTGTCGCTTCGCGTCGCAACTTCCACAGTTCAGCCGGGACATGTTTGGGAACTTGATCAGTCAAGAGTTTGGCCCATTTGGCTTGAATGCTGCCGGTGCTGGTGAAGGCCGTAGCGGTTAACCGTCGATAGGTGCCTTTCCAGCCAAGTCCTTTAAAGGTGTGCGCTCGCTCAAGCGACCACAGCCCGGCTTCCGCGTTCAACACACCGTCGAATTGCAGCATTGAAGACAGAGTCCAGCCCAGATTCGGATGAATGGTCAACAGCATGTCGTAGTGTGTCGTGGCTTGAGTCGCTCGGGCATGCCAGGTTCCAACAAGGCTTCTGGGATCGATGGAGGCCGATTTTGCTGGTCCCGTCGATGGACGGGACGATGGAGGAGTCGTCTGTGTTAATGCGACGGGCGCTGGTGACCCACCAACATCAGGTCGGCGGGCATCAAGAGGAGGTGGGGGAGAAGAAGGTCCGTTGAAGGTGGATGGGCCGACGGACAAGGCTCCATAACGAGTCGCGACGATTCTGCCAAGAGCCGTAACGGATTCATCGAGGTGCTTCTGCTTGATTGAAGAAACGATGACCGTGACGAGCGTGTCTTGGTGTAAAAAGGTTAGACGGGACAACGATGGGGAGTCCACTCTGATGGCTCCCTCCGCCAGTCCAGAAATCAGAAAACTATCACGACGGAGGCGTTCCTTATTGAACCAGGTACGCCGATCTTTTCCCGTCGCATCATCGACTTGAATGGTGACCGTGTGGCCTTCATAACGCTGAGCCTTGAAAACGCAGGTCATCCCATCGGCGAGTGCCCCTTCGTGAACCGGTTCACCCAGCACTCGTTCGGCTTCGACCATGGTGGCCAACGAGCAGGGGTTAGTTTTTGCCGTCAGTCGGTTGGACGATGAGCCACAGGAGAGTAGGGTGGTCGACAACAGAAGAATTGTAAGCGATCGTGTTCGGTACAACATGCTCGCGGCGTGGCCATGCGTAACGGAGGAGATTGTACCGAATTCGATCAGGTCGTGCTAGGTGAAATCATAGACGTGCCGAGGAACCCGTCAGTAGTTCATATTGCCGCCGTCATGGCGTGATGAGTCACGCGGTCAGCCGGCGATGAATGTAAGTGCCACACCATTAATGCAATAGCGCAGGCCTGTCGGCCGTGGGCCATCCTTAAACACATGCCCCTGGTGGCCTCCACAGCGCGCACAGTGGACCTCGGTCCTCGGGAGGAACAGCTTGAAGTCCGTTCGAGTTTCAATCACCTTGGGATCAATCGGTTGCCAAAAACTCGGCCAGCCTGTGTGACTATCGAACTTGTGCTCGGATGAAAATAGAGGGAGATCACAACCGGCACAGTGGTAGATACCGGATTCGTGATTCTCATGGAGCGGATTCACGAACGGACGTTCCGTATCTTCATGTCGCAAGACCCGATAGGCGGCGGAGGATAACTGGGCTTTCCATTCCTCGTCAGTCTTCACGATCTTGACGATGGGATCAATTTGAATGTTGGCTGGCATAAGACAGCTCCTTCTCTGGACTGAGGTGATGAGTGTCAGTCGGATAAGGTCCCGTTCTCTTACATGGCTTGTGAACGGTGCCGACTACCACGTCGGCGGATCCATTCACGAAATGGTACGGCTCAGACAATACAGAATGCAAGGCGGGAGGGGAGTGGAAACGGTCTGTATCTTGGACGAACAGGGTCAATTGTTCACCGACTGTGTTCGGAGGAATCTCCACATTTTCCAGGTGGAGAGCGTTGGTTGCGTGACTTCAGGTTGTGACAGGTCGATATGAACGTCGTAGAGACGAGTGGCAAAATTGTGCACCTGTGTGACCGGATACCAACGTTCGTACCTCAGTTCCCACTGATCTTGATAGGCAATTCTGAGACAGCATCGGCTCAAAGGTTTTACGCGGATTGGTGCATCTGGGCCAAGAACGATCGGGATCGTATGGGTGTGATGCCGAGGGCCTGGAGGGTACATGGTTTTGACAGTAAAATTGCCTCCCCATCCAGACAGCTGGAGTACGCATTCGTAGGCCACTCCCTCTCCCACGTTTTCCAATTCAGGGGTCAACGTGATCACGTCACCGGCATGTAAGGCTGAGAGGTTGATCAGGCGAAGATCTGGTTGCTCGGCATGAAAGTCCTCCTTGAGCCGATGCACGAAGCCACGCCATACGAAGATGGCCGCTCCTGTTCCTACAATGAGGATCAGAATGCCGATGAAGAATGCCCAGTCCATCATTGGTATGAATGGGGAGAGTTGCCGGTCCAATGCAAGGTGAAGAGAACCTACGCGGAGGAATTTGTGGTGTCAACAGGAGAACTGTGGGGCTATGTCGATTGGAAGACAGGCATGTCAGCGCCATCCCATTTAGTATTAGTAGATGACTCGCGCGCCTGGTTTGAAGGTGAGGTAGAACCAGATCCATTCCGAGAGCACGCGAGCTCGATTCCGGAACCCGATCAGAAAGAAAATGTGGACGAAACACCAAAACAGCCAGGCAAGGAGACCTGAGGTGTGGAATCGCCCAATCTGGACTACAGCCTGGGCGCGGCCAATGGTGGCTAACATGCCGCGGTCAGTGTATCGAAACGGAGACCGGTGTGGTGGAGCGAGGTGTTGGTCAATGAGATGGGCCACATACCGTCCCTGTTGCATCGCGACGGGCGCTATTCCAGGCAAGGGGATTCCATCGCGGCCGATGCAATGGGCCGCGTCGCCGATCACGAACATCCAGGGATCGTCCGGGATCGTCAGATCTTGTCCAACCTTGACTCGACCGTAGGAATCCTGTGAAACCGAGAGTGTATCGAGCAAAGGGGAGGCCCGATTGCCGGCTGCCCAAATCACATTGGCGGACGGTATCCATTCGTCTCCGATCATTACACCATCGGCCTTGACGGTCGTCACCGGACTCTTCAGCCTGATGGTGACTCCGAGGCGCGTCAGTGCGGTGGCGGCTTTGTGAGACACAGTGGGATTGAATCCCGGCAGGATACGTTGGCCGGCTTCGACGAGCAGGATCGAGAGATCCTCCAGGCGTAGGGCCGGAAAGTCCGGTCCCATAGTCTTTCGTCCAATTTCGGCGAGTGCACCGGCTAGTTCGACTCCTGTCGGTCCTCCTCCGACAATGACAAAGGTGATGGGATGATGCTTGCCTGTTACCGCTCGTTGGCGTTCGGCTTCCTCAAACGCGAGCAGCATCTTTTCCCGCAACCGAACGGCATCGGTCATGGTCTTCAGGCCAGGGGCAGAGGCTTCCCAGTCATCATGGCCGAAATAGGCGTGGCGAGAGCCTGGTGCGACGATTAACATGTCAAACGCGATCGGCATACTGTGGCGAAGTCGAACCAACCGCATGACGCGATCAATAGAGACGACCTCGTCCATTATCACCCGGACATTGGTATGTGTGCGAAAGAGTGTGCGTAGTGGCCAGGCAATATCACCTGGCGACAGTGCGGCAGTAGCGACTTGATAGAGGAGTGGCTGGAAGAGATGATGATTCGTGCGGTCGATGAGTGTGACGTCCGCATGGCGGAGCGCTCGTGCGGCTGCCAAACCTCCAAATCCTCCCCCAATGATGACGACCCGTTTGTGTGCCATATTGCAACGTGTTGCGGCGCTGCGGCCCATCGATGCTGTTTCCTTTCTCTATCATGGCCGCTCATCGTGATAAAAGTCTTATTCTGCGTCTAATGGTGGATAGGCACGCAATCGTTCTTCGTCTTGGACTAGCCCGCATGATTCATGAACACTTCTGTCATCCGCGCAACAAGCGTGACGAGATCGTCTTGTATGTGAAACAGAGTATAAAAGGAATTCTCCGGCGAAAGGAACGAGCCATGCACATCGAAAGAGGTGAATGGTGAAGAACTGAATGGGCAAGAAGAGGCAATCTGCCCTGTGAACATACAAACACCGAGCAGGAATATTACATCAGTTCAAGGACAGGGGATTATGTTTGCACGCAGTGCGGGAAATTATTCTCGTGGGATGAAGTTTCCAAAGCACAGGTAAAATGCCTACCTCACCCTAGCAGTATGAGCCATGTGCTGAGGCTATTGTGGCAAATTCTTCAACTCCCACCTCAGCAAGCACTCGAATGATTTCTGCTTCTGAACTTTCTACGAAGTGGCTGTTGCCCCTATGTGCCATTGTGAGCCCAGCCTACCAAGTGCCTGATTAGACTGCCTTCAGCATAGGTATGGGAGGACTCAAAGCTTGGCAAGGTGCCACCACGACTGCGTCAGCTGGTTCTATGGGAAGCAGGACCGTGAAGGGCTCACGCACTCCGATGGTCTTTCTGAAACTCTGCAGTCTCAAGATCATGGATTGGGTCACTTGCTGACCCTTTGAGGCCAGTAGCACATGCTGACTTGATTGAATGTCCTCACCTAGAATCATACCTTCACGCATGTCGGTCACCACAGTCGTCTTGACCTCATACTCGATTTCCTTGGCGAACGCGGATTTCAGAGCGTCAACGACCGAGGGGTCGTACCAGCCTTTACGCTGTTGCATCTCGCCGAACGCTTCCGCCTTCGACTTCCCAGCGGATTCAAGCGCATCGAAATCCAGCGCCACTTTGAGAATCCTGGCCTCCATGGGAATAGTATTTCCTTTGTCTCCTGACGGGCCGATTCCATCATAATATCCATCCTGAAGTTTGATGATTTCGGCCACATACTTCATGCGTGGAATCTTTGCGATCAAGTCGCAGCCGACAAACGGATGCTGCTTAAAGAGTTGAAACTCCTCGTCTGTGAGATGCTGTCCTCCATACACTTTCTTGAAGGACGGACTCAGGCAGAATGACACAGCCGATCTGGGACAACATTGCGGCAGTTCTGATAGACCACAGTTCTGACACGTGAAGATTCTGTGCGATGGCCTCCACATACCGAGTAATACGCGCCGAACGTCCGAACGCTTCGGGATTGACTAGCGCTAACACCTCCGTGAGTACTCGAATGCTTTCGCTGAGGGTGTGATCCAACAATTCTCGCTCCGCCGTAATTAAATGATGCTGCACCAAGCCGGCTTTCAGTGCCTCGGCCAGCGTCTCTGGCGAACACGGCTTGGTCAGGAAACGAAATATTTGCCCTTCGTTAATCGCATCGATTGCCGTGTGAAGTTCAGCATTGCCTGTCAATAGGATGCGAACGGTATCGGGCTCGCGCGTCCGCACCTGTGCCAGAAACTCAATCCCACTCATCCCAGGCATTTTTAGGTCGGATACCACGACAGCAAAAGGGCCTTGCTCCACCACCATCTGGAGCCCCTGCTCCGGCCCCCCCGGCAGTGGCGAATTCAAACCCTTTCCGCAAGTGACGTTTGTATCCCTCTAAGATATTAGGGTCGTCATCCACGCACAGAATTTTGTCAGGCATGACTCTATTTCTTCCCCGCTGCGTGGTGAGCCCTGGTGGCCACCTCTCGCCAATAGGGAAGCCGCTCACTCAACTGAAGCGTGTTGAGATACGTAGCATCGATCTGAGAGGGGCCATATCCTGTCCACTGCTGAGACAATTCCTCCTGCAGCACGTTGGCAATATGCACCGCTGTGAGAGGACTAAAATGTTTTGCACCGCCTATCGACGGATGGTGATGAAACGCCACTGCTTCCACGATGGGATCGACCAGGCCCCACAGCCCTAATAAATAGGCGCCCACTTTTGCATGGCTGGCTCCAAGTTTCTGGTGTTCCTCCTCCCATACCGGAATCCGATTCTCCTGCGATGCCGTGACCACCGCCATATGTCGCTCACCCAGATTGGCGGCTAACACTAAACTTCCCACGCCATGGAGCAATCCCGCGGTGTATGACTGCTCAACCATCGAGGTCGGCACCTCTTCGGCCTTCGCAATCGCGCGAGCAATTGCCCCCGTCCACATACTCTTCTGCCAGAGCCGGTTGATATCGAAACCGGAATTGTTCGTACAAGACAAACTGGAAAACACCTGCACCGTGAGTACCAGCGCCTGAATCGTCTCTACTCCCAACAGATTCACTGCTTGTTCGGTTGTCGACACGGGAGAACGCGATGCGAAATAGGCAGAATTCACCAGTTGAAGGATTTTTGCCGTCATTCCCATATCCTTAGAAATGATCGCCCCAATGGTCTTCATCGAAGCGGTGGGGGATTCGACCTCCCGCCTGATTTCGGAGTATAGGGAGGGCACGCTGGGGATGTGTTGCATGCTGGTCACGAGTGTGCGGAGCGGCTCATCCTGGAGAAGCTCACGCAACGCACACGCCCGCATCACGACGGCCTTCAGCGCTTCAGCCTCGCAGGGTTTGGTGAGGTACTGATGGGTGGTGGTGATGGACCGATAGATCAACTCTTGATTAGAACCTATCTCAAAATTGTTTAAGGAGCATGGTGATGCAGGCGAGCTGC
>CAZOHW010000159.1:0-9150 GCA_964579525.1 uncultured Nitrospira sp. | reverse complement strand
ATGTGTATGCAGTCACCAATATACGTTACAAACGGTGTGGTATGGCTACGTGACATTGTAAAGCGGGGGTACCGTCGCACTATGCTAAGAGTGGAGCAAGGGTGCGGGGGGCTAATCAGCCGATCGTCTACGTTTCGTGGGACGATGCGGAGGAATACTGTCGCTGGAAAGGGAAGCGACTTCCGACTGAAGCCGAATGGGAAAAAGCGATGCGAGGTGCTGATGGGAGGCTGTGGCCATGGGGGAACAAGGAACAGCCGAATGGCGCAAATTGGGCTCGCGTGCCGGACGGTTCCGAGGTGACGGCACGTGTGGGATCATTTCAAGCTGATAAGAGTCCCTATGGTGTGATGGATGGGGCAGGCAACGTGATTGAGTGGGTTGCCGATTGGTATGACGAAACCTATTACAAGCGGTCACCCGAGCAGAATCCGCCGAGTCCTGAGTATGGCACGTATCGTGTGCTTCGAGGGGGGGGCTATACGACGACGGGAGCGGATGTTCGAATTACGAGCCGAAGCAAGATGATGCCGGATTTTCGAGATGAAACGATCGGTTTTCGCTGTGCTTCATCAAAGGGGAAATGAGAAAAATATGGAAGAAAAATGTGACCAATTTACAGAAAATCGAAGTAGTAGAGGATCAAAAACACGGCCAAAATCATGTTGACAACCATGCCGGCCAAAACTATAATGTCAAACACTTTTGAGTTTTTCGTCACGATTTCTCCTATTGCTTTGCAAGCACGCGGTGAAAGTTTGATAACATAGGGTGGAGTGCCTGTCAAGGAATTGCCGTAATTCTGACTTACCCACCAAGTAATTTTAAATCAACCTTATTACATCGGGAGTAAAGGCGATAATGGCAACAGCTACCCCTGATAGCGATATCAAGGTCAAAATTGGGAAGATGATTTTTTATATCACCTGTGCATTTGGGTTGTGGTTTTTTTATTGGTTTGCTGGGATCCAGTGCCCTTGCTGAGTTAGCTGAAGAGGTCGTAAGGGGCTGAGTATAAATCTTTATTACCTGTAGGCTTGGTCGCAGAGGGGAGATGTAAAATGAGTGCCCTAAATAATCCGGTTGTCGCCGTGGTGGTCTCTCTCATTATTACTGTTGGTTATTTTATTTTTGTCGATCACTACCTTATGGATATGCAGGGGTTGGACTTCTGGTATTTGTTCAGGAATTAAACTCCTACTGGTGTGAACTAAAAATTGGTTAATTCTTCTACTTTAATACACGCGTATTTAAGGAGGTATTCCATGGGCCTATTAACCGGCAAGCGCGTATTTTCGATTGTGGCGCTCTGCATGATGGTTGGCCTCCTTCTGCTTCCGATCGTCGTGGCAATGCCTTCACTGGCTATCGGTGAAGAGGCTCCTGCTGCCGATGCGGCAAAGAAGGATGGGGATAAAGTTGAAAAGGGTCGGGATGTCTATTACAAGACCGAAGGGATTGTAGTTGGCGCTCCCGCTCCTAAGACAACGGATGGTCCTAAGGATTATCCGCGGTACAACTTTGAAAGTCGTGTCTTGCTCTGGTTTGCCAATCAGCAGCACCTCTATTATGGTAGCTTCGTGTTGGCGGTGCCGATCTTCTGCATGATCATTGAGTTTATGGGGGTTGTCACAAAGGATAAGGCCCTTGCTAAGCGCTATGATCAGTTGGCATATGACTTCATCAAGATCAGCTTAACGGCCTACTCGCTCACGGCCATCCTTGGTGGAATTCTCATCTTTACCTTCCTAACCTTATATCCGGCGTTCTTCTCATACTTGTCTAGTATCTTCCGTCCGGTTATGCACATCTATGCATTGATGTTCGTGGCTGAGAGCGGAACCCTCTACATCTACTACTATGGATGGGACAAGATGAAGGAGGGGTTCCTAAAGTGGATTCATTTAAGTATGTCGGTGATTCTCAATGTCATCGGTACGCTTCTCATGTTCCTTGCCAATTCCTGGATTGGCTTCATGATGTCTCCGGCGGGTGTCGACGAGCAGGGGCGCTATCTTGGAAATATCTGGCACGTCATCCACACCGCATTGTGGAACCCGCTTAATTTGCATCGCATCCTCGGCAATATGGCCTTCGGGGGCGGTGTCGTGGCGGCCTATGCAGCCTATAAGTTTTTGGCAGCTAAAACTGATGAGGATCGTGCCCATTATGATTGGATGGGCTACATCGCGATGGCACTAGGGGTCGCATTCCTGATCCCGCTGCCTTTTGCCGGTTATTGGTTGATGCGAGAAGTGTACGCCTATCGTCAGCAAATGGGGATTACCTTGATGGGCGGTTTGTTGGCTTGGTTGTTTATCATCCAGGCAACAATGATCGGTATTCTATTCTTGAGTACCAACTACTACCTCTGGCAGGCCATGGGGCGCATGCGAGGTGCTGAAAAATATCAGCGATACATTAAATATTTAGTGTTCTTACTTGCTTGCGGCTACATGGTCTTTATCACCCCGCATACAATGGTCATGACCCCTGCAGAGTTGAAGGCCATGGGCGGGCAGCAACATCCGGTCCTTGGTAACTACGGAGTTATGTCGGCCAAGAACGGAGGAATCAACGTCATCATTACCACCACCGTCTTGAGCTTTGTCTGGTACATGAGGGGAAATAAAGTTTCCACTGTCTCATGGGCAAAGTTCGGCAACATCTTTATGGGGGTGTTCTTCGCCTGCGCATACTTCAATATTATCTTCCTCGCGGTGTATGGATATTACATTCCGGCAAACGTACGCGTTGGCTTGTCTGTTCCGCAGGTTGCAACCACATTGTCGTGTCTCTTCTTCATGTTCGCGCTTAATAGCTTCATGATGAAGGGGGCAAAGCAAATGGGGCCGATCGAGTGGGGCAAGATTTCCGCCCGTTCTCAGTACGCGCTTATTATGCTTGCGACAGCATTTACCTGGATGATGGGATTGATGGGTTATATTCGCTCGTCGGTCCGATTGTTCTGGCATGTTAATGAAATCATGCGTGACAATTCACCATGGGCGTACACGCATACCGTAGGGTTTGCGGCCAATATGATTTCATTCAACGTGCTATTTTTCTGGATAACAATTCTCTTCGTCTTCTGGCTGGGCAGCTTGACCGCGAAGAAGGTTCCGGTTGAGGCAAAAGCGGGCATTCCTGGAAGTGTCCCGCAACCGGCTGCTAGTCATTAATCGGGATTTTTTTACAGGTGCTACGGCGACGGGTTTACATCCCTCGCCGTGGACAACTGTAGGAGGTTAGGACCTTGGGTAACCTGATTGCAGAAGCAGTTTCGATGGGTTGGATGGCCTTGGCCATTCTTGCGGGCTTGTTGGTGTATTTTCAAATGTCCATCAGCGATCCTGTGGCGAAGAAGCGAGCGGTGTTTAAAACGTTCATTGGTATCGTTGCAACGTTTTTACTGTTTGTGGCCATTGCGAACTACGCGAATAACTTTTACGGTGAAAACCGGCTCTTGCCCGTGTCATTGGTCATGATCACTGTCACGACCTTCGTCATGGCATTGTATTTCACTAATCTCAGCGCATTGCTGAAGATCGGTGGAATGATGTTTTTTGTGGCTGCGTTTCTCTCCGGATATGGGAATTGGCTTCCACAGGTTGAAGGTGGTTTCCCACCAGTGGAGGAGAAGAAGACTTGGGACTCCATGACGCCACAGCAGCTGGCTGATGAAGGTGAAAAAATCATCTTTGGCGGTGTTGGAAAGAATAAAGAGCAAGGAGCTATCGGCAAGGGGCAATGTCCACTCTGCCATGCCTTTCATGCCGGCATGCTGGGTGAACGTGCACCAAATTTGGCGGGACTTCCTGGACGAAGTAAAGAACGATTGGAAGATCCTAAGTATTCAAAGGGCAACCCAGCCAAGCGCGAATACGAGGCTAAAGAAGCGTTTCCTGGCTCAGGTACAGCTGAAAATGCGCAAGAGTACATTGCGGAATCGCACGCTTGTCCAAGCTGCTATGTCGTTTCGGGGTATGGTGTGAAGGGTACCAATGACAAGCAGAGTCCAATGCCGTCCATCCATAAGCCTCCGATCTCCCTCAGCCTTCCTGAACTTGCAGCCGTCGATACTTGGATGTATGTCCGCGAGGGAATAGATGCTCCGTCGTTCGAAGAAATCGTGAAGTCGTACGAGAAATTTATCCCGGAGGCCGATCGTCCCAAGCAGGCAGATGAAAAGCCTGCGGGAGCCACTTCTTTAATGGCGGATGGGTCTGAACCTATCGATCAGATTTTTGCCAAAGCACAATGTGTAGCATGTCATACAATCCCAGGGATTCCTGGTGCCATGGGGACCATCGGTCCTAAGTTAGAAGAAGGTACCACGGCACCTCAACGCATAAAGGATCCCGACTATAAAGGTACTGCGAAGTCGACGACGGAATACATCATGGAGTCCATCGTCGATCCAAGCGCATTTGTCGTGAAACCATTCCCCGACAATACGATGCCAAAGGTTTTTGGCCAAAAATTGAGTGCTGGAGCGCTGAAGAAAATCGTTGATTACTTATCTCAGGTGAAAACTGGGGCGCCACCACCAAAGATTTAGTAATACCCATTTTTCTGATATGGGAGCGTAAAGGGAGCTTGCCAATGAAAGCGTTGATGTCTTTAGGTGCCTTAATTGGAGTAGCCGGGCTTCTCCTGCTGGGTGGGATGATTTTTGATGTTGTTCCATCCACCTACGTGCGTTTGATTGAAGGGTACATGCCGATTCAGATGTTGCTTGAAGTAGCATGCTACGTGATTGGCTTTGCCGGATTAAGCTACATGATGAATGCCATGGGAATGGCTCTGCCACGCTTCTGGCAGGGCATTGGATTCTGGGCATTCTTTTTGTTGTATCTTAAATACCGTGTGTATCCGCCGATCCCTTTCAGTGTACGGGCTATGTATGGGACGGTGTCGCTTGTCGCAGTATTCATGTGGGTGTCTGCCAATGAAGAGGATTGGAAGAAGTTTAAACAGCCCATTATGAATGTGTTAGATGCACAAACTGGGATGAATCGCCTGTTAAGGTATGCATACCTGGTTCTCATCCCAATTCTTGTCGGTGGTTTTTCTTTCAACGCCATGATGCCGAAGTCAGAGGAGCCAATTGAGTTAAGGACGGTTCATCCTGCCCCACCAGCGAGCACCAAAGTGCATGGGAAGACCTATACATTGCAGACTTCTCAGAACCCTTATCGTGTGAATCCAGAAGGGAAATATGATCAGGAGTTCTCAAACGCCAATATTGTTGAACAGGGCATGGGGCGTTTGATGAAACCGAATGCTAACCCATGGGATGATAAAAATCAGGGTTATCTAAAGTATGTTCGAGAGGGTGGGGAGATCTTCTTCCAGAATTGCCATTTCTGTCATGGTGATAACTTGAATGGTCGAGGACTCCATGCGTTCGCGTTCAATCCGATCCCTGCAAACTTTACCGATCCAGGTACGATTGCTCAGCTGCAAGAGACATTCATTTTCTGGCGTGTTTCAAAGGGTGGTATTGGTTTGCCAAATGAGGGGTTCCCTTGGGCCTCAGTTATGCCGCCTTGGGAACAACATCTGACTGTGGATGAGATTTGGAAAGTGATTTTGTTTGAGTACTGGCATACTGGTTACTATCCAAGAACCTGGGATTAATTCGTGCATCCTATTACTGCCAACCTCAAAATTAAGATGAAGATATAAGAGAGATGAGGATTAACATGATGGATAGCGTAACTCGGAAGGCTAGTGCGGTGACCATTGCTGCCTTCGGAGCCATTGTGGCATTAGGCATTGGAAGTCTGGCCTTTGCTCAAGGCTTGCCTGAAGGGTTCAAAAAGGGTGACCTTGCTCCTGAACCGTCTGCTGACATGATCGAGGCCGGTAAACGGGTGTATTTCACCAAATGTGTATGGTGTCACGGTGTGGATGGCGCAGGGGATGGGCCTGGTGCAGATCGACTTTGGCCTCGACCGCGAAACTTCAACCAGGGAACCTTTAAAATCCGACACACTGCAAGTGGTGAGCTTCCACTGTTCGATGCCAAGAAACCTATCCCTGGGCAAAACGATCTGTTTGAAACGGTGACTCATGGATTGCCTGGGTCTGCAATGCCGCCTTGGGAAGGTATTCTGACCGAAGAGCAGCGGTTACAAGTTCTGTCATTTGTAACCACTCAATTGGTGAAGGATCGGAAATTTACGGACAAACAATCAGAAACCCAAACCATCCTTCAGCTTGCCGATCTGAAGGCTAAACCTGCTACCGACGAAAGCAAGAAGCGTGGTTCTGAACTAATTGTTGAAAAGAAGTGCGTCGAATGTCATGGGATGGAAGGTCGTGGCGATGGCAACGCCTTTAACCTGAAGGATGACTGGGGCTTCTCAATCCAGCCGGCCAACTGGCATAAGTGCTGGAATTTTCGAGGCAGCCGTCAGGATCCCTATAACGTGACCAACATATTTCGGACATTCTCAACTGGAGTTAATGGTACTCCAATGCCATCGTTTGCCGATAACACATCTGTAGACGAGCGCTGGGACATAGCAAACTTCGTGAATTCTCTCTGCGAAAGAGATCCCTTGGGGAATCCACTGCCGATTGACCCATTAACCGATAAGCCCAAGATCAACTTCGTGATTCCATCCGATATGGTTGAGGGAGAGATCCCGACGGAAATTGAACATGAAGCTTGGCAAAAGACCCCCAAACGCTATGTCGCTATGGGCGGACAGATTACTCATAAACCGAGGAACTTCGTTAATCGGATCGACGATATCTGGGTTCGTTCTCTCTACAATGATAAATATATTGTCTATCTTCTGGAGTGGGACGACCGGACGAAAAGTGTGGCGGAAGGGAAGCTCCCATGGGCTCCCACTCAGGTGAATATCGATGTAAAGGAGCAAGACCCCAAGACAGGGGAAGAGGGCTCAATTGCAGCGAAGCAGAATAACTACGCGGTGTACAACGACGCAATTGCTATTGAAACTGCCGTAAAATGGAAAGAGCTTCCAGCTCCAATTAAGCCACGATACTTGTTTGGCACGAGTGACCAATTCCCGGTTGACATCGTCAAGTGGGAGGCGGATGGTTCACTTCGCGCCTTCAAAGGTACAGGATGGGATAAGGATTTTGAAGAGCGCGATAACTATGAAGAGAGCATGAAGCTCTTAAAGGCCGAGTGGAAGAACGGCCGTTGGTATGTCATGTTCCAGAGGCCGGTCGGCAATAAGAAAGATCAAGATTACGACGAAGATACCTTCTTTGAAGTTGGGCAATATATTCCCACGGTGTTTTTTGCATGGGATGGTCACAATGGCGATGCAGGACGGAAGATGGCGGTGTCTGCTTTCTATTACACGTTTATGAATCCGCCTGTTCCTCAGGAAACATACATCTATCCAGTTGTCATTGCGGTGGGCGTGGTCCTTCTGGAAGGTTGGGTCCTGACTCGTCGAGCCAATAAGAAAAAAGGTAAGACGTTGTAGTTTATTATAAAGCGCAGTGTTAAGCATCGGATGAGGGGGTGGGGCAACCTACCCCCTCTTTTTTTTGAGGATGTGTTCCCATGATCACTGATGTCACGGGCGTCCTACTTGCCGGAGGGAAGAGTCGGCGAATGGGAGAAGATAAACGATTTCTTTATGTCGGCGAACGGACGCTTTTAGACCGAAGCTGTGCCGCTCTGCAGGAAATATTTGAACAGGTTTATGTTGTCGTTGCTCAGGATAGCCCAACCTTGCAGACAGAGGTGCCGATTATACGGGACCTTATCGCAAACTGTGGAAGTCTTGGTGGATTGTATACTGGGTTGCGGCAGGCGAAGACCGAGTATATTTTTCTTACTGCCTGCGATATGCCGTTTCTAAATTCCCGTCTGATTCGATACTTTGTTAGCCTCAAATGTGACAAGGATGTTGTGATCGGTCGATGGAGGAGTCGACTGCATCCAACCCATGCGCTCTATGGTCAGCGCTGTTGCAGCGTGATCGAAGAGATGTTGCATGGGAACTATTTACAGATTCAAGGGTTGATGGCTAATTCCTCTCTTCGCGTACGAGTGGTTGAGGAGAATGAACTTGAAGAGATTGATCGGGAGGGGCGGTCATTCTTCAATGTTAATACTCCTTCAGATTTGATCATGGCCCGGGATTTAACGACTAAGCGATCAGATTCAGGCTCGTAGTACACCAGATTACTCCATGAAGCAAACGGTTGTTGTCATTCACCCCGGTTCGCTCGGGGATGTCCTGCTTGCTATCCCTGCGATAAGGCGTCTGCGTCTGACGCATTCACACCACGACCTTGTTCTTGTTGCGCGTCCGAGTATCAGTCGGTTTCTCTGGGAGTGCCATGAGGTCGATCGTTGGATGTCTATTGACGATCAAGACTGTGTGGGGTTATTCACCGGATCTGCGCATCTCTCAGATAGGGTTCAGTCCTGGTTGAAGCAGTGCGAGTTAGCGGTGGCGTGGATGGAAGACAAGGAGGGCATTCTTTCACGCGTCCTTGAACAGTGTGGGGTGAGAAAGAAACACATTCGATCGCCATTTTCACACACATTGAGGCAGAGACATCAGAGTCATCGCTTTCTGGAATCGATCGGTGAAATGCCGGCAAGCTCCGCAGCCGCCCGAGCCGTTCAGGTTCATCAAGATGTGGTGGAGCAAGGCAGAGCATACCTTGGGTCACTGGCTATACCACGAGTACAACCGGTTCTTCTCATCCATCCAGGGAGCGGAAGTACTTACAAATGTATGAAGCCAGAGGTGATGGCCTCACTCGTCCAACGGTTGCAGCATAATGGCATGTATCCACTCATCTTAGAAGGGCCGGCTGATCATGAGATGGTAGAACACATGCTGCATCTGCTTGGTCACAAACCGCTTATTCTCAAGCGGCTTGAACTGTCTCTTCTTGCAGGTATCCTTCCACACATTGATTTGTATATCGGTCATGATTCAGGGGTGACGCACTTAGCCGCCGCACTAGGTGTGAAGACACTCGCCATATTTGGACCGACCGATCATCAACGATGGGCTCCTCTGGGTAGTCATGTCACAGTCCTGCAGGGTCCTCCTTGCACCTGTCCTTCATGGGAATCTGTGAAACAGTGTATCAGTAGGCCATGCCTCAACATCCCGATTGAGACGGTAATTC
>CAZOHW010000158.1:0-9224 GCA_964579525.1 uncultured Nitrospira sp. | reverse complement strand
GTTATGTTCTGACTGCGACGCAATTTATGGAGGTTAAGGTTGAGGCTTAGGTTAAGCCAATCAAAATTCTCCACTCAGCATAACCTTGATGTGAAGCAACATAGTCACGCTGCCAAGCTCCGCTAAAGATTCCTGACCATGAACCAGTGACAAAATCACCCGCTTGACAAACTTCAATTATGTCTATTAATCTGGACATATGGAAATTAATGAAGCTGTAACCGCATTCGACGCTCTTTCACAAGAAACCCGCCTGCGCGTGTTCCGCCTGTTGGTGGAATATGGACAGGACGGGACACCAGCCGGAACCCTGAGCGACACGCTCGGCATTCCCCATAACACCCTATCCTTCCATCTTGCCCATATGAGCCATGCGGGTCTGATTCAATCACGGCGCGAAGGACGCTCCATCATTTACAGTGTGAATTTCGAGTTTTTCACCGACCTCATCCGCTACATGGTGAAGGATTGCTGCCGCATGGAATTTGCCAGCATCTACGAAGACAAAAAGCGGGGCTGCTCGGTTATCGAGCTGCTGCCGTGCAGTCCCCCGAAGAAAAAGGAGAAAACCTGATGAAACGCCTTCATATCCATATCGGGGTGGAAAATATCGAAGAGTCCATCCGCTTTTATAGTGTCCTCTTGGGTGCCGCTCCGGTGAAGGCCAAAGCGGATTATGCCAAGTGGCTGCTCGATGACCCGCGCGTGAATTTTGCAATTTCTACCCGCGCCAAAACCAAAGGCATCGACCATCTTGGTATCCAAGTTGATGACGAGGCGGAATTAACTGCCCTGCGCGAACGCATCGAGGCCGCCGAGCTACCCGTTATCGAGGAGGGAGAAACGGTTTGCTGCTATGCCCTGTCCGATAAATCGTGGGTGCAAGACCCGGCGGGCATAGCGTGGGAAGCCTATCGGACGATGGAAGATGCGCAGGTTTTTTCAGGGAAGTCCGCTACTGCGAATAGTGCCTGTTGCATACCGGAGACGATGGCAACTCCGGGTTGCTGTGAGCCTTCGGAAAAAATATCCGGCTGCTGCGGTTGATTATGAATACCGCTGTTACACAACTTCTTCCGCTTCCGGCCAGTGAGAAACGCCTCAACCTGTTTGAACGCTACCTGACGGTCTGGGTTGGGCTGTGCATGGTGGCCGGGATTATCCTCGGCCAGTCGGCTCCGGCAGCGGTTCAACTCCTACGCAGCATGGAGTTTGGTGAAGGCAGTCACGTCAATTTCCCGATTGCCGTGCTCATCTGGCTGATGATTATCCCGATGATGATGAAGGTGGATTTTGCCGCCGTGCGCGATGTCGGTAAACGGGCACGCGGCTTGCTGGTGGCGTTGTTTGTGAACTGGATAGTCAAACCCTTCTCAATGGCCTTCTTAGCGTGGCTGTTCTTCCGCTTCGTGTTCGCGGCATGGATTTCGGCCGCCGATGCCGACCAGTATATTGCCGGGGCGATTATCCTTGCCGCTGCACCCTGTACCGCGATGGTGTTTGTGTGGAGCTATCTCATCGATGGCGACCCGGCCTATACGCTGGTGCAAGTATCGGTGAACGACCTCATCATGCTGGTGCTGTTTGCGCCGCTGGTGGGATTGCTGGTCAGTGGCGCGTCCTCGCTGCATGTGCCTTATGAAGTGCTGCTCTATTCAGTGCTGGCCTTTATCGTGATTCCCTTAACCATCGGTGTACTGCTGCGGCAGTGGTTCATCCGCAATCACAGCAAGGCATGGTTTGAGAATACCCTGCTGCCTCGCTTTGCCCCTGTCACTATTGTCGCATTGCTCGCTACGCTGGTGCTTATCTTCGCCTTTCAGGCGGAGAATATCAGCGGCAAATCGTGGCATGTGGCGTTGATTGCCGTCCCGCTTCTGTTTCAGGTGTACTTCAATGCCTCACTGACTTACGGCCTGATGAAATGGCTGAACGTGCCGTATGCAGTGGCCGCACCCGGCGCTCTTATCGGAGCCAGCAATTTCTTTGAACTGGCGGTTGCCACCGCGATCGCACTCTTTGGCGCGGAATCCGGTGCTGCGCTCGTTACTGTGGTTGGGGTCTTGGTTGAAGTGCCGGTGATGCTCTCCGTGTGCGCCGTCTGCAACAGGACAAGGGATTGGTTTCCAGCCGAGGCGGCGCGATGAAACAAAAGGTGCTCTTTCTCTGTACCGGAAATTCTGCTCGTAGCCAGATGGCGGAAGGGTGGCTGCGCCACTTGGCCGGAGACCGTTTCGAGGTAGTGAGTGCCGGAACCCATCCGGTTGGCCTCAATCCCTATGCCGTGACCGTCATGGGTGAGGCGGATGTGGATATTTCTCACCATGTATCCGAGCGGGTTGACCCTTATTTAGACCAGAAATTTGATTATGTGATTACGGTCTGCGACCGGGCGCAGGAAAGCTGCCCAATTTTCCCTGGCGCATCTTCAAAGCTGCATTGGAATTTTGACGACCCGGCGCAGGCAACCGGAACCTACGAAGAGAAGTTAATAGTCTTCCGCAAAACCCGCGATGAAATTGCCAGTAGGATTCGCTACTTCCTTGCCGAAGGTTCCTAGCTACACAAGCTCAACCGCTACATCTCGGCTGCTGTCGATCCCTTTCCTGTTTCAGAGTATTCTGCGTAGTCTGGTAAGTGAACTCAAGACTGTGAGTCGGTGTGTGGTTGTGCTCGCTGAAATAGTTTATCTGCAGCCTGCCGGCAGGAGAGTCGGGTGAATATCATAGGCCGTCGCTTATGCAGCGGGCATATGACAAAGGGGGAAGATGTGTCGCGCGTGGCAGGCAACGAATTAGCGAAGCGGAGCAGAATTAGAAGTCGTCGATTGAGACCGATCGGAGAAAATCCCGTACTGATACCAGACCGATGAGTGCTCCACCTTTCGTGACTCCCAGATGGAGTGTCTGATGTTTGTCCATGAGGTCGGCGGCTTCCGTCAACGGCCGCCGTTCTTCGATCCCGGGCACTGGACTGCTCATGATATTTTCCACCGGAACGAAGTAAGGCGCTTTCTCAGCGCCCACGAACTTCTTGACGATATCTGATTCGGTCACGATGCCGATGACCTGTGCTTTGCGGGTGATGAGGACACTCTCCACGTTGCAGGCCCTCATGAGCTTTGCTGCCTCAACAACCGATGTGCCGACATCCACCGTGACCATATCTTTCTGCATTAAATTACCGACTGTGGTCATGTGATCCTCCTTATTTGAAATGAGTACAAGTGAGAAGATAGCAACGAAGTGTTGCTGGAAGATCATGCTGGGATTACCAGCCAATAAATTTTGCAGAGCCGGGACAAGTGGTAGGTAGAACCGTTGGAGGAAGGAAGATCATCACCGTCATCATCCAAGACGTTGTGTTGGGATGAAGTGAGTGTATGAGCGGCTTATCAGCGAGTTACGAGCACGTGAAATGTTACACATTCTTAATAGTGCGGTAACGACACGATACTGGATGATACCTAGGATCAGCATGACTAGAGAGCATTGTTCCGATGGCTATGGAGTACGGAAGGAGGGCCTAATGATCGCGCAACTTCACACGAGCATGTTTCTTTTCATATGGTTGGAGTTCTTCTTGGGTGGTCTCGCCGTACTTGTTCTTGGCGCGATCGTGGTGAGTGCGTTGCTGAGACCCGTCCGTTGGCACGAACCGATCAACGTTAGAGCCACGAGACCATCGACGAAGTGTAATGAGGTACTGAGGTCAACTTGATCAACATATTGAGAATTGGTGGAGTGTGATGTGATCACCGGTCGAGCATTGGCAGGTGTAGATACGTTGACGGTCCACCAACACGAGCATCAGTCATTGGTGACACCAGCAACCTCACCGCCGCTTGCCGGACTTCTTTCCTGTCTTCAACTCTGAATAGGCGGCACACCCTCTTTCCATTTTCAGGTCACATGCCTTACCATAATATGCAAGTGCGTCAGCATTGTCCTGCTTGATGCCGTCCCCATATTCATATTTCGTTCCAAGACCGAAGCAGCCCATGGCATTCCCCCCGTCACAGGCTTTCCGGTAAAGTGTCGCGGCTTGTGCATGGTCTCGTGGGACCCCGCGCCCATTCTCATACATCACACCGAGATTGGAGCAGGCGGGGAGATGTCCATGTGCACAAGTTTTCCGATAGAGCGCCACGGCTTGCGCATGGTCTTGTGCGATCCCACGCCCAGTCTCGTACATCACGCCGAGATTCGTACAACCTCCGAAATATCCCTCATCACAGGCTTTCCGGTAGAATGTCACGGCTTGCTTCAGGTCTTGCCGGATCCCTCGTCCGTCTTCATACATTATGCCTAGGTCGGAGCAGGCTGGGGCATGTCCCCCCTCACAGGATTTTCGATAGAGTGTCACGGCTTGGCGAAGGTCTTGTGGGATTCCCTGCCCATCTTCATACATCACACCCAGACTGAAGCAGCTTGCGAAATATCTTCCCTCACAAGCTTTCCGATAGAGTGCGACGGCCTGGGAAGCGTCTTGTGGAACCCCACGTCCCTCCTGATACATCTCGCCAAGATTGGTGCAGCCGGCGAAATATTCCTCCTCACAGGCTTTCCTGTAGAGTGCCATGGCTTGCGTACGGTCTTGCGCGATCCCGCGGCCTTCATCATACATCCAGCCGAGATTGAAGCAGCTTCGCAATGCGCCGCCGTCACAGGCTCTTCGATATAGAGCGGCGGCTTGAACGAGGTCTTGTTCAAGTCCTTTCCCGTTAAAATAGGAATTTCCAAGGGATTCGCACGAGGTCACCATGCCGTTCTCACACGCTTCGTGTAATTCTGTCGGGCTCTCCACGGCTTCAGATGGATGCACCCCTAAAATGATTAGGCTACCAACCACAACACATGCGCGAAGAAGAGACCAAGGCGTCATTAACCGTTACCTCTAGGTGAGGAACAATCCCGTGAGCGTGTGGTGGGGGTCGAGGTTAAGGCTGAAGGGAGAATTTTGATTCGCTTAATCTGAGCCTCAACCTTTCATGAAGCTCGAAGAATTTTTCAGCGTCCTCTTCTAGAAATGGTATGCGATCCCCGCTAGGACGTTGAACGAGCTATACTCTCCGCTGAGGCCAAATGTGCTGTCGAAGTTGGTGATCGTCGCGCGATTGAACTTTCCTTCAATGAACAGTCCCACGTCATCGAAGACCGAGACTTTCAAGCCACCGAAGGCGTTAAGCCCTGGGACGACTTGATGGCCGCGGATACCGCCGGAACTAGAGAAATAGAAAGCCCCGCCGCCCACGCCGGCATAGGGTTGAAACACTTTCCCAGGATAGCGAGCCACCACGTTGAAGGCAAATGTAATGAGGCGCATGGAAGATTCCGGGACATTTACCGTCCCGGGGATTGACTGCTGAATCTGGCAGGTCTGTCCTAAGATGCATGGAGGGATACCGTTAGGAGGTTCAACGGTGAACGGATTAAATGTAATGTCGTGCCGAGTGTTGACGGTTTGGTGCTTGATGGTCGGTGTCGTGGTGAAGACTTCAAACTCGGCGCCCAACCAACTGAACCCTTGATCAGCAAAAAAGTAACCGGCTCTTCCACCGAAAAGGGCTGAATGTTTGAGGCTGAGGTCAGAGGAATGAAGTTGTTGGGTATAGGTGCCGGTTCTTGGAACGGCTTGCCCACCTGAGAAGAACTGTGTGTCGGTTCGCTCTCCGAGTTGGTTCATTTGGACGGAGTTCAATGTGAACGGAAAACTCGCGCCGCCGTAACCGGCGACGTACCATTCACTGAAAGCTGGTCGAGGAAGACCGCATGTCAGAAGCAGCAGAGCGATGAGGATGTTGTATCGCCGTAGTAAAACCGTGAACAATCGGGCACGCCAGAATGTCATCAAATCCTCCAGCATAAAAAGACCGGCGCACAATAATCTTCTCGCCATCACGGTCGCATTACCGTCAGATTAAGTTCGCGTTAATTCAAAAGGGTACCCAGGGCACAGTGTCAGCGAATCTCGTAAGTGAGGGTCTGGCGCTGGGTATTGCGGACCATATCGATGCGCACGGTCCGTTCATCCCGAAGTTGCTGGAGGAGGGAGAGCAGCATGCTGGGGTCACGAATCTCCATGCCGTTGATTCGTTGGATCAGGTCGTTCGTCCGTAGTCCGATTTTGTCGTAGAACCCGGCTGGCACGACGTTGTACAGGCGAAATCCATCCAGCTTTCCATCAGTGAGATAGGGAACGGCCTGGGCATGAGTCATCAGGCGTGTCGGATCATTCAGTGCAGCGACCACTTCACGTCGATCCAAGATCTGCCGTGCCGGTGGGGGCAGCATCGGTGGCGGTGGGGGCGCTGAAGCTAAATAGGCTGACCTATCAGGCATCTGTTGTGTGATGGCCAAAGGAAGCCATTCTTCGGACCGACCGCTGCGAAACAACACACGATCCTTTTCAATCGCGATCAATATCCCGACGTTTGGAACATCCGACCCGAGTCGATAGAGGGTCTGTTGTTTCGACGTCAAATCTTCAAGTACGGCCATGGTGCCGCCGCTGTTGCCGAATGCGCCGCCGAGTAAGGCGACTTTGCGCGCTGCTTCGATGGGTGGAGGGGGAGGACCTTCATCGATGACTGGTTTCCCGTCCTTCATCGATCGGAACTTAGGCGGCAGCGCAAACAATCCACTCTGAAGGATGTCGTCGACTTGTTGTTGTGAATCATCAGGAACAGCCATGTTGATTGGATTTTGAGGAGGAGCAGACTGAGTGTACATGTCGGTCGGTGCATGCAGTGCATCGGCGACAAAGGCGTTCGTAGCGTGGGCAATGATGAGTGCCATAAACGTGAAACAAGCGCCTCCGGCAATTCGACGAACGACAGCTGACTGCGGCAGCGATGATTGTCTTCGCATAGTGTACTCGCGCGGAAAGCATCCTAGTCATGACTGGTGAGATTCACAAGAGGAAGCGCGTGATTCAGTGAGAAATTAACAACCGCTAGATTCCTCGATAACAATCTTGTAACACGCCCTCGGTACTTCTCCGGTACACATGATCAGAAAAAAGGATCACTCTGTGTTTGATGGAATAAATGGGCCGGCCATGGATGACTGTTGCGTCGGGTGCTCTTGGGAAGGCGACGCGGCATGAATTCGATGAAATGGTTGGTCGGCGCCATGGGTGTGGCGGTGGGTATGAGTCTGGCTACCGGTGAGAGCCGGGCCTATGAGGATCGCACGAACTATCTACCGACGATGCCACTCGTGGGTGACTTGGGTGAAAGGAACGGCGTGTCTCCATCGCGCGAAACAACACACACGCTGTCTGCTCAGCGCAGTCTAGAAAACACTGCGGCAGAACAATCGGGAGCGGCTGGTGTGAGCGAAGGTCTGCAGGAAATGAAATTCACCCTGAGCACGATTGTGGTCGAGGGCAATACCATTCTCGATCAGGCCAAGATCGATCATCTGATCACGTCTTTTAAAGGGCCGGACCGTCGGATGCAGGATATCGAACAGCTGCGTGTGGAGCTGGAAAAGTTATATCACCAGGCCGGCTATCCCACGGTCCTGGTGAATATTCCCGAGCAGACCATTGAAAACGGTCTCGTTCGGCTGCAGGTCGTCGAAGGACACCTCTATTCCATTACCGTGACTGGAAACGAGCATTACAGTTGGTACAACATTCGGACCAAGTTGCCCTCGTTGACGCCCGGTGCGCTCATCTACGAGCCGACGTTTGTGAAGGAATTGTCTACCATCAACGGCAATCCTGATCTCAATGTCACGCCCTTACTCAAGCCCGGTTCGATACCGGGCACCGTTGACTTGGAGTTGAAGGTGAAGGACCGGCTGCCGGTCCACGGCAAGCTGGAGGCGGACAATCGAGGTCCCATCACCACGCCGCACAATCGCTTGCTCGCGGAGATTCAACATACGAATGTCTTCGGGGGCGATGAAATTCTCACATTTAATACCGTGCAAACGCCACAGGATTGGGGGGCCATCCAAAATTACGGAGGGAGTTTTGTCTATCCCGTGATCTGGCCCAATCATCTTCTGAGCGTCTATGCCTCGCGGTCGCAGAGCAACTCCGTTTTGGCCGGTGGCGCCATTTCGGTGGGAGGTGGAGGCGATGTCGCGATCGCAGGAAACGCGATCATTGCCGGAGCTCGGTATGTATTTCCCATTTTTCCCGGGCGCGAGCAAACCCATCAACTGTCGATCGGCATCGATTACAAACGTTTGAACAAGACGCAATCGTCGTTCCCGGGCGGCGGGACGGCGGTGGTTCTGACACCGGTGCAGTATACACCGGTATCGATCGGGTATACCGGAGTCTATCCGGATCGATTCGGGCTCACGAAAGCCTCATTTACTGCAAAAGGCTATGCGGCCGGAGTGATTCCTGGAGGACACAGAGAGGATTTTGGCGGTCATCAGATCACCGATCCTAATAATCTGAACGATGTTCGTGCGTTCTTTGCGAAACCAGGCAACCGTCAGGGTTCGACCGGGACCTTCGCCGTGTTGCAGGGAGGATTGGGGCGCTCGCAGCCCCTCCCGGGGAATTTTATGCTTGATCTTTTCACCAACGGGCAATGGGCGACGCAACCCTTGATTCCCGCCGAGCAGTTTTTTGCCGGTGGATTCGATACAGTCCGCGGCTACAAGCAGTTTGAAGCCATCGGCGACCACGCGATACGGGGCCGCGTGGAGCTGACGACACCGGAAGTACTCCAAGTGCCGATCGATCGCATTTGGCAGCGGCGACGAAGCTCAGACTATACGTTCAGGCTTCGTTTCGCAACGTTCTATGATGCAGCACACCTGTGGGTGGCGCATGCGCCCTCCGGACAGACGTCGAAATTCCGCCTCGAAGGCGCCGGCTTCGGTATCCGGGTGAAATTTCCCAAAGACGTCGGACAGCTCGTTCTCGACAGCGGCTGGGCGCTGCGTGAGACATTGAACACCAAGCGTGGCGATAATTTCGTGCATTTTTCTGTGGGCCTCGCATTTTAAGGAGGCGAACCATGAGAACGAAATCCGGCAATCGCAACAAAATACTCGCGGGGATCCTGACCGTATTTCACCTCATCCAGTGGGTCTTCCCGCCGCTCATGTTGGCCAATCCGACAGGTGCTACGGTCGTCGGCGGCCATGCGACGGTCTCGGGAGTCGGCACCGCGCATGTCACCGTCAATCAGGCCTCACAACAAGCGATTCTCAACTGGCAGTCGTTCAACATCGCGCCACATGAGGTGACGC
>CAZOHW010000157.1:0-9267 GCA_964579525.1 uncultured Nitrospira sp. | reverse complement strand
GTGGTAAGACCTTGGGCTCTTGAGTGAGTTCCAAAGTCGAGGTATGTGTACTGTGCTTCACAACAACTGATAGAGAGCGGACACACCACGTGTGCTCGTGATGGTAACACCTGCCTCTCGTTGACGTCTGATCCGACAATGGGAGGGTGTTCCATTAGCCAATCAAAAGGTAGTAATACTTAGATTGAATAGGTCAATGGACATATTGTACAGTCACGCCCTTCCATCGTCTTAACCACGCTGCCGGAGCGGTCTTGAGGTAAGTGGGTAGGGGTGATGGAGCCACAGATGCATGGCTCGTCAATTTGTATCGCCATAGTCAGGGATAAGGTGCTGCTATGAATCAATACGCGTTTCACAAGTTCATCGTAATGGGGTTTCAGTTGGCGAGTACGGCGGCCTGCAGCGGACAAGGTGAGACCGGCACAACACCGGCGCCGAACAATCCGTCTCCACCCTCTCCGGTATCTGGAGGGGTACAACTCCAATCGGTGCTCAGTGGGCTGAACTTTCCCGTAAGCCTTGTACAGGCTTCAGATGGGCGCATCTTCTATAACGAGCTCCTGACCGGCAGTGTTCGTGTGATCAACTCCAATTGGCAATTGGACCCAACAGTATTCTGTTCGGTCTCAGTCCAAACCGCTGGAGAACAAGGATTACTTGGCCTGGCGCTGGACCCGGACTTCACTACAAACCAGACGCTCTATGTCTACTACACGGCACAAGGCGGTACGAATGGTGTGTCGAAACTTGTGAAGCAATCAAATGGCTCATGCGCGGAGACCTCAATCCTCTCCAACCTTCCGACCAGCGGAAGCCATAACGGCGGGATCATCAAGTTTGGGCCAGATGGCAAACTCTACGTGATCATTGGGGATGCCGAAAATCCGTCGAACGCTCCGAATGTGGATTCATTGGCAGGAAAAGTGCTGAGAGTGAATGCCGATGGTTCGGCTCCGACAGACAATCCATTCTATGTCAACGACCCTAACCCGGATCCGAACTCGCCGCGCAAGAAAGTCTATAGCTATGGCCATCGGAATAGCTTCGGGTTCACATTCCACCCCTCGACTGGAGATTTGTGGGAATCAGAAAACGGGCCGAGTAGTCCTCAATCAGATGAAGTCAATCGAGTGATCGCCGGAGGTAACTATGGGTGGGACGCCAATGGGCAAAGTGGTTGTCGAAATAGCCCCCCACTTGTCGACCCGATCGTCGCGTTTCCAATCTTTGCGCCTACCGGCATCGTGGGGATTCCAGCCAGTTCGAGCGTGTACCCGTTCGCCTATCAAGGCAATTTGTTGGTGGCGGGATTCAACGATGGGACGATTCGCTTGGTGATCGCCAACCCCTCGGTTCCGTGCGGATCAGGCAACACCAGCGTCGCCTTCTCTGGCGGCCTCGGCGGGTTGATCAGCATGGTGCTCGGTTCCGATGGCTATGTGTATGTCTCCAGTATGAACGGTGTGATCTACCGGGTTGTCCCTCACTGAGTCAGACCGTATCGACTTCCCTTATGAGGGGGACTGCAAGTGATACTTGCAGTCCCCCTCATTGTTTGTTGTAGAGTGTCGACGCTCGGGATCCGAAGATTCTGGTTTTAACGTAACTCTTCTCGCGCACCATGGCAAAAAAACAGGGCGATTCCAAATTAGTAGTAGCAGGAACGATTACGTTGGGACTAGCGATGGCTGGTGTGCTGCTTGTCCAGCCGCCGCTCAAGAGTACTCGCCCCCCGTCGATGGAGGGACAGCTCACGCCGAATTTGGCAGAAGGGGCTGTGCAGGCCAGATTATGGGAGGATCCCCTGGATGCTGTGCGACGTGTGGAGAACGGTAATGGTAAGGGAAAGCTGGTTGGTGGGGGGCTGGGTGATGTGGAACGGGTTGAGCTCCTTCGTCAACAATTAGATACCGAGATTGAGCGGCAGCAGTCGGACGAGAAGATCACGCAGCCTAAAGAACGGCCTATTACGGTGTTGTTGGTCATGACCGAAGGCGGCGCATCTGGGGAAAGCCGAGAAACCCGCATCCGCGATCGCTATGCCATCGGCTCGTCACTCGGCGTGGCCTGTTATGTGCCACGACAGGAAGATCGGCTGTCCTATGTTTTCTGGAGGGATCAGGCCCGAGCAAACCGGGTGCTGCCCTATGAGTGGTATGACCAAGGTCCGCGGACATGCTCGGATAAGGCGACCTGGGCCTCTGCGGTTCTCGTGCTGTGGATTAGCAGTGAAATCGTCGGAAACCGCCCGATCAGCGCATTGAGACAACTGACGGAGTCCATCCTGTGCACCGAGAGCACCATCAACAACGGCCATACCTGCCAGAAATCTGACGATGGGACCGCGTTGCTGGATCTCGAACGAGAGCAACGCGTGCGTTTCAAAATTATCGGTCCGCGGAGCTCCTCGGCATATCGCAACCTTCTGGAAGAGGCCGCGGTGTCAATGAAAGAACCGGAGGAGCATGTGATATGGGCCAACGCCGGTGGGCGCGTTGAGCTCTACTCGCCTTGGACCACCACGATGCCGAAACTCCTGATACAAGACATCCCAGTCATACCCAAACCGGCAAAATCGACCGAATGTATTTCGTCCGATGCGAGTCGAGCAGAGCTCTGTTGGATCTTGTTGCGAGCGGGCATCGAGCTCAAATACAGCATCGGGTCCGATGATCAACTGTTCGGGGTTCTGATGGAGGAGCTCGAACGCCGCCGGGTGAAGTTCGAGCGGGATGCCGTCGTCTTGATCGGCGAATGGGATTCGTTTTACGGTCGGGTGCTGCCTGTCGAATTCACTGCGGCGGTCTGTCATCGCCTTGCCCATCGGTCCGCCGAAGACAACCGTGCTATCGAGTCGGATCGCCTGACGAAGATACAGGCCCGTTGCTCCACCTATGATCAAGCCGTCGATCTCCAAGTCGGAAACCCGACGGGGACAAGGGGGCTCAAGCTCAACGTCTGGCGCTACAGCTACCTGCGTGGTCTGGATGGAGAGGTTTCTGGTGGGGACAAGGGTGAGGGGACAAAGGGGGGAGGGGCGAAGCGAGCCAAGAACGGCCTCTTTGAGAGTGAGATGCTCGAACGGCCGGTCGGCACGAGCCAGTTCGATTATGCGCAGCGACTAGCCTTCCGTATCGAGCGGGATTTAACGGAACAGGTCAATCTCGAGAAGTATTTGAGGGATACCGGTAACGTGGAACAGAAGGAACGAGAAGAAGGCCGCAAACCGGTCGCGGCCATCGGCATCCTGGGTAGCGACGCCTATGATGCCTTGCTGCTCCTGCAGGCCATGCGTGAACGGTTTCCCGGGGCGGTGTTTTTTACCACGGATCTCGATAGTCGGTTAGTCTATGCGGAGGACTATCACTGGACGAGAAATCTCGTGTTCGCCTCCCATTATGGATTGGAATTGTATGGCATGCTGCAGCGGGACGTACCACCGTTTCGCAGTAGTTATCAGACCTCGACCTATTTCGCGACCCTTCAAGCTGTGGGACATGTGTGGCCACTGCGCACCTGCCCTCCTGGGGGTCCAAGTCAACCGGGTGTGGTGAACGACACGTTTTTATCACCCTGCGGGTACAAGGCGAATTTGACAGCGGATCATGTATGGTTTAGTGGGAAGGAATTGCCCCGTCTCTTCGAGGTTGGCCGTCATGGCGCGGTTGATCTCTCGGTAGGTACCATCGAAACAGGGTACACGCTCCACCCACCCAGGGTAGATCTCTCCAACGACGATCCTCAAACGAATGGGCGTCGGCCTCCTTCCGGCGCAATCTATGGTGTCGCAGGCTTGGTGTATTTGATCAGCTTTGTCCTTCTCTGGTCGAGGCCACTGTCGAATCAATGGATGACGCAGAATCCAGGTGTTCTGGGACTGGCTGCTCTCTATACGGGCTGTTTGGCTTTCGCAATCGACACGCTTCTGCTCGATCCGATACTGCGACATCACGACCAGGGCGAGCCGTTCTATTGGTTCGAAGGCGTCAGTGTATGGCCGACAGAACTCCTGCGGGGACTGGCCACCGTGCTGGCGCTTACCCTGCTAGTCAAAGGCTGGCGGAATCTTGGGTCGAATCTGGAGAGTATGACCGACCGATATGGGTTTACGGTCGAGCGCGATCAGCCGTTATCGGCACAAGGACAGCGCGGTCTGAGGGCGGTGCAATGGGTGCTGTCTCCGCGAGAGGGACAGCACGATATGCAGGCAGGCTCACTGTGGAACCGCTATCGGAATGCGGAGTTAGGGGTGAACCGCCTCCTGCGATTGCTCATCCTCGTGACGGTCTATACCGCGCTCTTTGTGTTGCTCTGGAAGGTCTTGGGGACCGAAGACTTCTCCGGCCCTTGCCGGGAGATGTTTAGCTGCCGTCTCGATATGGCGTTGGCGCTAATCAGTTATGGCTGTCTGGCGGCGCTGAATCTGTTCGTCTTCGATGCCGTTCTCGTCTGTCGGAAGTGGATCGGCGCCCTCGCTCAGGTGACAGAGGGCTGGCCCACGGCGTTGACCGACCATCTGAAATGGCAGACCCAGGAGAATATCTCAAAAGCGCAGGAGTTGATGAAGATCGAGCTGATTGCACAGCGGACCGAAGTCGTAAACCGGCTTGTGCGATATCCGTTTATTGTGCTGCTGGTGGTCATGGTGGCGCGCAACAATTATTTTGACGACTGGCATTTTCCTTTAACGATGATGGTGGGGTGGGCGGTGAATGTGTTGCTCGCCATGGCGGCAGCACTGCTTCTCTATCGGGCGGCGGAGCAGGCGCGCCAGGCGAGCCTGGTGCGGTTGAACCGGGCGGTGCTGAAAGGGCTGGATCATGGTGCCGGAACCGATGCGGATGTGGAATTGACCCGCCAAGTCATTGAAGATATCGAGGCGGTGAACCGAGGGGCCTTTGTTCCTCTGTGGCAGCAACCGGTGATTGAATCTCCGATGTATGGCCTCGTGGCCCTGCTTCAATACCTCTATCTGAAATAGGATAAGAGTATGCAAGAAGTCCTTTTCGGTGGGTTGAAAGTGCGTCTTGCCGGTGGAACAGAGGGCCATGGTGGTGGGAACGGTCCCCTTGTCATGCTGCTTCATGGATTCGGTGCACCAGGCGATGACTTGGTTCCCCTTGCCGAGGTGATCGATGTCCCGGCTGGAACACGCTGGCTCTTTCCAGAAGCTCCACTCTCGCTCAATATGGGATTCGGCGATTCCCGCGCCTGGTGGATCATTGATTTCGCACGGATCCAGGAGGATCGTGCCGCGGGTCGCATTCGTGATCTCTCGGTGGAGATCCCGCAGGGATTAGCCCTCGCGCGCGATCGGTTCATGGCGTTTCTTAAAGACCTTCAACGGCAGTTCCCCGTCGACTACAAAAAAACGGTCATCGGCGGGTTTTCGCAAGGTGCCATGCTCACCTGCGATGCAGTACTCCATACAGACTATCCGTTCGCCGGCCTGGTGCAGTTGTCAGGCAATCTGCTGGCCAAGAATGTCTGGAGTCCGTTGATGCCGAAGCGTAGAGGCCTACCAGTCTTTCAAAGCCATGGCACGCAAGACGATACCCTTTCCTATGTCGGAGCAGAGCGCCTTCGGGACGGACTCCAAAGAGCGGGTCTCGACGTGGAGTGGCACAGCTTTCGTGGCGGGCATGCAATTCCGGACGCCATATTGCAACGACTGGGTTCATTTCTCACGAAGGTACTCAGGTCATGACCATGCAGCCCTTTGAGCTCATCGGGTTTGATGGCAAACGCATCAAGGGCGATCGCGTCGATGGAACAGCTCGGCAGATCCTCTTCATAACCGGCTTTCTCTCGAAGCGCTGGGGTAATAAAAGCAAAGCATTGGTCCAATGGTGTCAAGAAAAGGGATGGGGATTCTGTTGCTACGACGTACGTGGATTCGGCGACTCGGAGGGGCAGTTCACCGACTATACCCTCTCCGATTGGATTGCCGATGCGCGGACAGTGCTGAAGAGTCTGGAGGCGAGCCCGCCGGTCACTATCGTCGGCAATTCACTCGGCAGTTGGGTTGCCTGGCTGGTTGCACAAGAGTTTCCCATCGTGGAAGAGCTCATCCTGATCGCACCGGCGTTCAACATGATGGGTGAGCGAGCCAAGGCTATTTCCAAAGAACGGCTGCACGACTGGCATACCGCTGGATGGATGACCTGGGATGATGACCCTCTGCACAAGGACTGGCCGCTCTCCTGGAAGTGGGTCGAAGATAGCGAAGCCTATTGGGCTCACACATTTGAGAACCTGCGTCCAGTGAAGACGACGATTCTTCATGGCCTGCAAGATCTTGTCATCCTACCGGAGGGCAGTCGAGGCTTTGCCAATGAGCTACGCCGACACGATCCCAGTTTTCCGCTTGAGCTCAAGCTCATCCCAGGAGACCATCGACTCAGTAACCCAGAACATCTTGAGCTGTTTCGCCGATTCGTGATGAGGGAGACCTGATGCTCGTCTTAATTCACAAAGAGTGCGGTGGTCCGGCGCTGGAAGAATCTCCGGTTGGGGAAGTGTGCGCCATTCCCGTCGATCGCTTTCCTTTCCCTTGCTTCACCTGCCTGGAAGAGATCCTTGACGAATCCGAAGTGCGGCTGTCGGAAGAGTTGGGGATCTGACAGCATTCACGACGGATTCACTCACAGGGAAGTGATACGATGACATAGATGATGGACGATCGGTCCACGAGAGCAGCGGACGCCGGTGAAAAAGAAACAGAGGCGGGCTACGATTGCTGGGCCGCTTCGTATGACGATGGCGATCCCTCTACGTGGCTGGATGAGCCGTTTCTCCTGGATCAGCTCAAGCCTTTTCCCGGCTGCCGAATCCTTGACCTGGGCTGCGGAACTGGACGGTACCTTCGCCTGTTGGATTCGAGATTGTATCGCATCACGGCAGTGGATCTCTCCCGAGGCATGCTAGGCCGAGCGCGTCAGGACATCGGAAGGCGGGGAGAGATCTCGTGGGTACAGGCGTCGGTCACCTGCTTGCCTTTTCGGTCCGGTCTCTTTGATCGGGTGATATCCGGTCTCGTGCTCGATCACATCGAGAAGCCGGTACATCTATTCGAACAGATCGCTGCTGTACTGAAACTGAAAGGTCGGGCGGTCGTGACGGCGGTACACCCGGACATGCAGCGTCTCACCGGAACCGATATACTGGTGGCGGGCCTCAACGGGTCCGTACGAATCTCGGGGCACCTTCACGAAGTGAGGGACCTGATCGTAGCAGCACAAGACGCGAAGCTAACGGTTGAGTGCATCGAGGAGCCAGTCGTGACGGAGGCTATGGTGATCCAGCGTTCCGATTGGCGGCATAAGCTTGGCTGTCCCGCCTTACTGCTCCTGGCCCTCAGTAAATAAGGAGGCAGACGGTTCCCAATAACGTCCTTCGGCAATAGCGCGTCTCAGACGGTCTCAGGCGAATCGGAATTTAGGAAATGGGCGACAGATAGAATCGCGGTAGATCTCGCTCCGTTCCAAGGTTGTGATCGAAAAGCCTTGTCTGATATGGTGCGCTTTTACAACCTATTCAGCATGAAGGGGGGCAACAACGCCCATGGCCACGAACGATAAGCAGGTGATTTTTTCACTCGTCAATGTGGGGAAAGTCTATCCGCCGAAGCGGCAGGTGTTGCGGGAGATCTATCTTGGCTTTTACTACGGCGCGAAGATTGGCGTGTTGGGCTTGAATGGTTCGGGAAAAAGCTCACTGCTCAAGATTATCGCCGGCGTGGATCCTAATTATACGGGCGAGATCACCAGATCCAAAGGCTACAGCGTCGGTCTGCTCGAACAAGAACCGCAGCTCGATCCGAACAAGACGGTCAAGGAAGTCGTCGAGGAGGGCAAGGCCGAGTTGGTCGCGCTGATCCACGAATATGAAGCCGTCAGCAACAAGATCGGCGAGGTCGGTCCGGATGAAATGGAAAAGCTGCTCGACAAGCAGGCACAGCTCCAAGAGAAGATCGAAGCGGCCAATGGCTGGGAACTGGAAAACCACCTCGACATTGCGATGGACGCGTTGCGCTGTCCACCAGCTGACCAAAAAATCGGAACGCTTTCCGGTGGAGAAAAGCGTCGGGTCGCGCTCTGCCGCCTGATGATCCAAGAACCCGACATTCTGTTACTCGACGAGCCGACGAACCATCTCGATGCCGAATCGGTCCAGTGGCTTGAGCAGCATCTGCAGCAGTACAAGGGCACGGTCATCGCCGTGACTCACGACCGCTACTTTCTGGATAATGTCGCCGGCTGGATTTTGGAGCTGGATCGCGGTCACGGGATTCCGTTCCAAGGGAATTACAGCGCTTGGTTGGAACAGAAGAAAGACCGACTGGAAAAAGAAGAAAAGGCGGAGTCGAAGCGCAAGAAAACGCTGGAACATGAGTTGGAATGGATCCGCATGTCGCCTAAGGCGCGGCAATCGAAGGGCAAGGCGCGGTTAAACCGCTATGAAGAACTAGTGAACCAAAAGCAGGACAAAGTGGCGGAGGATCTGGAGATCTACATTCCGCCAGGACCTCGGCTCGGCGATGTGGTCATTGACGCCCAAGGGATCAGCAAGGCTTTTGGCGACAATGTGCTCTATGAGAACGTGAATTTTAACCTGCCGAAGGGTGGCATCGTGGGGGTGGTTGGCCCAAACGGGGCTGGCAAAACGACGATGTTCAAGATGATCATTGGGAAAGAAAAGCCCGACGCTGGATCGATCAAGGTTGGCGAAACGGTCAAGTTGGGCTATGTCGATCAGGATCGCAGTCTGGATGGGAACAAGTCTGTGTACGAGATTATTTCCGATGGACAGGAAACCGTCAAACTTGGCAAAACCGAAGTGAATGCCCGAGGCTATTGTGCCCGTTTCAACTTCGCCGGGACGGATCAGCAAAAGAAGGTAAAAGATCTCTCGGGCGGTGAACGCAATCGCGTGCATCTCGCGCGTATGTTGAAAGAGGGTGCGAATCTGATTATCCTCGACGAACCGACGAACGATCTCGATGTGAATACTCTGCGGGCGCTGGAAGAAGGGCTTGAAAGTTTCGCCGGCTGTGCAGTGATCAGCAGCCACGACCGATGGTTCCTCGACCGGATCGCCACCCATATTCTCGCCTTTGAAGGCGACAGTAAGGTAGTCTGGTTTGAGGGGAACTACAGCGAGTACGAAGCGGACCGCAAGAAGCGGCTCGGACAGGATGCTGACCAGCCGCAACGGATTCGGTATCGGAAATTGACGCGCAATTGACCGTTTATGTGACCGGCG
>CAZOHW010000156.1:0-9341 GCA_964579525.1 uncultured Nitrospira sp. | reverse complement strand
GGACGCAGGCCAAGTTCCGCAATGGCGATGCGATTCCATTAGCTCCTGAATTCAATGCCTATGGTGCGGCCATCTTGGGATGGCCTGAAGGACTGACTTCCCAATTGCAGGCGACCTATTTAGGAGTTCGTCCGCTCATCGAGGACCGAAGCATCAAATCTCCCTCGTGGATCGTCTTTGATGTCTCGGAACGGTATCATATCCCGATCAAGTTGTCGTATGGACGGCTGGAGGCGTTTTTCTTCATTCAAAATCTGCTGAACACTGATTGGGAGCAGGCGATCTTTGCGTTCGAGTCGCGTTTACGGACTGAGACGAGTGGAGTGACGGGCATTCACTTTGTGCCTGGCAACCCGCGGACATTTATGGGCGGCCTTGCCTGGTATTTTTAGCCGCTACGAGGCAATGTCGAATGAATAGTGGTGAATTGTGAATTGAAAGATTTGTCTCTTCAATTTACATTTATGTTTGTCATGCCAAGGATTCTCCCACAAGCGTACTTTAACCGTCCTACATTGGCGGTCGCTCGGTTGTTGGTCGGCAAGTACCTGGTGCGCCAGAATGGAAAGGAAACGATTGCCGGAAAGATTATCGAAGTGGAAGCCTATGTGGGGTCAGAGGACAAGGCTTGTCATGCCTCGAAAGGTCGGACCGCGAGGACGGAGGTGCTTTTCGGTCCTCCTGGCATCTCGTATGTGTACCTGATCTACGGCATGTACCACATGCTGAACGTGGTAACGGAACGGGCAGAGTTTCCTGCTGCAGTGCTGATTCGAGCGATTGAGATCGATGGAACACTCATTGATGGCCCAGGAAAACTCTGTCGTGAGTTGAGTATTGATCGCTCCTTGCATCAAGTCGATCTGACAAGCCGGCAGCACATCTGGTTCGAAGATCGAGGTGCAAAGGTTCCCAGCAAACAGATCGGCACATTTCCAAGAATTGGTGTGGACTATGCGGGGGTGTGGGCGAAGAAACCTTGGCGCTTTCGATTAATTGGTGCGACTAGCGCCGGGGGCCGTCTTAAAAAGTGATTGCTGAAGGTCAGTATGCCGCAGAACGATGGAGAGTCCTGTAAAACAAGACTCCCCCTCTTCTTCATGTTCCAGACGCGAGTTAATCGATTTTTCGATCGCCGGTGATCTTCGTGGCGGAGGTCACGGGCGGAGCGATCTTGATCTGAGGTCCTTGGACATTGGGAAGCCGTCCGGCACCCTGCCCTTCAGTGATACGGGCATTGTCGGTCTTCATGAGTTCTTGCTTGCTATGTTTATCGTCAGATTCAGCGGCCTTCAACAAAAACGAAGTACCGTGGGCATCCTTTTGGCCGGGATCATTGGCCGTGGGTTGGCCGGTCACGGGGCTGCCGCTGTTTTTCATCGGATAGCCCTCATGCTTAGGAAGTAGGGCCGGATTGGCCGAGGCCATGGAAACTCCGAACAGAATGGCGGAGGCGGTTGCGACTGTAGCAGTAACGAATTTCATACCCTTTCTCCCTTTGAGCTAGAAGGATGGATACCTGTTAGACATCGAGCCCTATGAGCCAGCGTGATCGGGTGAATCATAGCGATGGATGCCTATGGCTGTCAAACGAGAAGGCTCAACTTGTCCACCGTTGGGAGCCGCAATCTCTCGCGGGAGAAAGACCAGTGGGGTTGAGACGCAGCAGTCATGATCAGGGATTGGGTGTCAATTCGGCCGACGATGGGGGCGTCGGCCACGTCCTCGGTGCCGAAACGATGGGCCTCGACTGACGCCGGGCAGACGAATGGTGACCGTCGTCCCTTCGCCGACTGCGCTCCCAATGGCGATAGTCCCACCATGTTCCTCGATGATCTTTTTTACGGTAGGCAGTCCCAACCCAATACCAGACTGTTTGGTCGTGAAAAACGGCTCGAAGACCTTGTCGACAATTTCGGCGGGGATCGGCGAACCGTCGTTCTTGATGAGAATCTGGTCTTCAAGGCCTCGTCCAGCGCGATGCTGCGTGACTTGAATATGGAGATGGCCGCCGGGCGTCATGGCCTCGCAGGCATTTCGAAAGATGCTCAAAAATACCTGTTTCAGCTTGGCTTCATCGCCGCGCACCGGGGCGAGGAGGTTCGCGTAATCTTTGGTGACTTGAATACGAGTGGCTTCAAGGTCCGTGCCCACCACCACGAGCGCGCTCTCCAGCACTTCAGGAATACGGCAGAGGTGGCGATTCAGCTCGAGCGGTTTGGCGAAGTCCAAGATCTCATTCAGAATGGCTTCAATTCGAATCAGGTCACGCATGGCATTTTCGACCCTGGTTTGAGGATCGAAGTCAAGAATGCCTTCACCGGTCACTTCTTCAAGCTGCGAGCGAATGGAGGCCAGCGGTTCTCGGATATCGGTTGCCAGAAAAGCACTGAATTCGCCGATGGCTGCTTGACGTTCCTGCTTGCGAATAATGGGTTCGGCTGAAATCACGGCTGATGGTTGAGGCGTGGCTGTTCCCATGTCGGATACCGGTGGAGGCGGGGACGTGGGCGACACTGGTGCTTGGAGGAGTTCGGTCAGCTTGATGATGATGGGTTCAAGGGTACGTGCATCGGTCGTTTGATAGCGTTCGGGCTCTTTTGATCCCAACGTCAATGTTCCACCCACCTGGCCCTTCACGAAGAAGGGAATTACAAGCGACGACTGGAAACGGTCCTTGAAGAGATGTTTATGGTCGAGAAAACGCCCTTGCGTCGAGGCGAGGTCATGATCGACGCGCGGTTTTCGGTGGCGGACGGCCCATCCTGCGGCCGAACTATCGAGTGTCAACCGATGGCCAGGTTTTAAGTCCTTCTTCGCATCCTTGTGCTCGCCCTTGCTGTCGCCGGTGACGCCCAAGACTTCTACATTGCCGGCTAACGGATCATAGTAGCAGGTCCATGCCCGGTCATAGGCCACGAACTGATGGGCTTCGACCAATACCGCTTCGATCTTTTCCTGCAAGGCTGGTGAAAAGTGCCGGGTCAGTGCTGGAAAGAGATCAGCTCCGCTCGGCTGAGCAGGCGTCGGTTCAGCCGTCACGAAGGGACGACTCATCACCGCATTGGTATTAAAGAGTCCTTCACGGTCGAGTGCCTTGGTGATCCCCTCGCTGAGTTGGTCCAGGTGGAGCCGTTCTTTCTTTGCGAAGGCCGCGCCCTCTTTTCTTCCGAGCACTAGGCATCCATAGACTCGATTGACATGACGCAAGGGAACAGCCAGCAGAGATTTGGCGCCTGGGGTCATCAATCGGAGACGAATCGTGTGGCTCCCGTCCAGTTCTTGACTGGGCGGAGTCAACGCGGCGACAGTGTGTGTCGACAAGGTTCGAAGGATGGCGTGAACATCTCTCGGAGTGAATCCGCGGGAAGCATGTTCGACCAGCGGGCCATTTTCTTGATGAAAGATCGCGGCCAAAGCCGAATCGCTTGCCAGGTCATTGAGCGCCGAATTCAGCGTTCGCTTCAGATGGGTTTCCGGCGCGGGTTTCGTGTGTGTCGTCGGTGCGGTCATAGGCCTACGTATGTAGGAGGCGCATTGTAGCTGGAACGGTGACGAATAGCTACTCTGCCTTTAAATATAAGTAGGTTTCAGAATATGTATGCCTATGATATAAGCATAAAAATTCTGTCACGAGCGGATCTGCTGGAGAAATCGTAGGGTCCATGCGCGGAGGACATCTCGTCGTAGTCTGAATCTTTAGTGCCTTGGTGAGCGGGATCCTCGAATGCAGGAATGCGGAGTGCGGAGTGCGATTTTTCAATGGTACCGCAGCATCCGTCGTCGTTCGTGGACCCTCGTCGTCGGGCCTTTCCACATGCACATTTTGGCACATGATGGACCTTGCTTAAGGAGGGTGTCGTGTGACAACCGAGATGACGCCAGTTGCCCGTCGTGATCGGAATGGGGCCATCGCGTGGGCCAACTGGCTCGCGGGGTCTCTGGTCTTTCTGCTTCTCGCCGGGTGTGGGGCTGAGGGACCTAGGCAACCCAGCGTGGCGTCTTCGCGCGCCACCGCACCGGAGATTAACCTATCGGTGTGTGCCGATGAGCCGCACCAGGCTCTGACTTCCCACCAGCCAGAAATGGGAACAGACACTGAGGCGTCTGCCTCGTCCGCACGATTCTTTACGGACTGGTTGGTAAACTCATCCGAGCAGGAAAAGCTGAAGGCTGCGCAAGCTCTTATGCCAAAGGATGCTCCCACGATTGCGATGACGTCGACGTCCAGGGGAGCAACCGCCAGTGTAACGTGGCAGGTCGTCGCTGACTCATCGAACGCTGAGACCCAGGTAATCGGGTACTATGTGCATTACGGGAAACAGCCTGCCGATCAGATGGGCGGGTGCTTCTACGAGGAGCGGATCACCGCCAACGCGCCTCCGGTCACGATTCACGATCTTGAACCGAACATGCCGTATTTCTTTGCCATCAGTGCCTATAATGAGTACGACAGCCCCTGTTCCCGTGAGGCTAGCGCAATTACGCCACCGGCCCAGTAAGGGGACAGTGATGGAGGATTCACATAGCTGGTCCCTTGCGCCTCAGGGTGACCGGCACCTTCATAGGTCTTGACACATTACGTAGTCCTAACTATATTCATCCCGCACAAGTACCTCGCTCCGCTCAATTCTGGAATGGGGACCATCGTTGTATAAACACACTATCCAAGGAGGTGGGTGTCTGAATTGCTGCCATGATGGGTGAGGCACGTCCATTCACGTTTGAGCCGGGGGACTCGTACCACCAGTGAGACCAGGGGGCGGTAGGCAGAGTATTTCCGAGAAAACAGCTGAGGACTCAGTCGTCAAGCCACAACCCCGTTGACTCGCAGGGGAAAATCCGCTTGACGGCTCGCGATCGGGAATGACGCAGACCGCCTCTCATCAACTAAGGAGGGGTCAGATGCTGAGAGATGCCAAGCAATACGGACGCAGGATGTTCATGATAGGGGCCGTGCTTGTTGTTGGAATCAGTATGGGGGCGACATTGGTGGCCACTGACGCCTGGGCAGTGGTCAGGGATTTCCGGGTGCTTTTGAAGTCCGGGATCAAAAATCCCAGCACGAGCGATCCACTGTGCAGTGGATGTAATGCCACTGAATTTACGCAGTTCAAACAAGATGTTGTTTTTGGTTCTGCCAGAAATCGAACGTGGGGGGGTGTTTCCAGTCTGGGTCACAACTCCAGCTATCAATGATCTTGTGACCCTCAGCGATTGGCAGAACATGCAGCTGGATCCTGATAACAATGCTGCGACCAAGCCCACAAATTATCGACTATTTGGGTCTTTCGTGATGAACACGAGTTGTTCTGGAAGTGGGTCAAGTTGGAGCTTGGCTCCCGTGAATATTTATTTCCCAAACCGTCAGGGGGGCTACGAAGCGACTGCGGGAATTGATGTGTATGGCGCCATGGATAATTTCGTGGCTGGGACCGACATTAAGGTCTATGCAGGCCCGGGTGGTTCGACCGTCTCTCAAAAGGTCCAGTGGGTGCTCGCTGGTCAACCAGATAGTAACGTAGAGACTATGGGTTTCACGCCTGTGAAAGCACGCACGAACAAGAAAATCTACCAAGCCGGCGAGATCACGATTACCTGCAGTTTGACCGGAGAGCCACAGCTCTCTATCACAAAATCCAGCGGATCCTCGTATCCGACCCACAATATTTCCATCTTTCGAGACGATACACATGCCTATACGGGTGTTTCGAATTCTCTCCCACAAGGGGCAACCGGAATCGGGTTGCTGTGGTCGTTAGGAACGAAACCGACGCTTCCATTGCCTTAATTTAAAACGAACTCTGTAATAAAGCCGGCTGATCCTGGTTATTCTCGGATGAGCCGGCTTGGTGTGAAAATCCACATTAACGGAGTGGGAACCCGAACAAGGCGGAGGCGGGTGAAGAAGCCGATGGTCAATCCATGGCAGAATCAATCCGGGGGCATTTTATCGGAATTGAGTTCGAGGAGTCGCAGTCGGCCATTGCCGATGTGGTCGGTTTTATACAATCGGGTTCCCATGTGCATGGTTCCGATCAAGAGGTTGCCTGTCGCCACGAAGGTAAAGTCGCCGTGGGCGGGAGGCTTAAACGTACCACGGATGACGGCGGTATCATTGATGCGGGAAACGGTGGAGATGATATCCAATTCAGCGGTGGCCCCGTCAAAGAGTTCCACGTTGATTCGAGGAAGCGGTCTGGCTCCTGCATCCTTGAGCAGGTACAGGAGTGGAAGATCGAGGGCGATTTCTCGATCACGAAGCATCCACGGTTTCTTTGGTTCGAATAGCTGACTGAGTGGGGGAGGCGTTTGGACGATGTGCCACAAGCTTCTGGGTGCTGGATGCTCGCCGGCCCATGCCGGCCGGATGACGAGGAGGCCCAGCATCACAATGAGAAATAGATCACGAGATTGGTGCATCGCCCTGTCATCTCCCTGTTCAAGATTCGGCCTGCATTATATCGAATCGAAATCTCGAAGCGCGAAATCAGGGCGGTGAATACCGGAGATCGGCCTATTCAGGGTTGATGATTTTTGGAGGACGACGCGGATCCTCAGGCAAACCTTGGAGTGGGCGACGATCCACTGTCCAGCTGTTGAGCACGGTCGTCACGAGGCTGATTACCAGCGCGCCACCGACTGAAGGCCAGAATCCGGAGACTGTGAATCCCTTCACGAGATAGGCCGTCAGTTCGAGCAACAAGGCATTGAGGATGACAAGGAAGAGTCCGAGGGTAAAGACAATCAAGGGCAGAGTCAGAATAAACAAAATGGGGCGAAGAATCAGGTTCAAGAACGTAAGCACCAGTACGGCGGCAATGCCGGCGGCGAGGCTATCTGCTTCCAGCCCCGGGACAATGGTGATCGCGAGGAATACCGCAATGCCGGTGATGAAGACTCGCGTGAGGGCATGACGAATCCCTCCATGAAAGGGTGACTCCTGCACGACTCGAGAAAAACGAATAGTAGCCATCGGTTATCGAGGAGGAGGTATATTCTTGATTGCCGAATAATGCACGACGCTGGCCGTCACTTTTTTGGTTTTGTCGTCCTTTGAGACCTCAAGGATCACCCGGTCGCCAATCGCAGGCGGATCTCCCATTTTGGGGTTACTTTTATTTTTAAATTTGACCTGCTTGCTGAGGAGGACTGAGGTGACCGATCCTTTCGCGGTTTTGACCTCAATATGTTTTCCATCAATCGCCGTCACCACGCCCATGATATGAAATTCCGTGTCCGCAGCCATAGCGGGCATCGTGAACAACCAGATAAAAAAGACCAGGCTCCCCACTCTCAAGATGTCGTACAGGTGTTGCATCACGGGATCTATCTGTAATGGTTGCTTCCGTCACGGCATAGTGCCACTGCGCTCGGAGATGATGGTTGTACTATACAAATTTCTTGAGCGTGATTGCCACTGGATCAGTGTGTGAGATGGATCTGTCGAAACGCGACGAGGCGGGCGAGCAAGATCAGCAGCACAGGCAGGTGCATCAATGTTCCACACACTCCCATGAATGATTCTCCAATCCAGAAGGTCACACCGAGATTAAACGCCAGAACTCCATAGTATAGGCCGACCCCGAGCAGGAGGACCTGTGTCGCTGATTGTGGTGGCACAAAGGTTGGGAGCCGCCGATCCAGCGGAAAATAGATGGCCAATGAAATCAGCCCAATAACCGCCCAGCCGACATAGTTGGCGAATGGGACACCAAAATGCCAGCCTGGGTCAGGATAATAATAAATCTTGCCCAAGAACCACCGGTCTCCACGTAAGGCCACTGGATCGATCACCATATCGATGAAGGCAAACAGAAATGCAGTCAGTACATAGACGGTCCAATTCGTTCGCGCGTCCACATCAAACAGTAACGGCTTGAGAGGGGCGCGCGCACTGTTCGGCGTGCAAGCAAACGGTAGTGCGAGTCCGAGCGCCACACAGTAGGAGGCGAAGAGGAGAAAGCTGAACGAGATTGAATCCATGAACGGCACATCGAAAAAATAGAGTTCTTGGCCGATGGTCGAGCCGTTGTAGAAATACCAGCCAAAGGGAATACCGGTGCGCGTGGACGAGAATTCACAAATGAATGCCGTGCCCCAGCTGATCAGCCAGAACCGCCATGTCCGAGGCCAACCAATCAGCTGTATGGCGGAAAAGAGGAACGCGGCCAGAAACAGAAACACATAGGGACGAAGTATTACCGTTTTACTAAAGAGATCGAGAACTTCCATCGAGTTTTGAGTTGTGAGTTCTCAGTGTTGAGTTGTCAGATACTAAACACCAAAGACTTAAAACTCACAACTGGACCCACTTATTTCACACTATGCGTAACCGTGAGCCTTGAACCAGCGTACGGCCTTCCTCAGTGCGATCTCGGGAGGGTTTTGAGGGAGGCCGAGCTCTCGGATTGCCTTACTACAATCATAGTGCATCTTGTACTTGGCCATTTTGACACCCTCGAGTGGAATGCGAGGGGGCAAGCCGGTGACGTTGGCCAACCAATGGTTCAGGTACGCAAGCGGCAGCACGGCGCCGCGAGGGAGCTTGAGAGCCGGGGCTTTGATACCGGTCAGTTTGCTCAGGATCTCGAACACTTCACGGAGCAAGAGGTTTGTACAGCCTAAAATATATCGTTCGCCCTGACGGCCCTTCTCCATGGCCAGTAAATGCCCGGTGGCCACGTCATCCACGTCAATGATGTTCATGCCGGTTTCAATGTAGGCCGGCATTCGCCCCTTCATGAAATCAACGATCACCTGCCCGGTCGGCGTCGGTTTCACGTCGCTTTCGCCGACCGGCGCACTGGGATTCACGATGACGACGGGCAATCCTTCTGCTGCGAGCCTCAGCACTTCCTGCTCGGCGAGGTATTTCGAACGCTTATAGTGGCCGGCCATTTGTTCGAGGGATACCGGCGTTTCCTCCGTTCCCAGTCCTCCGCCCGGAGGTAAGCCGATTGCGCCGATCGTGCTGCAGTATACGGTGCGTTCAATCCCGACCTCACGTGCGGCTTCGAGGAGATTTCTTGTGCCCGTCACATTGATCTCATAGAAGATCGAGGGATTCTTGGCCCACAGGGCATAGTGTGCGGCGACGTGGTAGAGCTGTCGGCAGCCGCTGAGGGCTTGGCGCAGAGATTCTTTGTCACGAAGATCGCCGGCAATCCGTTCAACCGGCAAGCCCTCGAGATTTTTGGGGTCGGCGTCGGATCGGGCCAGCACCCGGACATCGACGCCGGTACGGATGAGTGCCCTTGCCACCGCTGCTCCGACAAATCCTGTGGCTCCGGTGACGAGGGCTTTCATAACGGGAGGGGTGAGGGATGAAGGGTGAGGGG
>CAZOHW010000155.1:0-9366 GCA_964579525.1 uncultured Nitrospira sp. | reverse complement strand
GCGTTCGGCTGCGTCATGTCAGACTCCTTTTTTTGTGTTACTGATTGATTCCGATCGTTTCCAGATACTCAGCAGAACCGCTGCACTTTCGCCGTCGGCTCGATTATAGGCAGATCCCAAAGCGTTCCTGACCAATTTGAGCCGAGCCTGTAGGCCGTCTATTTCCCCAAATCATTGCACTCGTCAAAATGATCTCCTCCTTCTATTGTCGATCAACAGCGCCGGGGATGTGCTGCCCTGTCTCTGTTCGCACTATACCGGATAGGCTTGTCGGTGTCTTATCAGCGCGTCTGGCTCTCTTAGCAGGAGCATGCTAAGCTGCGGCTCACTTATCCATGCGTCTGATTGGCTTAGCAAGACCCCTTTCTTGTAGCAATCGATATGGATGTGCTCTCTGAAGTCCTGAAAGCCGTGAGACTGGACGGCGCGGTGTTTTTCAACGGCGTATTCTCATCGCCATGGTGCGCGCGTGAACCTGACGCAAACACGCTGGCCTCGTATCTCCCAACCCGTCCGAAGCACGTCATTATTTTTCATCTGGTTACCGAAGGACGAGGCTACGTTCGCATCGAAGAGAATGGCCAGGCGGTACCCCTTAAAGCCGGCGATATCGTCATCCTTGCACAAGGCGACGCGCACTTTATGGGCAACGGCCCTTTCGTCACACCGATCGACAGCGCAGAGCAACTGCGGCAGGTGTTGGCTCAAGGACGTATCATTTCTCATTCCGGAGGCGGAGGAGAGCTCACCAAGCTGATCTGCGGCTACTTGACTTGCGACCCACAACTCAGCCAGGTCTTTCTGGCAGGACTTCCCCCAATCGTCAAAGTCCATATCCGAGACAGCCCATCAGGACAATGGTTGGAAGACACGCTTCAGTATTCCATTGATCACGCCGAAGCTTCAGGCCCAGGCGGCGCCGCCGTCATCGCCAAATTGTCAGAAGTGTTGTTCATGGAAACCTTGCGACGGTACATCGCAACGTTGCCGCCCTCGCATACCGGTTGGTTGGCCGGTGTACGTGATCCGGACGTGGGAAGGGCTCTGTCCATCCTCCACAAGAGGCTGGCTCAACGCTGGACGATTGCCTCATTGGCAAATGAGGTGGGTGTGTCGCGTTCCGTGTTGGCGGAACGATTTCGCTATTATCTTTCAGACACGCCGATTGGGTACCTGACACGCTGGAGACTGCAGCTCGCCGCTCAAGTATTGTGTTCAACCGCCAAGAGTGTCGCCGAGGTGGCAAACGACATAGGATATGAGTCCGAACCCTCTTTCAATCGTGCCTTCAAGCGACAGTTCGGGATGCCTCCCGCACGGTTCCGCGACCGGACAAGACGCGCTCATCATAAAAATTAGTCGGGCTCGGTGATGCAAGCTGAACAAGTCACGACTACCACCAAACCTCAACTCAGCTATCACTATGGTTTACGGATAGCCATGGCATCCGTAAGCCTCTGCTTATATCGAAAGCTTATTGGGTCGTTTCTCCTTCCCATCTCGCACTAACGGTTCGCCCATGCTACGTCTCCATCATCTCTAGCCTGGCATCGAATTCATGTCCGCAGGCCGTGCAGCGGATGCAATCCGATTCGACGACGAATTCGTCGGTTCGAATCCCCATACCTCCACAATCCGGACAACGGGCAAGATGAACCCGTTCATCGTTCACCGTTTCATATAAGGCTCCACGAAGGCAATAGATTGGCTTTCCGTCAAGAAGCCATGGCCGCTCTTGCTTATCGACGACTGGTAGGACGAGATAATGGTGCTTGACGTAGGCTTCTATATCCTCCCGATTTACGAATCCATCTTTGATTAACCTACCTTCCCGCACATCATAGAGCGCCTGTTCTTTTACGATCGCCTTCACCGGTCCCATATTCCCTCCCCTCGTGACAGTTTAGAACGGCTCCCGAATTGAATATGGCCACACCCACCCCTTGAGTCATACAGACTCAGCCCCGACGTGTTCACCCCACAGCGCCACAAGGACCGGGCCACCACCAAGCCCTTATGCAGCTCGCCTATGAGTTGGCTGGTCCGGATTCCTGTCGACCATTCCACCGGCCGTTTGACCCGATGACTGTCTGTCCTCGTTGCCATCAAAAGAAAGTATGCGTATGCAGGCGATCATCATGACCACCATGGCTGAGAGGCCAATGACAATTCCCCAATATGCCCATGACATAAGTCACCTTCTCGCGCCATCGGTGCGAGTCCTTCGTGAGGTTGTCTGCACTGATCTCCGCCGTGGGACCTTGATTCCATCCGGCATGCAGACTTCAGTGGACTGTCTGGCACAAATATGGCGTAACAAGAGGAGAGGGCCTGTCTGGTGAGGAACTTACACCCGGCAGATCCACGCCGTTGGAATTGGGTTCCACGGAAGACCATGATCACCACCTCCAGAATGAGGCGGCTGCGAAGCGATATATTCACCCTACGCTTCCTAGGAGAATCAGGTCAAGGGGGACAGGAGACCCTTGTCCATCGCAGTGTCTGTACATTCATCAACCGCCTGAACATCTGTTTCGCCATAGACGTGATTACCCCAACACAGTAGAATGGCGACTCGTGCTTCCGCTCATTGATCACACTGACATTTGACAAGAAGTTCCGTTTCGATCGAAAGCGCATGGCATGAAGGAGACAAGGCGATGTGGAAGAGAAGTTTGGTCTATGTCCGAATGAACGCTGGAGCTGTGATCACAATCGCTGTCGCCCTATGTGCACTTACGCAGGAAACATTAGTACGAGCTGAGTCCTTCAACGTCAAACCGGGGACATGGGAGATGACGGTCACCGCCATTGCCTCAGGGATGAAGCTCTCACCGGAGATGGCAGCCAAGCTGACACCCCAACAACGCGCCCAGATGGAACAGATGATGAAAGCCCGCGAAGGCAAACCCCATACGACGACGATGCACTCTTGTCTGACTAAACAGGATATCTCTCAAGATCGCATCATTAAAGAGATGGAGGACGAGGATGACGATAATGAGGTGCACTGCAAGGTCAATGTGATCTCGAAATCTTCATCGAAACTGGTCCTCGAGACCAAGTGCCCAGGCCCATCACCGTCGACGACACATTTCGCCGTCGAAGCCAAGACACCTGACAGCATTGAAGCCACCGGGGAACGTGAGCAGCAAGGATCCGGAAAAAGTCGTATGACGATCAAGGGCCGATGGGTCAGCGCGAGCTGTCTCGAGGTGAACGAATAAACAACATAGGATCACGGAACTATTCAGGAGATACGGCATGTCAGACGGTCCCCTCAGCGTCATTGCCCACGTGATGTCGAAAGCTGGCTGCGTGGAGCAGGTTCGAGCCATCCTTTCGGCAATCGTGGAACCGACTCGACGAGAGAAGGGTTGTATCAGTTATCACCTCTTGGAACGCGGCGAGCATGAGGAGAATTCGTGTGTGTCGAAGAATGGGCGAATACCGAAGCTGAGCAAGCACATTTTTCAACTCCTCATATTCTGTCCGCACTCCAACAGTTGCCAGAGCTGGTCGCTGCCGAACCGGATATTCGTCGCTATCGGATCGTGAAATAGCTGCTACCTATTCATGTACTATGCGGTTTGTCGGCTGTTCCCCATGACCTCTGGACTCTGATCGATACTCACTGACAGTGTGCGCACATCAGTCGGAGCACTATTCACCTTGCATCAATCCCTTACCATTCTTGGTTCAGGCTACACCGCCAAATTTCTCTTCCCGCTCGCCAGACAACGCTATGTACGGGTGCTGGCCACAAGTCGAGACCCCGATCAACACCTAAGCCACCTGCAACAGGATCAACGGCTACGATTTGACCTCGTGAAACCAGAGACCTGGAACCATCTTCCAAGAGAGACCGATGTTTTATGGTGCTTCCCTGCCGTCCCGTTAGAGCTCGTCCAGAAATTTGCTGAAGCGGCGTCTCTCTCGATACGTCGATTGGTGGTGCTCGGCAGTACCTCAGCCTATGATGTCGGATCGTCCACTGACTATCCTCCATCCTGGTGTGATGAGACATCACCACTCGATCTCACAAAACCTCGTGTACAGGGCGAGGAATACCTTAGAATACATTGTAGTGCGGTCATTCTCCGCGTGGCAGGAATCTACGGGCCCAACCGAAGCCCGATCGACTGGATCAATACCGGACGGGTTAGCCCCTCACGCAAGTATGTCAATCTCATTCATGTCGAAGACTTGGCCAGGGTGTGTCTTGCTGCCTTACATCATGCGAAACGCGGGGAGGTGTACAACGTGAGCGATGGACTGCCACGCACCTGGAATGACATCTGCGATGGAGCGGGAATCTCTCGACCTCTCAAGTCTCCCCAGCCTGACGACTCAACGCTCGTGGGCAAACGTATCGCGAATCACCGGATGTTAGACCTTCTCACATCCGATCACACTCGTCTGCACTATCCAGATATCCTGGAGCATGTCCTCAGAGAACGACAACGATGGGATACTCGTTAGCGAAGGAGCATCATGACCATGAGGCAGACGAGGAAATTATTGGTAGCATGGGCGATCATGCCTGGGATAAGACTGCCGGTCCGTTCATAGATCCAGGCCCAGAGAAAGCCGCTCCAAAAGACACTGACAAACCCGATCGCACCGTATCCATGCGCGAGCGCAAAGAGGCTTGTGCTGATTAATGCAGCAGGGAGAAATGAAAATCGCCGGCGTAGCATGGCATAGAGCAATCCTCGAAAGGCGAGTTCTTCAAAGATCGGGGCAAAGACAATATATTCCAGTAAGCTGATCCCTAACACCGAGGGAGGGGCCCACACAAGGTCTGGATCAAACCATTCCGTCCAGTGGTTCGCGAATCCGAAGAACTCCGTGGCTCGCCCCATCACCCATTCGCCCCAGAGTCCTGCCGCCACGACAGCGAGCACGATCCCACTCAACTCGCCAAGTTGTGTCCGGTCTATACGGAGGCCGAAGCCATCGAGAAAATTCAAGCCGGCCGGTTTGAGTAACTGACTGTAGGCCAGAGCAAGCAGCGGGAGATTCGCCAAGGGGATTGCCAGAGCGCGCAGCGAGGCATGTTCGAAGGAGGGAACGGAGAGAAAGGCCACCGTAATGGCAGCTCCTAACGCTCCACCCCGAAGCAAGACGGCGGCGCCTGTTTCGCCGGACCAGGGCGGGGGAATCCCAGGTGTGTGAAGACGGAACCAATCTCGCGGCTGCGGGCTTTGCCGGATCATCACGACGAGGATCAGCGATCCAAGGAGGAGACACAGCAGTTCAATATTGACGAGTGGGCCGCTCCAACGCTGAGCGTAATCGCCTTTTGCCGCAATCCGCTGCTCTACTGTCTGCAAGAGGCTCACATCTCCTGCACGCTTGGCTAATCTCAAAGCAAGGTGATTGTAGAACCACCCATCTGGTAGGGTTTCCGCAAGTAAAGCTTGAAGTTCGACTTCACGAGGTTGAGCGAGAGGAGAGACATCATAAGCGGCTTCAATTAATTCTCTAAGCGGTTCCATCGATCCATCGGCACTCTGCCAACTCTTCGCTTCACTCACGGCTTCTGACGAAGAGCGAAATTCTCCGACCAGGATAGCGAAACGGAATTGAGAGAGCCGATCGGGCTTCGCATGAACCAATTCACGGTACCATTCAATAGCCTGAGCCCGCTCAATGTCGTTACTTCCCGACGTCCATTCGATGAGCCGCTGCCGCCATTCTGGTAGCCGCTCCAAGCCATCCTGTGCTTCCATCATCCGTCCCACCATGAGCGCCAGTGCTTGGTCTGGGTTTTCGAGCCGATCCAGTTTGGGAAATGTCGCAGAGGACCACAGAATTGCGCCGAGCGCTGTCACCAAGATGCTCGCACAGACAGTGCTGACGAACAACGACCATTGCGAGCGAAAGGGCCTCGGCGCATGAGGGGAAACCATGGCCCTCTCGTTTTGTGGGTGGTCCTGCAGGGGCTGGGTCAGCATAGTCTCTTCAGCCATAGGGGTGGACTATACCATGTGCATTCAACATGCTATACCCCCTCAAAATAGCTAGCGAGAGATGATACCCAGCTTTATCTCATAGCCTCGCCAGTTGGACTTAGCTATACTAACCCATCGAGGTTTCAGGAGGTTTTTGTGATCCGCGATTTTCATGCACCACACCGACTGCTGATGGGGCCCGGTCCGAGCATGGTCCATCCACGAGTCCTGCAGGCCATGACCACTCCGTTGCTAGGTCATCTCGATCCGGTGTTTTTAGGCATTATGAACGATGTGCAGACCCTCCTTCGGCAGACATTCTCCACCACCAATCGCTTCACGATCGCTGTGTCCGGGACCGGTTCAGCCGGGATGGAAGCTTCGGTGGTGAATCTGGTTGAGCCGGATGATTCGGTCATTGTTGGGGTGAATGGGGTCTTTGGCACGAGGTTGGCTTCGGTTGTCGAGCGCTGTGGAGGAAAGGCAATCCGTCTTGAAGTCCCTTGGGGAGAAGTGATCTCACCTGAGGCAGTCGCCTCAGCCCTTCAGGGCTCAGCTCCGGTAAAAGCCGTCGCTCTGATCCATGCAGAAACCTCAACGGGCGCATGGCAGCCGATTCAACCGATCGCATCATTGTGTCGCGAGTCCAATACCCTACTGATCGTTGATGCAGTGACCTCGTTAGGCGGCCTCCCAGTCGAAGTCGATCAGTGGGGCATCGACGTCTGTTACAGCGCCACCCAGAAATGCCTCAGCTGTCCTCCCGGATTGTCACCGTTGACGTTGAGCGAGCGTGCATTGTCTGTGATCAAGCGTCGCCGACGCCCCTGCCAAAGCTGGTATTTTGATATGAGTCTGATCCTAGATTACTGGACGGATCAGAACCGCACGTACCATCACACAGCGCCGATTTCGATGCTCTATGCATTACGAGAAGCATTGCGCCTCATCGAGGAAGAAGGATTGCCCGCTCGCTTTGCCCGCCATCGACTCAACAGCCATGCACTGGTCGAAGGATTGAAAGCCCTGGGATTCTCCCCCCTCCCCCAACCATGCTACCAACTGCCGACGCTTGTCTGCGTAACCGTTCCAAGCCGGATCAATGACGCATCCGTTCGATCTCAACTGCTTGCGAGATTCGGAATTGAAATCGGCGGCGGCCTCGGGCAATTCAAGGGGAAAGTGTGGCGAATCGGGTTAATGGGCGAGTCGTGTACAGAAGCGAATGTCCTGACCTTTTTGAACGCCGTTGAAGAAATCGGGATTCGAGAGGGGTGGGTGTCAACGCCGGGCGCCGCATTGCAATCGGCGGCGCAAATCTACAGCGGAGGACAGGAGCTGTGACCATCGCCATTCGTCAGACTTGCGTGATCGATGGAACAGGAGCAGTCCATGATTGTGCGACGTTGTTGATTCGCGGAACCAAGATTGTCGCGCTTGGCCCAAGCCGGACCGTCGCGACCCCCAAGGATGCGGTTCGGATCGATGGCCGAGGCCTCACCATTCTTCCAGGACTCATCGATTGCCATGTGCATCTGTGTTTGGGAGGAGAACCTGACGTCGTGGCGACGATTGAATCCGAACAGCCTTCCTATACACTGCTGAAGTCCGTGGGGCACGCGCGAGCGACGATCGAGGCAGGGTTCACCACGGTCCGTGATGTGGGGTCTCGTGACCATTCGATCTTTACGCTCAAGCAAGCGATTGACTCCGGCATGATTCCTGGCCCCCGTATTGTCGGTGCTGGTCTTGCCATCTGCATGATCGGTGGCCACGCGCGGTTCATCGGGCAGGAAGTTGCAGGAACAGAGCAGGTCAGGCAAGTTGTAGCCGAGCAGGTCGCAGCCGGTGCCGGGGTCATCAAGGTCATTGCCTCGGGTGGCATTCTGACACCTGGAACATCGCCTGACACGGCCCAGATGACAATGGAGGAGTTGGCAGCCGCGGTCGATCAAGCTCGCGAAGCCGGTCGGAAGGTTGCGGCTCACGCTCATGGCGCGTCAGGGATGAAGAACGCGATTCAAGCCGGTGTACATTCGATCGAACATGCCACATTACTGAATGACGAGGCTGGATCGCTTATGAAACGATATGGGGTCTATATGGTCCCGACCCTCTCGGCCCTCGCTACGACAGCAGCCTGCAGACCGAGTTGCGGGATTCCGGAGAGCGCATTAGCCAAGGCCAAGGCGATGACCAAGCACCATCAAGCCAGCTTCAAACAAGCCCATCAGAGCGGCATCCGCATTGCCATGGGCACCGATGCAGGGACCCCATTTAACTATCATGGCGACAACGCACAAGAGTTAGAACGCATGGTTGCGTTCGGGATGGCCCCAATGGAAGCCATCCTTACTTCTACAGCATCTGCTGCGCGACTGATTGGAATACAGAACGCAGTCGGTACGCTCAAGAAAGGGAAAGAAGCGGACCTTGTCGTGCTCAAGGGAGATCCACTGAAGAACATCGAACTCCTCCGTGACCGGAGCAAGATATTGGGCGTCATGAAGGCAGGACGGTTTGTGGCGGGACCACTAATGGGTCAGGGATAAGCAGTAAGGGGTGAGATGACCACTCAATATTCTGTTCTCCTCACTCCTTACCCCTTACTCCTCACCGTTTGCTAGTTACCGTCGCTCATAAAACAATTCCAACGAGGAGGCGATGCCATGTTTTCGTCCTTTCTGGAAACTCTCGTCCAACCGATTCCTTAGCGCACGAATTCCTCCATCGTCTCCCCGCTTGACCACTCCTTGTGAGAGGAGCATCTCCGTTGCGACGTCGATGAGCCGTTGTTTCCGTATTTGCATCTCTTCCGTCAAGAAATCATCCAAGATTTCTGATGCACGTTCGACCACAATCGGCTCTAAAAATGAGTCGTATCCCTGGGCTTGAATTGTCCGCTCACGGATCACTCTTAACTCGAACTGTATACGCGTAACATCTTGTATTAAAACTGAAAAGATCTCTTTCCTTCCCTCATTAAAGAGTTTCTCTTCCATTGCGGCAAGGATGACACCGGGGTCGACCGCTTCCGCACGAGGCTCATCTCCCCATGAGAGCCGATCGTAACTCCCACGTTTCTCCGGATCACCAATGATCTCATACGCCGCATTGATTTCTCGGATCCGTACTTCCGCATCGGCCTTGTGGGGATTTCGGTCCGGATGGTGCTCAAAAACCAGTTTGCGATAAGCCTTCTTGATCTCTTCCTCGGAGGCTTCTCGGGAAACACCCAGTATCTGGTAATAGTTCGTTCGTGCCATGTGGAGCGGGAACTATATCACACGGCTTTATGCGGAGAGTTGTGATCTCATGAGGTCGAAGAAGGTGCTCCACCGACCGGCATGAGGATTGGAGCAAGGGTCCGCGCTGGGGACTTGATCTGTCGCATAAGAAACCAGAGCAT
>CAZOHW010000154.1:0-9390 GCA_964579525.1 uncultured Nitrospira sp. | reverse complement strand
TCCTGCATTGTACAGTAGTCGGTGCAGACCTAATCACTCGGTCCAAGTTGGTGGTGTCATAGAGATCACGTCTTGCTGATTGCGATGCAGCAGCCTAGGCCGACCTTTGTGCGTAAGCCGGATTCCACACCCATTCGTTCGAGACTGTTCGTCTTTCGACTACCAGGCGAGCTATCTGCTGGTGAGCCCGCACAAGTGTCTGGCGGATTCGAAACTGGCCACGAACGAGCTGGATACTATGCCAGGCACAGAGGACAAGAATGCCGCCCGCGCCAATCCAGCTGAGCATGGGACTCTGAACATGATCGCCGACTGCGACATCATGACTGAGAAACGTCGCAGTTTCGGTGAACCAAGACCAGCTCTGCCCCACAATATTGGATCAACCCTTTAAGATCAACCAGGCCTCGGCCTTCCCCCTCAACATTTGTGCCAGAACAGCTCCTGCCCATGATGGCGGAGTATCGACAAATTTTTCACAGCCGGTCTTCCCCGTAGGGAAACTCTTGCCTGGCGACTGGACATTTCTGCAGGGGTGGGGTCGAATCGTGGGGAAGGAACAGGCGCTTACTTGTCGTTGCGGCATGTGCTCTCGCCTTCGTCATGATGATAGACCTGGGTCCTGCTATGCGTGGTATGGCAGTTTATGGCAACTCGTCGATTCAAGTCTCATTTTCATGGTATGGTTGAGCCTGTCCTGGAGCAGTCGTCCCGGTGGAAAGAATGCCGTTTTCAACTATAAGGATCCGTAGGCTTGTCGGAATCGCTTTGTTACTATGCAGTACAGCAGGTTGCGAGAGCGAATTCTTCGTAGTTGATTCGACCGGATCGCCCCTGCTTATTTCACGTCGGGGGTACACATCGGATGACTGCATAACAAAAGTCAAACAGGATGCGGCTCACATGGGTGTGACTCTCCGATACATTCACATCCGTGGAAGTATGGTTGGACGTTCTCTCTTATGGCCCTTAGAACCTGGATATGCCTGTGAAGCAGCCATTGGTCCAGTACAGGGACCGTCTGGTTCATATCCAATGGATTCTCGTTTGCCCTCACGCGGTTCTTGATTCAGTCCTTGTGTCCGTTTCCGACATGTTTGCTCCTGACATGATCACAGTTTTTTGATCATCGACACCGTTCAGAGAGATTTCTGAGCCGTCTGTAAGGATTCCCAAACGACGAAGCTTCTTCACCATCGCGATACCCAGCATATGAACAGATCAGTACTTGTGATCTGGACTTAGGAAATTGTACGTTGGCCATCCCACATACGGCCCACGAAATCCTCATCAGCTTCAGGCATTTCTCTTGTTGGAGCAAGGTCTTGGGATATACTTATCACGAGTCTAGTGAACCCGTGGAGAAGTCTTGGACACATCTCTGAAAGAGAGCACGATGATCAAGATCTTATTGGTCGAAGACAATGATGTCGATGCACAATTGACCCGAGATATCTTGGCAGAATGGAGCATTGAACAATTTGACATCACCCATGTGACACGCTTGACTGAAGCCGTTACCCACCTCGCTCGAGCGCGCTTCGATGCGGTCTTGTTGGATCTCTCACTCCCCGACACCTACGGCCTCTCCACCGTCAGTCAAATGCAGGCGGCAAACCCAACGGTCGCCATCATTGTGCTGAGTGGGCTCAACGACCAGCGCTTGGCGTTGCAAGCCGTTCAGCATGGCGCGCAAGATTATCTGGTCAAGGGAGAACGACAACCTGAACTATTGGCCCGCTCGATTCGTTACGCGATTGAGCGGAAACGCGCTGAAGAACGTCTGACCTATCTCGCCCAGTACGACCAGTTAACCGGCCTCGTGAACCGATCGCTCTTTCGTGATCGACTCATTCAGGCCATGGCGCGAAGCAAACGGGTCCAGCAACCTCTTGGACTGATGTTGCTTGATCTCGACCACTTCAAACCGGTGAACGATACCATGGGGCATAATGTCGGCGATCAACTTTTGAAGCATGTCGCCCTACGCCTTCACGACTGCGTCAGAGAAGTCGACACCGTCGCGCGCATGGGCGGGGATGAGTTCACCATCATTCTGGAAGGGCTGACATGCGAAGAAGACATCACGCTTGTCGCTCAGCGAATTACCACATCGTTGGCAGAGCCCTTTCATCTAGGAGAGCACCACGCAGCCATCAGTGTCAGTATCGGGATCACCGTTTATCCCACAGACGATCATGAAATCGATGAATTGCTGAAACATGCGGACGCGGCAATGTATCGCGCAAAACAGCACGGTGGCAATTCGTTTGAGTTCTATGTTCCGGACGATTCACCGTCGTCTACCCCCTCCTCGAATTAACCCTCGTTTTCGACCAGCAATTCGCCTTCTCACTGATGCATAAGCCACACAATAGGATGTACAAATCTGTCTCCTCTTCGCAGAGCATCCGACTCTCGTCAGCATTCACCACATGATAAGGACAAGTAATAACACTGTTTTCTCTACCATATTTTCATTCGGGCTCACCTTGGGCTGTGGTACACGGATTGCGTGGCATAGGTCGGGTCACCTTGTAGCAGATGGAGAATTCTTATGTTCCTCAGACGTGTTGGGGTCCTCGTGTTCCTCTCACTGGTCGGTTTGCATAGCGGATCCCTTGCCGCCTCTCCACCCATGCAGGACGCGAGTCATCGCTTATACGATCGTGTGATGAGTGAATTCAAACATCGTGACTATGAAGCGGCCCTGGCTGGGTTTCGACTGTTCATCGAGCTCCACGGTCAATCAGACTTGGCAGCCAATGCCCAGTATTGGATCGGAGAATGTCACTACCGTAGGGGCCGATACCGAGCGGCACTGAAGTCGTTCTCTGAGGTCCTGTCGAATTATCCCTTGAGTCAGAAATTGCCTGCTTCCACATTGAAACTCGGTCAAATCCATACCAAACTGGGGGATCAGGAGACCGCGCGAATGATGTTCGATCGAATCCTGGATCAATACCCAGATAGTTCGGAGGCAGAACTCGCTCGCAAGGCTCTTGAGGCGATATCCCCAAGCGACAACGAACCTACTCAATCGCCGGAGTAATGCATTGCCAGCGGGATGCCGGCACCGTGTTCATGCTTCTTCCGCCAGACCTAATAGGTTGGTGAGCTCAGGAATGGAATAATTCCTCTCGGCGTCCACCTTCAACATTTTCACTCCTGCCGCATTTAGGACCGATTCGATGACGTGAAGCCATTCAACCTGATGCGGTCGCCGATGTCCGTCATCGATCTGAACGACATGCTCCACTTGCCGCGTTCCTGGATGGACGAGCACAAAATCGACCTGCTTGAGCGCGATCCGATTCAACACGTGAGTACGGGCCTTGCCCTTTCCTTCGACTGACACAAGCGTCCATAACGGAACTTGGCTGAGGATTAGGTAGCGATCTTGAACAGCCATTCGAAGAAGATTATACAGGGTGGCCTCTGTGTCGCTCAGTAACGCCGCTGGTTTAATCACGATATCGGAAGGAAGCGTAAAAGGAGCTTCCTTTTTCTTTCGTTTCCTCGATGCTCTGAAACGCCGCCACAGTCCAATCAACAATGCGATGCCCGTCACCCCGATAACCAGTTTCTCCATTATCCCTACTTTCGCCCCCCTTGTGAACGCAGCCGATCGAACCATCGTGGCCCGTTTGGGACAATGCATCCCAGCAGTCTTGGATGGGCAGCTCCGGTCACCGACGGCACATTTCCGCAGTGCTCAGTCACGGTTTGATAAGCCAACACCGCAAATGCTACGGACTCGAGTGCCTTGCTATCCCACCCATGCGTCTCAAAGGAACTCACTGGCACCGGTGAAAAGATCTCTGACAAGTGGCTCATGATCGCTCGATTTCGCACCCCTCCCCCACCCACAATGACATCATCAATCCCATCCTTGATCCATCGCCTTGCCGTCCCGACCGCTTCGGCCGTCCATCGACTACAGGTCGCAAGCAAATCCTCGATCGGAAGCGGTTTTGCTTGATGCATCTGGAGCAGCTCGGTCAACAGACGTGCACCGAACATCTCTCGGCCGGTCGATTTTGGTGGAGCCTGCGACAAATAGGGATGGGCGAGGAGCTTCGCCAAGAGTCGCGCATCGACTCGCCCCCGGGAGGCCAATCGACCATCACGATCCATTGAGAGCCGCCCATTCGTACTCTGCGACATCAGTCCATCCAACACCATGTTGGCCGGACCAGTATCAAACGCGATGAGCCCAGACACGCCGGTCCCTTTGGGAAGATATGTGACGTTGCTGATCCCCCCAAGGTTGACGATCAGCCTGGCGCGCCGTGGATGGCGAAAGAGCAACGCATGAACTCCTGGCGTAAGCGGTGCTCCTTGCCCACCAGCCGCGATATCGCGGGGACGAAAGTTCCCGACCGTCGTAATGCCTGTGCGTTCCGCAATCACGGCCGGTTCAGCAATTTGAAGTGTGGACCGGATGGCACCGACTCCAGTGTCTTTGATTCCCTGTGGAAGATGGTGGATGGTTTGGCCGTGGGATCCGATCAAATCAACATCCGTCGGGGTCAGCTGCGCGGTACGAATCACCCCTATTGCCGCATTGGCAAACCACTCGCCCAAGAGTGCATTCAAGTGGCAAATGTCTGAGACAGTGCCGGACACCGATGCTGACAGAATCCGTTGTTGCAACGAGCGAGGATAGGGAAGCGAGTGAAATGCGACCATCTGAACGTGGGGACCGGACTTCTGACGGTTGATCGTGACCAGCGCCGCATCAATCCCATCCGCCGATGTTCCCGACATCAATCCGACAACATTCATCGTGGCTATCCTTTCACCGTCGAATACCCGGACTAGCCCATTGTTAGGTGTGCTACGCTAATGGAACTCGCGCGCGGCGTCAAGGGAGCCCGTTTTCATCCATATCGATGAAACCGCGATCCGTAATCTCGTTGACATCATACAACTCGGGTGTTACCGTCCCCGCCGATGTTTCGACCCGGTCACATGGGGCAGCTGCTTGCTGCCCTCCATCTCGTGTTTCTTGTAGGCTTCGCTCCTCCACTCTGTGCGGGCGTAGAAGCAGCAGATCCCATTCCGATCGTGGTAACGATTCCCGTTCTAAAGGATTTGACCGAACAAATCGGTCGTTCCCACGTGCGAGTCACCTCCTTACTCACGGGCTACGAGAACGAGCATACCTATTCGCCGAAACCATCTGATCTGGTGGCCGTTCGCAAGGCGCAGCTGCTCTTTCAAATTGGCATCGGACTGGAAGTCTGGGTCTCCTCGCTGGTGAAGAATGCGGGAAGTCCGTCACTCCGTGTCATCACGACATCTCACGGGATTCCACTCATTCGAGACAATATGGATCACCATGAACGGGAAGGTACCCACCATGATGGGCAGGAATCGGAACCTGGTGGGAATCCGCATATCTGGCTGGACCCAGCAAATGTGGCCATCATGCTCGGTCATATCACCGACGCCCTGATCGAAAGAGATCCGTCTCACACAGCTGAATTTCGGACGAATCATGCCGCCTATGTCCAACAGCTGGACCGCCTGCAGCGGGAACTGTCGGACCGTCTGAAGGCCGTATCGGACCGTCGCTTCATTGCTCACCATCCAGCCTGGCCCTATTTGGCCAAGCGATTCGGTTTTGACGTCGTCGGCACAATCCAGATCCAGGCCGGTTCAGAACCATCGGCACTGCACCTTCAATCGCTCATCAATACCATCAAAAAAAATCACGTCAAGCTGATCGTCTCCGAGATTCAACTCAGTCAACGGCTTCCTGAGCTGCTGTCGAATGAGACCAAGGCGCGTGTGGTGATTTTGACGACATTGCCCGGTGGCGTGCCGGGAACCGAGACCTACCTCGACATGCTTCGCTATAATGTGCTCCAATTGGCCAACGCATTAGAAACCGTTTCTTGAACCCTCTCAGTTTATCGCACCGGAAGAGAGTGCAGGACTCAGTGCCAGATCGTCGAGAGCCGATTATTCGTTTTGACCATGCCTCCTTCGGGTTTCCCGGTGTCATGGCGCTCCAGGATATCGCCTTGTCCATTTATGAAGGCGAATTTGTCGGAGTGATCGGACCGAACGGGTCAGAAAAAACCACTCTTTGTCGCGCGGTACTGGGCCTCATGGCGCCGATCGAGGGTCATCTCCATATTTTCGATTGTGCCTGCCATGCGCTCCGCTGTCATCACCGAGCCAAGATCGGCTATCTTCCTCAGAAAGGCGTGATCGATCGCAATTTCCCCGTGACGGTCTTCGAAACGGTCATGATGGGACGCTATGGCGCGCTGGGTCTGTTCAAGCGTCCCGGTGAAAAAGACCGTCAGATTGTGATGGACGCATTAGTCCAGGTCGGGATGGAATCGCATCGCAATAGTGCATTAGGGCATTTGTCCGGCGGCCAACAGCAGCGGGTATTCATCGCGAGAGCTCTGGCCCAGCAACCGAAAGTGCTCCTCCTAGATGAACCCACGACCGGTTTAGATATTACCGCCCAGCATAATGTCGTCGAACTCGTGCAACACCTCCACGAAGAACTGAAATTAACCATCCTGTTGATTACCCACGATATCAACATGATTCGCTCCAAGGTCGATCGATTGATCCTCCTCAAGACCAGGTTATACGCCGCTGGAGCCCCAACGGATGTGCTCAAACCAGATATTCTGCACCAAGTCTACGGCAAGGACCTTGTGATTACCGAGAAAGATCTCGTAATCGTCGAAGATTATCATCACCACCACGATTAGGAAGATTCTCTACCGATATGTTTGATCTCTTGACCTACGACTTCATGCAACGCTCCCTCATGGCCGCCGCATTGGTCGGAGGGCTTTGTTCAGTGATCGGCGTATTTGTCGTACTGCGTGGCCTTGCCTTTGCCGGTGCCGGCACGTCCCACGCCGCCTTTGCCGGAGTCGCACTTGGTTATTTAATCGGGTGGCCACCGATGCTCCTGGCCGTCTTGTTCGGCCTTGCCACCGTCTGGATCACAGGTTGGGCTGAAGAAAAAGGCCAAATGAAATTGGACGTGTCCATCGGCATTCTGTACACCACGACCATGGCGCTGGGTATTTTGTTCATTGGGTTGATGAAGACCTACAACGCGGAAGTCTATGGGTACCTGTTCGGCAGTGTCCTCTCCGTGACTACTGATGAACTGACTCTCATCGGGGTATTAAGCCTCCTCATACTCGGGCTCATTTTGTTATTTACCAAGGAACTCTATTTCATCGCCTTCGACCAAGACATGGCTGAGGCGTCCGGTATTCCGGCACGCCCAATATTCTTTCTTCTTCTGGCATTGGTGGCTCTCACGGTCGTGGTCTCACTGAAGACCGTTGGCGCGATCTTGGTGTTCGCCATGATCCTGATTCCTGCATCAACCGCCTATCAGCTGACGCATAGCCTCTGGTCGCTGACGCTCTATTCTGTAACGATCGGGGTCAGCACCGCAGTCACGGGCGTTCTACTTTCTGCCATCTGGGATATTCCATCAGGACCTGCAATCGTACTGCTCGCGACATCGGTGTTTTTTCTTTCGATCTTCTTCTCACCCAAGCGCATGAAACAGACAACGCTGGCCTCCGCCTCGTAGCGCTCTTGCCCCATGAGTCAGACAATGCTATGTCTAGAGAACGAACGTACCGCCTATAAATGGCTTGAGTGCTCGGAAAACTGTCATACAAACCAGGCCGCTGGGGACACCTATCAGAATTATGGTGAATAGCTACCCCATGCGAGAGAGGAGAAGTGTCATGCGAACGCAGGCATTGCGAGTCGGAGTAGTTGGGCTGATCCTCACGATCGGGATCATGGGATTTCCTATTTCCAGCTCAGCCCAGACGGAAAGCTTCGGCGGCACTGAACCAGGTAGATGGGTAGCAGGCTTCCGAGTTGGGTTTACCCCGCTGACACAACAGCTGAGCGACGGCACCTCGACATCGATCGGCCCGCTCGTCAATTTTCAAGGCTTGTATAGCGTCAATACGTGGCTCTTGGTCGGGATGATGTTGGAATGGGAGCGCCATGGGGTCAGCCTGGAGCGTCGAGACATCGATCTTGGGCATCAGGATACGGTATCTATCCTACCAACCCTCGAAATTCGTCCCGTAAAATTCGGTCAGATCAGCCCTTATTTCAACATGAGTTTTGGTGTCAACATCAACAGTTTCGGCGAAGACACGGCCCTCCGGATCAGTCCCAGCAACACGTTCGCCTGGCGTTTGGGGTGGGGCGGCGATTATATGCTGAATGACCGGTTTGCGCTGAACGTGGAATGGGCCTACAAACGAAATGATGGCCATGTCACGATGAATGGACTCAAGAGCGAGGATTGGAATGGGTCGTCGTTTGGCTTTCTGTTTGGCGGGAAGATGTTCTTCTAGCAGGAATGCGGGAAAAGACCGTCAGCGGTGTTCTCGCGTCGCTCAGAGGCTCAACGTACCGAAGCGTACGCCTCGTCTCTTCGCTCGCTGCGGCCTTGCTGGACGGCCTTTTTCCGCATCCTGCGAGTCGATCACTTTGCTCAGGCCACACCCACCTTCGAAAAGGGTGGGTGTGAGTCTCGATCAGCTGTTATTCGAGCCGGCTATTCTTGCTCCGACTCCACACCATCCCAGTCTGCTCCTTTGAACTAAACCCAAGCCGTTCGTAAAAACCCGGCCTCCTGGTACAGAGCCAAAAGAGTTCAACGTGCTCAAGGCGAGGGTGATGGAGGATCCGCCGAACAATCTCTGTTCCAATTCCTTGTTTGTGATAGGCTTGATCGACGATCACATCCCAAATCGTCGCTCGGTACATGAAGTCGGTCAGCACGCGGCCGAATCCTACCAGCTGATCACCATCCCATGCACACAGGACAAGGTCCGTCTGGCGTAGCATATCCCTGGTCTGTTCCGGAGAACGATCTTTGGCCCAGGGCGCCTGATGAAACAACCGAACCAGCTGAGAGGTTGTTGGGATCTCTTCAGAAAAAGTGACGACAGGCTTGAGGGTTGGAGGCATCTTGTACTAAAGTGGCGAACCTATTTTGTTTTCAAAGTGTACGGTGAAATCCATGTCAACGCAAGTCCGTAGCTGCCCCAAATGTTTCCAGCTCATGTGGTTGAAAGCCGATCAGTATGAGCTCTTGAACGACGAAACCGTCCGAGCAAAATGTCCGCATTGCGGGTCCTTGGTTCGATTTCAGCTTGTCACAACTGGGGCCAATGCCACGGGACCCAAAATGGGCCACTGAACAGTGGTCACAGTTTGAGTTTGAGAACTCGAGACCGATACCCGAAGATTCATCTCCACTGTTCGGTTTTGTAAAACATGTCTTTTCCTTATCCCTTGGTAGCTGCTAGTGGACTGTAACGCCCATTTATAGACTATAATCGTGTTCATGACGAACAC
>CAZOHW010000153.1:0-9429 GCA_964579525.1 uncultured Nitrospira sp. | reverse complement strand
GTGTTCGTCATGAACACGATTATAGTCTATAAATGGGCGTTACAGTCCACTAGTTGTGTTGCCGGTCCTCTATCGTATGTTTGCAGAACGAGATGCGGGAAAGGACTTTACCTCTGAGTGGATATAAGTGAGGCGTGATGCCTGCGCGGCTCGATTGGGTACCTGGTAGGAGTCATAGATCTTGGTACCATTCGGATAGAGAGTCTGATGACCAGTGAACACCCCCTTCGCCATCAACAACTGTCTGGCATACGATGCCGACGGAAGTTATAGCCTCTGTTCTGTCTATGGATCTCGATAAGAGGCTCGATGCAACGGAGGTCGCTCAGCGGCAACTGCATGATGGATTCAATGAATTACCTGATGTGGCTCCGCCTTCGGTCTTCAAACTATTCTTCTCCCAATTCACCAGTGTCATCGTCTGGGTACTAGTCGGAGCAGCAGTCGTCTCAGGTTTGTTAGAAGACTGGCTCGATGGTGCGGCGATACTTACTATTGTCATCCTCAACGGCTTGTTGGGCTTTGTACAAGAGTTCCGAGTAGGGCGGTCCATGGCGGCACTGCGCAGGATGTCGGGGGCGATGGCGCGGGTCATTCGCAGCGGTCAATGCCTGGTCATTGAGGCTCGGGACTTGGTCCTAGGCGATCTGATTCTCGAGGCGTCGCTCACTGGGGAATCGACATCGGTTCGAAAAGAATGCACAGTTGATTTCAAAGCCGCGACCTGCTGGTCGCGGATCGAACCAACATGGCATTCATGGGCATCACTGCGATTTCTGGAAAAGCTAGAGCACTGGTCGTTTCCACAGGGCAGCGAACAGAACTCGGCAAGATTGCCGGTATGATTCAGCAGGCAGCGGAGGCAGAACGTGTTGAGACTCCGTTGCAGCGTCGTTTGGAACAGTTTGGCTATACGTTGCTTTGGCTGGCGTTGGGTGTGGTTGCCCGTCGTCTTCGGTTTAGGTTATTGGTGTAGAGAACCACTGCTGGCCATGTTTCTGACTTCGGTGAGTTTGGCTGTGGCGGCGATTCCTGAGGGACTGCCTGCCGTGGTCACGATCACGTTAGCGTTGGGCATCACTCGCATGGTGAAGCGCCATGCACTGATTCGCAAGTTACCAGCCGTGGAGACGCTCGGCTCGGCCACCGTCATCTGTACCGACAAGACAGGAACATTGACGAAGAATGAAATGATGGTCACCACGCTGCTGATCAGCGACAGCACGTTCGTCGTGACTGGTGAAGGCTACACTCCGATCGGTGAAATTCGTGAGGAGGCTCCTCCATACTCTTCATCGATTCCACCCGGCCTGTGCCATATGTTGACCGCAGCCGTGCGTTGCAATGGTGCCACACTATGCGAATAGAACGGAATCTGGCAGTTGATCGGAGACCCGACGGAGGGCGCCTATTGATTCTGAGATCTCTTGCCAGATAGTTGATGAAGTGTCCGGATATACGCCAATACCGCTCGGCTTTCTTTTTCAGAAAGACGAACCTTCCATGAAGGCATATACGGTTGTCCTTCATGGATGGTTTGTAGCAGGGCTGTATTAGACTTCTTCTTGGTTTCTGGTCTTGTCAGATTTGCCGGCTCCGGACCCAGCAATAGATACCCATCCCCTTTCCCTTCGGGGCCATGACAGCCGGCACAGTGTTGCACATACACCTGTTTCCCTTTCGAAAGATCGTCGGTCCGTGAAGCGGACTCTTTCGCGAGAGCGATCGAAACCTGGCCTCCTCCGATCAGCACGATCAGACTCAAGAATGTGTTGCTGGTGACCTTGTCTATCCTAAGGCTTACCCTCTCGATTACGTTTCTTGTCATATGGGCCACCTCCTTATAGGTGGCGATAGAAGTCTAGTTCATTGTCAAACTCAGCAACATAACAAGCCCCAGCTAGTGATCCCTCACTTGCGAAAGTCGATCACTTCTGATGTGGTCTCGTGATGCGAAGGTTATGCCATGTCATAGCCGTTTCCCAGCACGTCCCTGTCGCATTCGAGGCCAAGCAATATGTCAGCTCTTGTTTATACTCTTTGTGTTGCGTTTTTCCCCACCTGGCCGTATTGTCCTGAGTATTCCTGCATCACATCGGTTTCTCACCGATTGGTCTACGGTCCCAAGCCGCGGTCCCTCTCAATACCTGCCGCACATGTCTTGACGTTTGGCAGTGGCATCAGAATCGCACTCCGTTTTTCTGAATCCAATGTTGAGGAGGAAGGCTCTCAGTCAACTGAGGATAGTGCAACAGTCTTGTGCAAATATTGGATTCAGCTCCATCACTCAATTTCAACAAAAGGAGGCGAAATGACTACGCTAATGAGGCCGGGGGTTCCTGAGGGAGGGTTCAAGACCGTTGGGCAGATACGTGCAACGAACGCGCTGACGTTTCGTCGTGATCAGAATGCGATGGGGATTGCCGTTGAACTCCTGGCCACTCATACTCCCGGTGCACCGGTCGTTGATGAACAAGGTAGGTTCATCGGCTTCATCAGCGAATTCGACATTCTTCGCGCGCTGGAAGCCAAAAAGGATCTCAACCGGTTAACAGCCGAAGATGTGATGGTTAAGGACCACATCGCCGTGACCGACGAGACGAGTATCGATGAAGCGGTAAGGATCATGGAAGATAAACGACTCTTAAACTTGCCGGTGAAGAAGAACGGGAAGGTGGCATACTCAATCACCCGCCATGATCTCTTGAGAGCCTGGATTGGGCTTGGAGTATCCATCGAAGACCAGGCTTCTTAAGGGCGCCGGATAAAAATGACAAGCTAGGAGGGAGAGGAACTGAAGTGAACCGCCCATTGATCGTGTCGATCAGCGCAGGTTTGGTTGCTTTACTCAGTCTGGTGATCGACAGCGAGGCTCAGCATCAGCGCGACCATTCCTTGGCTAACGATGGAGTTCCTGTCGAGAGTCATCGAGACCACCGTATGGCGCTCGCGATTGGATCTGCAGCAGAAGCTGGCTTGAAGCTGACTATGCGGGAACACTTGGAGGCGTTGCATGATGTGATTGCGGCGTTGGGACGGAAGGAATTTGAGCAGGCGGCCAAAGTTGCTCGTGATGAACTTGGCTTTCTCAAGCATCACAATGCGATGAAACGGGAAACGGGAGCAACGTTCCCTCCGAAGTATCACGAACTGGCGATGGCGCATCACCAGGCGGCGGAAGACCTTGCCACGGTCATTCCCAGCAAGGACATTGAGCAGATTCTGTCCCACGTCGGGGAGACCATACTGGCTTGTGTCAACTGCCACCAGGCCTTTCGCCTATAACCGGCGACTGTCAGGGGTAATCGAGTGCCAAGAACAGAGGAGAATGCACGACGACCATGAAAGGGCTGAGGCGGCTCGTCAAGTGTCTCGCTGCCTGCCGATCTTACTGTCCGGCTGCACCATGCAATGTATGACAACGGCGCCTGGCGCATTCGTGGCCATGCGGGCGAAGATACGAAGGCATTGCCGTTCGGGGTATCTCCACATCCGTTCTTTTGAGGAGACACGCATGGATGGAGAGAATGGCGGGAGCGAGGCAGGGGAGAGGAAAGCGACTGGCCCTCGTTCGAAGCGATTCTGTTTACCAGAGAGTATGATCTTATATAGATCCTCGATGAATAAGTCAGCAAGAGGCCCGTGTAATTAGTCTAACGCTGGAGGTACTGGTCATGACGAGATTGAAGAGAGAGTGGATCACCGCCTTCCGAGGGTCTGCATTGATTGTCGCAATGGCAGTAATACCAGGCTTTGCCGACGGGGGCCATGCAATGATGATGCACGGTGGCCACGATCAAGGTGAAGCGGAGGACCATGGGGGGCACTATCTTACACATCTACTGAAACATGCCAAGGAGATTGGGCTCAGTCCGGAACAAGTGAGCAAACTCAAATCTGTGCAGTTGGATTTCAAGAGAACAGAAGTTCGGCTAGAAGCTGATACGAAAATCACCCAGCTTGAACTGCAGGCACTGGTGGACGATGAGCAAGCCGATCTCAGTGCCATTCAGGACAAGGTTGAGCAACTGAAGAAGGCAGAAGGGGTCTGCCTATTCGCCGGGATCAAGGCAAAGCGCCATGCCGCTGCGATATTGACTCCTGACCAACGAGAAAAAGAACGTGTTGTCCACGAGCATATGAAGAGTGGTGGGCAGCACGGAGGTGGAATGGGTATAATGGGTATGATGGGTCACGGAGGGATGATGGGGAGCATGATGGGGGGAAGCGGGCATGGGCAGGGAAGTGGCGAACATGGGAGTGGAGGGTCCAGCGGAGGCCAACAATACCAGCATTGACCATCGAGTGTTGATGCTTGTGCTTGAATGAGTGTGCATCATTCCTTGAGGCGGCACATTTGCGTTCGACCCACATCGCATCTAACCGTTCATTCAACCCTCTTGAGCGTTGTGGTGCGCTCAACTTATGACTGTGAGCAAGAGGTGGCGTTTCGACTGAATCGTTTAGTAAGCTGGTACGGTGATGAGAATGCGTGCCGCATAGCGCGTTGGTACACACGAACCATTTGCCATTCAGGGAGGGTCAACCATGACGACTGAGAACAACGACGATGCGGGATTAGCGATTGCGTTGGCATTTCTGGGCGGAGCGGCGATGGGAATCATGACCGGATTTCTTCTAGTCCCGAGGTCGGGTGAGGACACAAGGCGAGAGATTAAAGATTATGCAAGAAAGACTGAAGAAGAGGTAATTGAGAAAGCTAAAGAGGCCCGGGCGGCGCTCGATGAGGTGATCAATCGGGGTAGACAATTTGTCGATGACCGCCGGGCGGATGTTGAAGCGGCCTTGCAAGCAGGCAAAGAGGCGATACGAGAAAGAAGAGAGCGATAAGGACATTGAGTCTGCAGAGTGGGATGAAGGTGGGTGTGGCGTACGACGGGGGAATCGATGAGCGAGCAAAACACGATCACAGCATTGTATGCGGAGGATCATGACCGACTGGATGAATTGTTCAAGACCTTTCAGACATCGAAACGGTCGGACTTCGTTAAGGCGAGGGAAGCATACAAGGAATTCAAAGTTGGCCTCCAGCGGCATATCGTCTGGGAAGAAGAACTGCTGTTCCCGATGTGGGAAGAGAAAACCGGCATGATCGAGGACGGGCCGACACCCGTGATGCGATTTGAGCATGAACAGATCAAGCAACTGCTTGACGCGATTCATCGGAAAGTAGAGAGCCAAGATCTCAATAGCGATCAAGAGGAACAGACGCTGCTCAACCTCTTGGGTTCTCACAATAGAAAGGAAGAACGAGCACTCTATCCTGCTATTGATAACGTCACAAATGCAGACGAACGTACTACGATCTTCAGTACCATGAAGACGATGCCGGAAGACCGGTACAATGCCTGTTGCAGTGACCACTGACGGGTTAGACAAGCACCGTTCACTGGTTCTCTGGTCTATCTGGCTTGGCAGATTGGCTGACATAGAGAAATTGAGCAACCAATTCGACAAGAGAGACCAGACAGACGAAATAGTCTGGACAGACCAATGAACAAGGCAGCCTGGTTAACCGTTGTTGGGGTTCTGCTCGTGGTAGGACTGAGGATACCGGCGATATCCACGTCGGGTATGAATGCCTGGGCAGAACCTCCGGCTAATCAATCGAGCGGCAAGTTAAAGGGCAATATTTTAAGGGGGCGGGACATCTTCAACGGCAAGGGCGTATGTTACTACTGCCATGGGGTCGATGGATATCTGAATCGGCCACCACGACTGGAGGCGAACACCGCCGCGCTCATTGCGAAACTGAATCCTCCGCCTTCCGATTTGCGTAAGGCCGAAGTTCTGCGCCTCAAAAATAACCAGGAACGGGCCCGTGCTATTCGAGAAGGCCATCCAGGCACCGGCATGTTTCCCGATACCACCTTGACCGACCAAGACCTCGCTGATACCCTGCTCTACCTCGCACTTATCAGAAAAGATCCTCACCCGGAACAGTAGACGTGGGACTTGAAGAGCGAGAACATTGGAGAAGAATGCGATGAGAGACCATTATGACTTCTCTAAGATGAAGGGGCGCAAGAACCCCTATGTCAAGAATTTGAAACAGCCGGTCACGATGCGGCTGGACCGCGATACGGTTACCTATTTCAAATCTTTCAAATCTATCGCGGAAGAAATGGGAATTCCTTATCAGAGTCTGATCAATCTTTACCTCCGAGACTGCGCGATGCACCACCGCAAGTTACATATGAAGTGGGCGTCCTAGCAGACTAGCTATGCGAAAGGGGAATCCCAGCCCTCTGGGAAAATTCGAATGGAGTCTCTCGCAAGACATAGCCTTCCCTAGAACCGGCCACCAATAGCAATCGATACCCGTCTTCTGTCCGCGTTTCCTATCGACCCATCTTTCTCCAGCATATTCCAGGCAAAGTTCGCCATTGTCTTAACTATTTGTGCCAGCTTGACTGAGTGAGTTCCAGTAGGCGGGAGGAGGTGACGAGATCGATTTCCTAGACTGCCGATCGTGGTGGTTGGACTCGTATCCTCGCATCCACGATTCGGCAGCCTTGGCCGGGAGGGAGGGCGAAGATCGGATTCAGGTCCAGTTCGCTGATTTCGGGAATTTCTTCGACGAGGCGGGAGATCCGCAACAATGTGTCTTCCAACGCATCTAGATCGGCCGGAGCATGTCCCCGGTAGCCGGTGAGTAAACGATAGGCTTTGATGCCACGGACCATCTCCGCGGCGTCGCGATCAGTGAGGGGAGTGATGCGGAACTGGACATCGCCAAAGATCTCGACGTGAATTCCACCGAGACCAAAGGCAATCAACGGACCGAACAAGGGATCATCCGTGACCCCGATCATGACTTCCACGCCGTCGATGATCATCGGCTGCACGAGCACACCTTCCATGGCATCGAGCTGATTGGTTTCGGCAAGTCGGGTTCTTATTGAATCGAACGCTTGATGAACCGCCTCCTCATCCGGGAGATTCAGCTGCACACCACCAACCTCGGTCTTGTGCACGATCTGATGTGACGCCAGTTTAACGGCAACCGGATAGCCGACTCGATGAGCCAAGGCGACTGCTTCATCGGCTGTTTTCGCCACTCCACCGGCCTGAACGGGGAGCCTTATGGCGGTCAGGATGGTCCGTGTTTCTTCCGTCGTCAACCAACCGGTGCCACGTTGGGATAGGGCTGTGGCACAAGTCGTCCGTGCGACGGCAAGATCGAGATCGTCAAAGTCGGGCACCATGCCGGGCCGTTGTCGCCGCCACTCCCCATAAGCCGCCGCTCTGCCGAGCACGAGCGCGGGAACCTCCGGCAAATGGTAGACCGGGATGGTCTCGTTTTGGCAGTGGAACGTACGTTCCATATCACCTTCCGCCATCCAACCGATAAGTACGGACTTGATCTTCGCGCCCGCTTTCCGACCATGCTCAATTCCCGACAGGATACCGTGGGCAATATCGGCTGTATCTCGTACCGTCACCGCTATATAGAGAATAATCAGTGCATCGATCTCTTCCGACGCCATAAGAGTCTCAATCGCCTTGGCGTACTGATCCGGCGTGGCGGAAGCAATCAGATCGACAGGATTACTCAGTGCGGCGGCCGACGGCAAAAAAGATGCGAGAGTCGCTCTGGTCCGGGCGGATAATTCCGGAACCAGCAACTCGCATTGCTCGCACGCGTCGGTGCAGAGAATGGCCGGTCCTCCGGCGTTGGTGATGATCCCTACCCGCCGCCCCAGAGGCAGGGGTTGATTCGAGAGACCGGCGGCTAAGTTCAACAATTCGTCGAGTGATTCGGCGCGAATGACACCGGCCTGATGAAACAGCGCGTCCACGGCCACATCACTGACTGCGAGCGCCGCCGTGTGCGAGCCGGCCGCGCGCCGCCCCGATTGTGATCGCCCGGCTTTGACCGCGATGATCGGTTTGCGACGGCTCACGCGCCGGGCGATGCGAGCGAAACGGCGAGGATTGCCGAACGATTCTACGTATAAGAGAATCGCGTCGGTTGCAGGGTCTTCCTCCCAATATTGGAGAAGGTCGTTGGTCGAGACATCAGCCTTATTCCCGACGCTGGCAAATGAAGAGATCCCGAGTCGGACACGACGCGCTCCGGCGAGAGTGGCAAGGCCCAACGCACCGCTTTGCGACGACATCGCTACTCGGCCTTGAGGGGGAAACAGAGACGCAAAAGTGGCGTTGAGCCTGACGGTCGGATCCGTGTTCAATATCCCGAAGCAATTGGGGCCGATCATGCGCATGCCGTGCTGCCGGACTTTCGCGACTAGCTGCCGCTGAAGGGCCGCTCCCTCTGAGCCTGCTTCCGCGAATCCCGCCGTAATGATGACGCAGGCCCTGATTCCTTTTGCCGCACACTCATCGATCACGGACGGCACGGAGTCTCGCGAGACGGCGATGACGGCCAGATCGACCGGATCGGTGATCGCGAGCAACGAGGGGAAGACGTTGAGTCCGGCGATTTCGGTCGCACGGGGGTTCACAGGATACACAGCGCCTTGAAATCGATTGGCCGTCAGCGCCTCGAGGAGCCGATAGCCGATACTGGTTGGATGGCGTGATGCCCCGATTACCGCGACAGATCGAGGGTGGAAAAACGGTCGGAGGGAGGCGGTTGTGGCGAGACGTTCTCGTACCTCCGCTCGGGCCACAGTCGCTTCCGTCGGCATCAGCGACAACTCCACTTCCATATCTTCGCCTTCGTAGATTTCATGAGATGTAAATCCCGATTCACGAAAGACTTCGCGCATGGCCAGATTGTCAACGTGCGTGACTGCCCATAGACGAGTAAAGGCGTGTCGTATGGCGACTAAAGCCAGTCGTTCCAGCAGCAGGGTACCTAAGCCTTTTCCATGGAATGCATCCTCCACGGCCATGGCCACCTCCGCGGTGTGTTCATCCTTGGCCCAATAGGAACCTGCGGCAATAATGCGCTGTTCCCCCTCCCATGTTCGTGTCACGATCAACGTGAGCTGGGAACGGGGATTGGAAGAATCGTACAAACTCGCGACGGCGTCGGTTGGCGGCATGCTTTCCGAAAAGAACCGATGGCGTCTTGACTCAGGAGATAAGCGGATGACGAACTGTCGCAACAGTGCCGCATCGGCCGGTTCGGCCGTTCGGATGGCGGCAGTCGTTCCATCGCGCAGGATGAGCGAGCCGGACACGACATGATCGGCCTTCAAAGGCGGGATGTAGAGAGGACGAACGGATCTCATCGTATGTGTATCTAAAGCGCCAGCCATTCAGGTTTCAATATCAAAACGAGGCCCAGGCTCAGCATCACGGCTCCGCTTAGCAACTTCAGCCAGCGACCTTCTCGTTCTTGTAGCCTGTAGTGGCTCAGGGTGATGACTCCTATAGTGAGAACAATGACGTCGTCCAACATGTACGCAACGTTGTAAAGCATCAGATGTCCGTAAT
>CAZOHW010000152.1:0-9447 GCA_964579525.1 uncultured Nitrospira sp. | reverse complement strand
CAACCGAACCCCATCGACGACCTCGGACATGTGAATGACGACTTGTTCAATATCTACACCGGAATGGGGCTCCTTCACATGATGAAACAGCATGCCCTGTTGCATAGGGGAAAGCTGATAGGAGTCAATAATGAGACGTTGTGAAGTCAGATTTCTTGAATTACTCATACTGGTAGCTCTCCATTGTCGATCTTGCCATGAGCGGCACCCGATCTCTCGCGAGAACGGTCCTGATTCGACATTTCATGAAGAAATCCGATCTATATACGTGTGTACTCCATATAGAGTTGTCAACCGAAACCTGAATCGCTTGCTGGGAGGCAAAGGTCGCCGCAGTAAAACGAGTCAGGTTGATTCTCCTCTCAGTTGGTTGCAATCAGTAGAGTTCTCCCATATTCACTTGTCGTACCCGTTCCGCAGGGACACTGAGCGCGGCTAAGAGGTAGTCCTTCAGTTCGTTGCTGTATGGCTGGACAGCAAGGGCTCGCTGCATGCACAGCAGCCAGGCGTCTCGTTCTGCATAGCCGATCGGGAATTGCTTGTGGAACCCCGGAATGCTGATCGGTCCATAGTGTTGTTGAAACAGCTTGGGACCTCCGAGCCAGCCGCAAAGAAAGTAGGTGAGCTTTTTTCGAGACTCGGTCAAATCCTCCGAATGCATGGCCCTGATGATTTCCGCTTCAGGCAACGTATCCATATTGACGTAGAACTCATCGACCAACTTGGTGATGCCGTCGAGCTCACCGGCTGCCTGGTAGGGGGTGATCCGGGTGCTGTCTTCCTGCTCGTGGTTTGTCATCTAAATCCTGAAAAGAGTCTGACCACGTTGTTTCTTCTTAAAGAACAAGGCAACACTACTGGAAAAAGCAATCCCTGTTCAATGTTCCATCCTGCCAGCGATCGAAATAGACTGCAAATCTTACAGTCTATCCGGCTAACAGCTTGCAGTATATTTCAGCCAACAACTCGCGGTCAGAAACGGTCTGCCGGGCTGGGAAGGAAGGTTTAATGGAGGAGCCCATTGGCTACATTCGTCCGCTTGGACGAGTTGGTTAAGCCGCTGTGAGGCGAACTTTCCCGACCTTGCCAAGTTTTACATGCTGTTTGGCCTGCCAAAGATCGTAGTTGTACTGCATGGCAAGCCAACTCTCTGGTGAACGGCCAAGAGCCTTGGAAAGGCGTAGCGCCATTTCAGGGCTGATCCGGCTCGTGCCTGTAAGAATGCGGTTGAGCGTTGAAGCAGCCACTCCGAGCTTCTTGGCCAATTCGCGGCCACTCAGGTTGTTGGGGTCCAGATAGACCTGAATGATGAACTCGCCGGGATGGGGAGGATTATGCATAGCCATTAGTGGTAGTCCTCATAATCTAGGATATAGGCCTGTCCATCTTTAAAGCTGAACGTTAAGCGCCAGTTTCCATTTATCCACACAGACCATCGTCCACGTTCCAATCCCTTCAATGGATGCAATCGGAATCCTGGAACATCCATGTCCTCAATGGACAATGCCGTGTCTAAGGCCGTGAAAAGCATGCGCAGGCGCTTGGCGTGGTCCGGTTTGATGCCAGCGGCGCTTCCCGACTCAAAAAATTTCCTTAATCCTTTGTGTCGGAATGATTGGATCACATGTCACATATAACATGTTGCGTATTACGCAACAAGTCCTCACAGTCAAAGTTTGGCAACGGCGGACAAGAGGTGTGGGACTGCAACCGCGCTGAAGCAGATGAGTAGGCTGGTTTCTTGAATTACGCGCGGCTGTAAAAAGGCAGCGGCTGCACCGTGGCCTCGTACCTGGTGTCTTGGATTCCAACTGTGAGTGCTGTGTTTGGATCTGAGAAGTCCCGCAACGAGAATCCGAACGCGATGACCTTGTTGAGCTGCGGTGAGTGGACAGCGCTGCTGATCCAGCCGACTTCACGATCACCGTTGTAGAGTTTGGCTCGATGGGGTGGGATGACGGAATCTTTTAAAACAAGTCCGACGAGCTTGCGACGGATATTGCCATAGGTATCTATTCGTGCCACGACTTCTTGTCCTGGATAACAGCCCTTATTCAGGCTGAAGGCTTTGCCCTCGAGATTTGCTTCCGGTGGGACAATCTCTTCATTCAAATCCGGTCCCGCTTTAGGAATGCCGGCCTCGATGCGTAAGGCTTCGCGCGCCTGACTGCCGATTGCCTTGATTCCGAACTTGGCTCCTGCGTGCATTGCAGTAATCCAGGCGGTTAAGAGGCTGTCCATGGGGAGCAAGACTTCGATATCAATTTCTCCGGTCTCTTCGGTGCGTATGACCAGAGCCTGATGTCCACCGATCTGTGCCGTGACAAAAGCCACAGGCTTCAAGTCCGTGACGTCGACGCCGAACGCGGATTGAATCACCTGGGGGGCCTTGGGCCCGCTGATCAAAAACAGTCCCCAGCTCTCGGCGCAGTTTTCCAATTTAGCTTTCGTCCCGTAGAGCAGGAATTTACGCAGAGCCTGGAAGGTCGTCTCTCCGATCTCACCGACATCTTCCACCATTACCGCTTCCGATTGCAGGTAGAGACGGAAATACGTCAGCATCTTCCCTTTGTGCGTCAGAAAACCGGAATAGCGGCCTTGTCCCGGTTGGAGCGGAAGAATGTCGTTGCTGATGACGCTTTGCAGCCACTTCACACGATCTTCGCCGGTGACTTTCAATTTGCCGCGATGAGAAAGATCAGCAATCCCCACGGTATGACGGACGGCATGATATTCTGCGGCCACATCGCCATAATGGGCCGGCATCTCCCAGCCGGTGACATCTTCAAATGTCGCGCCGAGTTGAGTGTGTTGTTGGTGAATGCGTGAGTGTTTCATATTCAGTTTGAAAGTCTAAAAGTCGTCGAGTCAAAAGTCACAGACTTTAAAGACTTTCCGACGTGATGACATGGTTATTAATGACTTCTTCTACTAGTTCCCTTGTCCGGGCAGAAAACTCATTGCGGGAGACGATCTTGGTGACGCCAAGTGCTTTCGCACGGTTCCAGGTCTCGACTTCCTCATGATTGGCAAAGGCCAGCGTCGGAACCGCCTTCAATTGAGGGTCGGCCTTCAGCTGTTCCAATGCGTGAAAGCTGTTGATCGCCAGATCATTCATATTGAAAATGATCGCACTGGGATTGGTAGCCAACGCCTTGTTGACTACATCTTGTTGGAGACGGGCCTTTTCCAATTGATAGTCCGGTTGGCGTAACGCGTCGCGAACCTTGGTGTAGAAAAACAGGTCGGTAACGGCAACGAGAATGGTCTTCTGGTTCATTTGGTTTCTCTGGTTTGTCTGGGTTCGTCGTGCTTGTCTTGTTTGAAACCTATTGGTCATCTCAACTAAACGAACCATACAAACGAAACAAACCTCTCAGTTGAGTGAGCTGATCAACCGTCCCAGCGCCTTCTTGGCGAGCACATAATTCGGGTTCAAGACCAGCGCTTTCTTGTACGAGTCGATCGCTTCCGTCCACTGTCCCTTCCGTTCGTAGACCCGACCTAGGTTGAGATGGGGGAACGCGGGGCTTTCATAGCGCCTTGCCTGCATCGCCTTCTCGAACCATGTAATGGCCTCATCGAATTCACCCTTTTCGATGAGGTACGCGCCGATATCATTGTAGGGATTACCGAAGTCAGGGTCCTGTGCGATCGCTCGATGACATTCTTCGATGGCATCATCAAGGCGTCCCATGAAGCTATAGGTCCAGCCCAAGAACGTGTAGGCTTCGGCGGTCGGATGGGTGGCGATCGATTGTTTGTAGAGGCTGACGGCTTCTTCCAGCTCGCCTTTCATCTGTCGTTCATAGGCCTCTTGAAACAGGCTCCAGGCCTGACGCTTGTCCTCTTCGCGGCCTTCGCCTTGGATCAAAAAGTCTTGGATATCCATAGTCAGGTTGATGAAAAAGGTCCTCGGCGTCGTTCTCGGTCGTCCGAACTCCTCGACGTACTGGGGAGTACGCCTCCGGGTTCGCACTCCCTGCGGCCTTGCCGGATGACCTTTTTGATCAACCTGCAAGTTGCCGAATCCCTTGGTAATTCTGTTACTCCTGCTTGAGCTTCTTCTTAATTAATTCAGCTCCGTACCGTCCGGACAGGAGCATCGAACCGAACGCTGGACCCATTCTTGGGGTCCCGTATACGGCGGCAACGGCCAACCCAATGACAAAGCAATTGGGGTATACCTCTCCGGTTCGGTTCATGACTTCTTCTTCAGAACGTGAGACCCACATGGCTCCGTTTCCAGGAATCTTCTGATACAGGTTCCGTTTATGAAGGAGCTCGACCACGATCGCATCATGGCCGGTGGCATCGACGACGATCTTACTTTCCAGCGCAATGGGATCGACATGGATGATATCATGACCGGCCATTTCGGCGGTGGTGTTGTTGACCACGACGCCTTCCAATACCCCGTCGTTGCGCAAAATCAGGTCGAGGACTCGCGTCAGGTTCAGAATCTTGGCGCCGGCTTTGTACGCTGCGGCGATCAGCGCGTCTGTCGCATGAGGCGGGTCGACCATGTACATACCATCACATTCTTTAATCTTCTTACAAGGGACGCCGACTTCTTCCAGAATTTCATTCGCTGGCTCACAGATCGTGGCTTTGTTCATGAGATAGCCACCGGACCAAAATCCACCGCCGAGGGCAAGACTCTGCTCAATCAGAAGGGTTCGAAATCCCATCGTGGCCAGATCGTGTGCGCAAATGAGGCCGGATGGTCCCGCGCCGACGATGATGACGTCGCTCTCGATCAGCTGGTCGAACTCTTTATAGTATTCCCGGGCAATCTGCCGGGTAACGTCTTTCTCTCGTAACGGGGCAGGTTTGGGCTTATTCATGATAGAGCCTTTCACAACGTGCAATTCTCAGCTGCATCATCGGTAAATTTCGGAGCCGGTCTTTTTAAATTCTTCGGCTTTCTCTTTCATCCCGATCTGGATGGCTTGCTGCTCATCGACCTGCAGCTGAGCCGCATAATCGCGAACATCTTGTGTGATTTTCATGGAGCAGAAATGCGGTCCGCACATGGAACAGAAATGTGACACCTTAGCCGCATTGTCAGGAAGCGTGGCATCATGGAACTGCTGCGCTGTTTCCGGATCAAGCGAGAGGTTGAACTGGTCTTCCCATCGGAATTCGAATCGGGCTTTCGATAGGGCATTATCTCTCGTCTGCACGCCGGGATGGCCTTTGGCCAGATCCGCCGCATGGGCGGCAATCTTGTAGGTGATGACGCCGGTCTTGACGTCTTCACGGGTCGGCAACCCGAGATGTTCTTTCGGCGTGACGTAACAGAGCATGGCGCAACCGTACCATCCGATCATCGCAGCGCCGATGCCGGACGTGATGTGGTCATAGCCGGGGGCAATGTCGGTAGTGAGCGGTCCCAATGTGTAAAATGGCGCTTCATGGCAGGCTTTCAGCTGCTTTTCCATGTTGGCGTGGATCATGTGCATCGGAACATGGCCTGGACCTTCGATCATGACCTGGACATCGTGGTTCCATGCAATTTTGGTCAATTCGCCCAAAGTATCCAGCTCGGCAAACTGGGCTTCGTCGTTCGCATCGGCGATGGAGCCAGGCCTGAGTCCATCACCCAAACTGAAGGCCACATCATAGGCTTTCATGATTTCACAGATTTCTTCAAAGTGCGTGTAGGCAAAGTTTTCTTGATGGTGGGCGAGGCACCATTTGGCATGGATCGATCCGCCTCGAGAGACGATGCCGGTGACTCGCTTCGCGGTCATCGGGACGTAGGTGAGTCGTACGCCTGCGTGAATCGTGAAGTAGTCGACTCCCTGTTCCGCTTGCTCAATCAGCGTGTCGCGGAAAATTTCCCACGTCAGCTCCTCAGCCTTGCCTTGGACTTTTTCGAGCGCCTGGTAGATCGGTACCGTTCCGATCGGAACCGGAGAGTTGCGGATGATCCATTCGCGTGTTTCATGAATATTTTTCCCCGTCGACAGGTCCATGACTGTATCGGCGCCCCAACGGGTCGACCAGATCATCTTCTCGACTTCTTCTTCGATGGACGAGGCCACGGCGGAATTGCCGATGTTGGAATTGATCTTTACCAAGAAATTCCGACCGATGATCATCGGCTCGCTTTCGGGGTGGTTGATGTTCGAGGGGATGATGGCTCGTCCACGTGCGACTTCGTCTCGCACAAATTCCGGTGTAATGACCGACGGGATGCTGGCACCCCAGGCGAATCCTGGATGCTGTGCTGACTCGCGGAGGTGCCCATTTCGTTCAGTCGATTGCGCGATAGTGTCACGCGACTGGTTTTCACGGATTGCGATGAATTCCATCTCCGGAGTGACGATGCCTTTTCTGGCATAGTGCAACTGAGTCACGTTCCGACCAGGTGTTGCCCGCAAGGGCTTCCGGATGTGCTGAAAACGGAGTTCGGCCAGCTTGGGGTCAGCTGCGCGCGTCCGACCGTAGGACGAGCTTACATCGGAGAGTTCCTCAACGTCTTGCCGGTTGAGGACCCAGTGGCGTCGCAATGGGGCGAGCCCCTTGCGGACATCAATCGTGGAAGAAGGATCGGTATATGGACCGGAGGTGTCATAGACGACGACCGGAGCATTGCCAGATCCAGTCCCATTAGCGCCTTTGGTCGAGGTCTGGCTGATTTCTCGCATGGGTACCCGAACACCGGGTTGGGTACCGTCGACATACACTTTCCGCGACGAGGGAAAAGGAGTCGTTGTCAATGGCGCCGAAGGGATGGAGGTCCCACTTCCATTGGCGAACGTCGTACCGTTTGTATGGGTACCCATGATGAGATCCTTTCGTAGTTAGCAGGCTGTTGATAAAGTCCGCCAGCAGCGTTCTTGCCTCGTTCAGAGGCTCAACGTACGATACAGAGTACGCTTCGCCTCTTCACTCGCTGCGGCCTTGCTGGACAGCCTTTCTTAACAGCCTGCGAGCCATTCCTTATCGTGAATGCGCCTTCAACACACTTACTTCATCGCGCGCTGCTCAGTTGCGGAATGCGATTGAACCGGCATGAGTCGAATAGTCACTCTCCAATGCACAATAAAAAAGCCGTCTTCCCACTAGCGGGAGTGACGGCTGAATCCTCACACGATCCGTGATCGCTCGGCTTCCCTACGCTGGTATTATCCAGGTCAGGTTGTGAGGGTCGTCCGATGTTTCGGACTCTCAGCCACAGGGCTCCCCTAGCTATGAGATGAAATCGTATATGTGAAGGATAGGCGAAGTCAATCGGCTAATAGACCCATGGCGCTATGCACCTTTAGCCGCGTCGATCTGCACCATACTCTTAGGGCCGTTCATTGATTGTCGAGGGGGCCTATCGTAGAATGATTTGCCTTAGCCATGGGGAGGACCGAGTGACGACGACGATCACGTTACCCAGACCGATCATCGACTATCAGGTGCTGTCAGCGGAAGAGTTGTATCGCAGAACGACTGCGGCAAAACAGGTGCTCGGTGAGCGTGTGATGATTTTGGGGCACAACTACCAGCGCGATGAAGTGATCCAACATGCCGACTTTCGCGGGGATTCACTCTTGTTGGCGAAACTCGCGGCAGAACGGTCTGAACGGCCCCATATCGTTTTTTGCGGCGTGCATTTTATGGCGGAAACCGCCGATATTCTCAGCCGTTCTCAGCAGACGGTGATTTTACCGGATATGGCCGCGGGCTGTTCGATGGCCGATATGGCGGCGATCGAACAAGTCGATCAATGTTGGGAAGCGTTGGGACGCGTGGTTCCGGTCGAAGAGGCGGTGATTCCAGCGGTCTATGTCAATTCTGCGGCGGTGCTCAAGGCATTTTGCGGGGAGCATGGCGGGATTACCTGCACGTCCTCCAATGCGAGAGCCGTGATGGAGTGGGGTTGGGCCAGACGTGAAAAGATCCTCTTCTTTCCTGATGAACATCTAGGCCGCAATACGGCGAACAAGATGGGCATTCCTCGCGAGCAGATGATCGTCTGGGATCCGTATCAACCCAGCGGCGGGAATACCAGAGATGCGATCAAACGAGCCAAGCTGATTCTTTGGAAAGGTCATTGCAGTGTCCATCAAATGTTTCAACCGGTCCACGTGGATCACTTTCGCAAGCAGTATCCGGATGGCAAGGTTATCGTGCATCCTGAATGCCACGAAGATGTCGTGAACAAAGCGGATCTCATCGGATCGACGGAGTTCATCATCCGTACCGTCACCACAGCGCCGTCCGGTACCATCTGGGCCGTCGGTACGGAACTGAACCTCGTGAATCGTCTCAAACACGAACTGACCGACAAAAAAGTGTTCTTCCTCTCCTCCACGGTCTGTCAATGCGCCACCATGTTCCGGATCGATGCGGCCCATCTCTGTTGGGCGATGGAGAATTTGGCAGAAGGGCATATTGTCAACCGCATTGTCGTGCCGGACGACGACAAGCATTGGGCCAAGGTGGCACTCGACCGTATGATGGCCATCAGCTAGCTCTCGCTGGCAGTTTTGAGTTATAAGTTGTGAGTGTTGAGTTAAATCAAGGCACTCAAAACTAACAACTCACAACTAATGACTTCATCCTCCCATCTTATTTCTTATTTATGGATTACAAAGCAACGCTGAATCTTCCGAAGACCGACTTTCCGATGAAGGCGAATTTGCCTCAGCGAGAGCCGGAAATGTTGGCCTGGTGGGAGCAGCAGAAGCTCTATGACCAGATTCAAGCCATGGGGCAAGGGCGGCCTCGATATGTCCTCCACGACGGCCCGCCTTATGCCAATGGGCGCATCCATATCGGTCACGCGCTGAACAAGATTTTGAAGGATATCATCGTCAAGTCAAAGACGATGGCGGGATTCCACGCGCCCTATGTGCCGGGATGGGACTGTCATGGGTTACCGATCGAGCATCAAGTGATGAAGGAGCTGGGCGACAAGAAGAAAGATTTGAGTATCTCTGATATCCGTAAGCTCTGTCGCACCTATGCCGAAAAGTATGTCGATATCCAACGGGAGGAGTTCAAACGACTCGGGGTGTTGGGTGAGTGGGGACATCCCTACCTTACGATGACTCCTGGGTATGAAGCGACGATTATCCGAGAGTTCGGGAAGTTCGTCGAGCGTGGTGGAGTCTATAAAGGTCTCAAGCCGGTGCTGTGGTGCACGCAAGATCAGACCGCTCTTGCAGAAGCAGAAGTTGAATACGACGACCACACGTCTCCATCAATCTATGTCAAGTTTCCCGTGGTCACCTCCCCAGCTGTATTGGGCAAGATGTTTCCTGGTCTCGCGTTCCCAGAAGCTACAAAACTGGTGTCAGTTGTGATTTGGACGACGACACCTTGGACATTGCCGGCGAATCAAGCGGTTTGTCTGCATCGTGATTTTGACTACGCCTTTGTTCAAGTTGGCGACGAGCACCTAGTCGTCGCCGAAAAACTGATGGACACCGTAGCAAAGGCCTT
>CAZOHW010000151.1:0-9525 GCA_964579525.1 uncultured Nitrospira sp. | reverse complement strand
GCACGAAGATCGCCAATGCCAGATTGGCATTCCCAATCCAACCAAGCTCGTACATCCCCTTGAAGACATAGCCTGCCAACCCAGCCAGATAGTAGGCGATCACAATGACCGAGAGTCCTTCAACGGTATGTTGCAAGATCACTTGGCTCTTGGTGGTCTTGTCCACACTCTGCAACAACGCGAGGTTTTGCGCCTCCACGATCAAGTCGATGCGAGTGCGAATGATGGCAATGATGCCCTCGAATCCACCACGCAATGTATCGATCCGACGCAAGAGCTGCTGATACCCTTCCGCCACACCCGTCACGCCACTCAACACATAGTCGGAGATGGGCCGATAGGACTCCGTCGGTTGCTCACTGAGCGAGGCCAGTGTGGCATGAACGATCTTATCGTAGGGAATCGACGAGGACAGTTCAAAGTGGAGCGTGCCGGCCATGCGATTGGTTTTCAGCAAGTCTTGCGTGAGGCTGTTCAACCATCGCTGCAACGTCTCCGAGTTGGCATGTCCGATATGCCCGGTGATGATTTCTCGTTGTTTCAAGTGTACTTGTTCGAATTTATAGACTTGGTCGATCGCAGCAGAGAAGAGCGGCTTCTGCATCAATAACAAATGATAGTACGTTTCGATCCGTACAATGGCATCCACAATGTCTTTGAGCCGTGTGGGGTCACCTTGTACCGGACCGATGCTGACCCAGTACCGTTCTCGCCCATGCCGGTCCGGAGTAAAGCTGGTGACAACGGACGTCTGCTCGTTAAAGATTTTGCTGCCATACAGCACAGGCCCTGGTAGCTGAGCTCGCACCTCATCAGCTGATGGCAGATCGCCCGTACGCAGGATAATATCCAATCGGCAGACGACAGACCCAAGAGGCGCTAAGGACACGGGGTCGGATGGAAAGGTGAGTGGCCCAAAGGTCACCGCGCTGTTCGCAGGTGAAGGCACATGCCAAAATTGGTAGTTGTAGTATTCCGTATGGGCTTGCCAGATGAGGATGAGCCGCTCCCCATTCTCTGTTTCCTTGACACCATAGCCAAAATTATCTCGCAGCTCGATCCTCTCCTCGGGAACTTTGAACCGCTCCAGGAGCGACTGAAATTCTGATCGGCTGGCTTGACGCTGCGTGGGTGGATCAGACATGCGACAGGCTTCGTAATGCACGTGGGCCGGCGCGCGCAGCCATCCACTGATCGGCTGATGCGGGCGCTCGTGTAACTTTCGTAAAAAGGCGTCAGACCTTGATTGAGCTCCACCCAGCTGGTTCACCTGTCTTCTCCCCTCTCGTCTAAACCACTAAACCACGCACTGTCGAAACAATGGAATTGTCACTCGACCCTCAACTCGAACGATACTGCAAAAAGAACAGGCCGGTTGGCAAGTCCAAAGGTACGATACGGATCTTCGAAATCATTTCGAGGCACGGAAGGGTCGTCGTGAGAACCGGGATAGCGAGTTCAGTTGCAGGAGGGATCGAACGGCATTTCCGCATACGGCCAGTAGGCTTCATCGAGGGTGAGTAGAATATCACCCCAGACTCTTGTCGGTTCCTTTTCGAATACCGCTTGCGAATCGGCAGGTAAGGTCATCCAGGACCCAGTCTTCATCTCGTTTTCAAGCTGACCCGGCCCCCACCCCGCATAGCCAAGGTACGCTCGGAATGCTTCCTTAGGAGCAGTCTCCGTCAGGATGCGTTCAACGAGACCGATGTCGCCGCCAAGACAGACGCCATCGAAGACATGATGCGCGTTCTCGGGAAACTCCGCACCTCGATACAGCAACATAACTTGATTCGTCTGCACTGGACCACCGGCATACAACACATGCCGACCCCCTTCGATAATCGGTATCTGTGGAAGCGCTTCGGAAATCGACATTGCCGTGGGGCGATTCACGATGACCCCGAGCGCGCCTTCCGGCCCATGCTCACACAACAGGACGACCGTTTGCCGGAAGTTTGGGTCACGGAGGCTTGGTGCGGCGATGAGAAAAATTCCCTTCTGCAGTTCAGTCGTCATGCCAAAATCCTACCGTGCCATCGGAACTTGCGCAAGCACTGTAATCATCTCCGCGTTACGACAGGACTATTAAATCTTGTAGAGGGATGGCCGGCGGTCACAAAGCAGATCATTGTACTGATTGAGCCGTTTGCTTCGTGCCTCCTCTGGATTCACATCCACGACGGCCAGATCTTCTTGATCATGAGAAGCCCGATAGAGAATATCCCCCTGTGGTGAAACAATCTCACTCTGACCAATATAGGTCAATCGTGTTTTCCCGCCTCGTTCCTCACTGCCGACACGGTTACACGTGACGGCAAACACCCGATTTTCAAGGCATCGGACCGGCATAGAATCCGGGCAATTCGGCAACACGAGATTAGACGGATGACAAATGATATCGGCTCCATGGAGTGCCAAAGTACGAGCGGCCTCCGGATAGTACCAATCGAAACACACCATTACGCCAATCCGTGCCAGCCTGATGTCCCAGACCAGAAATCCCGTATCCCCCGGGGTGAAGAACAGCGTCTCCTCATAGAACAGATGCGTCTTTCGATAACACCCCAAGAATCCCGATGGCCCGACCACAACGGCGGAATTGTAGCACTTCCCCCCAGCTCGTTCCGCAAGCCCTGCCACAATGTGCAACTGTCGCCGTTTGGCGATCTCAACCAAGCGACGCACGGTCTGCCCGTCAGGAACCGATTCAGCCAGTCGCTGGACTTCGTCTTGCGAGACGAACTGATAACCAGTCGCAAAGAGCTCAGGCAACACGACCAAGTCCGCATCAACATGATCCAGCTTGGCTGTAACGGCCTCGAGATTCTTGGCCACTTCACCGAATTGTGGCTCGTACTGGAGAAATCCAACTCTCACGATTCACCGACCCAGACAAGAACGGGCAGGGTGCTGACCCTGCCCGTTGAGAATCTCACCTGGTAGCTAACCGCTATCAGTTCTTGACGCTATGTTACTTCACCTCGCTCAAATGCGCCGCTCCACTGTTTGCATGATCGGTGCACGCATCAGCATGTCCAGCCTTGCCATGTTGAACGGCCTCTTTTAGATGTTTCACACCCTCATCCATATGTGGATTTTTTACTCCGGCGGCCTGTGCATGTTTCAGTGCCTCCTCTGCATGCTGAACACAGGCATCGGAATGTCCCTCTTTCCCATGGGATGCCGCGCCTTTCGCATGCTCAACCGCCTCAGCCACATGCGGATTCCCGCCGGCGAGCGCCGAACCACTCAATGCAGGCATGCCAATGAGCAGCCCCATGGCGATTCCCAACATCAAACGACGAAGACCTCTTTGAACCATTGCGCCCTCCTTTATGGTTGAGGATGTGTGATTCATCATTTCGAGCTTACACCCGCTCACCTTACACAGCACCAAATTATGCTGTCAAGAAGGCTTGGTCGCACGATCAAATCCAAGAATGTTTTGCAGCGCGACAAAATCTTTTTCTGCCGGGCAAGCGAAATCCCGACTCCATTCCCACCACGATCCCGGATAGTTGCTGACCTTCGGATAACCGACCAGTTTAAGGATAAAATAGAGCCAGGACGATCGCACCCCACCGGTACAGTAGCAAATCACCTCCTGATCTGGGTGGACGCCCTTCGCTTCAAGCATTTCCTTGATCACGATGACGTCCTTGATCGTGGCATCTTTGTTTAAAAAGCCATTCCATGCCAGATGAATGGCTGACGGAATATGCCCAGGTCGTGGGATACCCGACATTTCTTTCCCGAGATACTCTTCCACACTCCGAGCATCCACGATCGCCGTCTGAGGATGCGGCATCTTGACGATGGTTTTGAGGTCGTCTTTGATGGTCATCAAGACGTGCACTGGTTGCGCTGTAAAGTTCCCCCTCGCGGATGAGACCGGCCCATGTTCGAACGGCCGCTTCTCCGCCGTCCACTTCACCCATCCCCCATCCAAGATACGGAGGCGCTTGTGGCCCAAGTACTCCAACATCCAAAACATCCGTCCTTCATCACCCCAATTGTCGAAGGGGTTCGAGTAAATGACCACATCACTATCTTGATTGATCCCCAGACGACGAAGGATGGCTTCGATCTGACTCAGGTCTGGATTGAGCAATCCCTTTGGCACGGCCTTGGGATCACTATATTCGTGCCACGTTGAATGGACCGCTCCGGGAATATGACCACCGAATTCATAGGCCGCCTTACCCCGGACATCGATGACGACCAAGCCGGGTCGGCCTAATTGCTGCTGGAGCGTCTCGGTATCAATCAATAATGGATGATTCACGATGTCTGTCCTCTTACAATCTTCGGTTGCATGATTCAACAGTTCACGAGCGCATTGACATGCGCATCAACGGATGCTGCCAGTGCCGTGAGGTTATACCCCCCCTCGAGCGACGAGAGAATGCGCCCCTTCGCATGGCGCTTGGCGATCCCCGCGACAATATCCGTCAGATCGCTGTATCCGGCCTCTGTCAACCCCATGCTGGCCAACGGATCATCTTTGTGAGCATCAAACCCTGCTGAGATAATCACAAACTCCGGCTTGAATGCATCGGCTGCCGGCACGAGCGATTGAAGAAAGATTGCGTGGTATTCCTCATCGCCCTCCCCGGCCTCCATCGGCACATTGATCGTCAATCCTTCTCCCGCTCCATTGCCACGCTCGGTGCCCCGGCCTGTCCCGGGATAGTGCGGATATTGATGTGTACTGAAAAAGAGGACGGAGTGATCCTCCTCAAAACTATGCTGTGTCCCGTTGCCATGGTGCACATCCCAATCGACAATGAGCACCCTGGTGAGCCCGTATTTCTTCTGGGCATAACGCGCGGCAATCGCCACGTTATTGAAAATGCAGAACCCCATCGCACGCCCGGCTTCGGCATGGTGACCAGGAGGTCGGACGGCACAGAACACGTGATTCACTTGCTGCGCCATGATGGCATCGACCGCCGCCAAGGCTCCCCCCGCAGCCAGATATGCGGCATGTAATGACCCAGGTGACAGAACGGTATCGGGATCAAGCGAGACACGGCCGTTCGAAGGGGCGTGATGATTCAACGCTGCCACATAGCTCGGCGCATGAATCTGCGTAATCCATTCGTCTTCAGCTCGTCGAGGTTCAATGAGCGTCACTTGAGAGGCGGTTCCGCTCTCTTCTAACCGCTGCATGATGGCGCGCAGCCGGTTGGGTGACTCCGGATGTCCCGGACCCATGTCATGTTCGAGAAACGCCGGATGATAAACGAGACCAGTTCTTCCCATGACACAATCGTAGACGTGAGAGGTGAAAAGTGAAACGTACAACTGATATACCGTCAGATTATCATGCAGAAATTGCCATAGACAATGTGCGCCGGCACTGCTATGGTTCCCCGCCACAACGAGGAGCACATTATGCCGCATCCGAGAATTGAACCGCTTAAGAAGGTCCTCGCCATTGATCCAAACGATGATGTCGCCTGGTTCGGGCTAGGAAAGGCCTACATGGATGACGGAAATTTTGAAGAAGCGGCCAAGGCCTTGCGGCAATGCATCACGGTGAAACCAACTTACTCTGCCGCCTACTTCGCATTGGCACAGTCACTCCATAAACTGAACCGGATCGACGAATGCCGCACGATCTGCACGAGCGGCATTGACGTCTCCACCAAGAACGGCGATGCGATGGTCACCAAGAATCTCGAAGCGCTGAAGAGCTCGCTGCCCTCCTGAAGTGGGACCTCTGGCCCTCCCGCCCGCCGAAGAGAACAATGCTACGTGATACAGTTACAGCGTGTCGCAAAACAAACCACTCTGAAATTCTGAAAGTGGGGATGAGGCGCTGGGATTCTTGATCAACAGCCGCACACGCGGCTGGGTTTTCTGCTGTCGCGCCCGTTCAACCATTTCAACATTGGCCAATCTGGTACCAGCCTTCGACGGTAGGGGTTCGACATCCCACAGTGAAATCATCACGGCACTAATCGCATGCAATCGTGTCAGCAACACCGTCACAGTACCAGCCAGCATCTTCAGATCCAGCCAGATCTCTTCCGGTCTCGCTGCTCCCTCACCTTGTAGATCGGCCCGTGGGATCGAAATACTCAAGACGATAGGATCGCAATAGTCGGCAAGCTGTTTGGCCTTTTGTCGGATACGCGCGAGAATCCGGTGGATGAGAATCACCCCTCGGTCTTCTTCCTCACCGATGACCTCATCGAAGTCGAGCCCACGCAAGGGCAGCCGCTGCCGGTCTGCCGAACCCACCATGGCGGTGACTTCCACAAAAAACCGTTCACCACCGATCCGGCATACGAGATCTGCAGTCCGCGCTTGCGATTCTGGCAAAAAGGTGACGCGGACCCCAGCTCGAATCAATTGAGTTGCCAATTCCAACTCGGCAAGCGCTGATTCTCTCACCCCGTAATCAGCATGCGTCAGTCGCGTGACGAGTCGGCCCAGGCGCGGATGGCTCGATTGATTGGCACAGTGCCGGTGCAGCATATCCCATCGATCGCGAAGTTCTCGGGAAAGTCCTGCTTCTTCTCGTTTCCATGCCGGGATCGATCCTGGCTGTTGCCCTCGAACCTGCGCCACCAGTCGAAATGACCTTTTCGAACGAAACCGTGCCATGGCTTACACCCCGTCGGAATCCTCCGCATCATTCGATATTGCCCCAAGCTCCTCCGACTGTTTCTTGACAAGTTCATCGTAGGCCTTGTCCAACCAGCGACCGGCACAGCCCAAGACTTCACGGACCAACGGCTCAGGCTGCCCCGTTTGCTTCATCGTCCATTGTGAGACATATTCCAGCAATGTCTCTCGATCGAATGATCGAGTCGAATGGGTTGCGAGAGCCGCGAGTTCACCCAGGCCGACTCGGAGAATATCTCCCACCGTCTCCCGCGCATAGGAGGTACTGGCGGTAACATACTGGACAATACGATGGAGCTCGTGATCATTCATGGCATTGAAAGAAATTGTCACATCCCACACATCGGCTGTCAACGAGGGCGCACAGGCACTCATCCATTTTTTTCTTTGTGAGTCGTCCAGTGATGATAAGATTTGTGCCCACAATGTTCATGGATCTGCGTCATCGTGAGATAAGGAGAACCTATGGCCGTTTCGAAACGAACCCAGCGCAACAACAGTCAGCCCCGATTCTCAGATCGATGGAATTTAACCCACCTGCTCGATGAACCAGTCCAGAAACTCCACAAGCATTTGTCTGAGCTGGAGGCGACCGTGGTCCAGATTGAATCCTTTCGCCCTCGGCTCTCTGCCTCGATGATAGATGAGGAATTCCGCTCGATCTTAGCACTTCAGGAATCGGTCGCGCAGCGCTCCGCGCGCCTTGGCGCCTTTGCCTATCTGTGGTTTTCTGAAAACACGAAGCACACCAAAGCTCGATCGTTCAAGTCACAGGTCGAGGAACGGCTCACCGCCCTGGGGAATCGCCTCTTGTTTTTCGACCTCTGGTGGCAAGGGGTTGATCACGAGAACGCGACAAGGCTCATGGAAGCGGCCGGCGATCTTCGGTACCACCTGGCAACCATCAGACGCTACACCCCCCATACATTGTCTGAAGCGGAAGAAAAAATTATCAACGTGAAGAACGTCACCGGCCGAAGTGCCGTCCATACCCTCTACGATGTCGTCACGAATGGGCTGACGTTTACGATGAAGATCGGTGGGAAGACACGCTCCATGAACCGCGAAGAGCTGATGAGCTACGTGAGGAACCCCAAGGCCTCCGTGCGGGAAGCGGCCTACAAGGAGCTCTATCGGGTGTTCTCGGCGCAGCGCGATCTGCTGGGAGAGATGTATCGAACGCTCGTCAACGACTGGAAGTCCGAGAACATGGGACTCCGCGGCTTTTCTTCTCCCATCGCCACTCGCAATCTTGGCAACGATATACCGAATCCAGCGGTTGATGTGCTCTTATCCACCTGTGCAAAGAATGCAGAGATCTTCCAGACCTATTTCAAACTCAAGGCAAAGATCTGCAGAATCTCCTCGATGAATCGCTACCATATTTATGCCCCTCACCGATCGGAGATCAAAAAATATTCGTATGCCCATGCCGTCACACTGGTACTAGATGCCTATCGCGGTTTCTCGCCTCAACTTGCCGACCTCGCCGAGCAGGTTTTTAGAGAGCACCACGTCGATGGGCCGACACGTCCCGGCAAGCTGGGCGGTGCCTATTGTTACAGTGTCTCGCCGGGGCTGACACCCTACGTCATGTTGAACTTTACCGGTGAAGCTCGAGATATCGCCACCATGGCCCATGAACTTGGGCATGCCGTCCATGGAATGATGGCCAAAGACCATTCAGTCTTTACCTTCCACTCCACGCTCCCATTGGCAGAAACCGCTTCCGTGTTCGGCGAACGTATTCTTTCCGATGCGCTCATGTCGAACGAACACAACAAAGCAGTTCGCCAGGGGCTGCTCCTCAGCCAATTGGACGATATTTATGCCACAGTGATACGTCAGGCCTATTTCATTCGATTCGAGAACGCCGCGCATCGGATGGTGGCAGAGGGTGCCACAGGAGACCAACTCGCCCAGACCTATCTTGCGGAACTGAGACAGCAATTCGGCAAAATCGTGAAAGTACCCGACGAGTTTCAATGGGAATGGCTGATGATTCCCCATCTCTTCGCGAGTCCCTTTTACTGCTACGCCTATAGTTTTGGAAATTTGCTCGTGTTGGCCTTATATCGGATGTACAAAGAGCAAGGACAGGCGTTCATCCCGCAATACCTGGATTTGCTGGCCACTGGTGGATCTCAATCACCACAAGCCATTCTGACAAAGGTGAATGTCGATATGACATCCGAAGCTTTCTGGCAATCAGGCTTCGATACGATCAAAGAGATGGTCAATCAGCTGGAAGAGACCATGTGAGTGCTTGATTGACAGTCGTGGCAAGAAAACTCACAAACATCTGAGATGGTGAACGTTGCACGGTGCGGTCTCCGTCCTGTGCCAGACATCACGGCATCACCTGCTGGCCACTCGTTTGACCGATCGCCTCGATTTCATCTTTTCTCAAAGTCCGCCATTCGCCAGGCTTAAGGGTACCCAGGCGAACTGCTCCAATGGCGATGCGGACCAGCCGCAATGTGGGATGGCCTGCCGCTGCCGTCATGCGACGAACCTGACGATTCATGCCCTCTTGGATCGTGATTTCCAACCAGGCAGTTGGAACATTTTTCCGAAACCTGATAGGCACGGAGCGCTCGGGCAGCATTGGTGCCTCGGCCAGGAGATTCACCTGTGCCGGTCTCGTTTGCTTCCTACCAAGCAACACACCTTGGCACAGATGCTTGATTGCTCGTTCATTGGGAATCCGTTCAACCTGTGCCAGATAGACTTTCGGCAATTTGTGCTGAGGATCAGTGATCCGATGGGCCAACGCTCCGTCCGACGTCAGAATCATCAGCCCCTCGCTGTCCTGATCGAGACGCCCCGCCGCATAGACACCAGGGACAGTGACGTAATCCGCCAATGTCGGTCTCCCTTCCGGAT
>CAZOHW010000150.1:0-9549 GCA_964579525.1 uncultured Nitrospira sp. | reverse complement strand
AGAGAACTTTTGCAGTGATGCGAGACGACAGCTCTAACCGGTTCATTTAACCCTCCTCAGCGGATCTCCATCAGTCTTCTTTGCGTCTCGACTTCGCAGCCCCGGGGATTCTCGTTCTTGGTTTCAATATCAAATGCAATGAACGCCCGGAATGCGCTGAACCCCCATGAAGGCGGCTCTTGAGAATAGATCGATTGAACGCTAAGCGAACTGGTTGAAGCTATCCCCAACAAAATCATCGCGACTTTCAAGCGCATATGCCGTTTCTTCATAAGCTACTTCCGCAAGAATCTTTTGCATCACTCAGTCAACCAAGAAATGTGCCGATCTTCGTTGGTCCTCCGAGATCGCGGCTAGCCACATCCGAGCGAACTTGGAAGCTGCATTCTGGTGAGTGGCTTGTCCGGTAGCAAACAAGCCACGCACACCGAAGCGAACTGCGAGTTCTCTTACTTCGTTCCCGCATCTTTTGCCATCTGTTCATGCATGTTCGCAAGCTCCTGCATCTTGGTTGCGTCTTTTTTGAAGTCTTGGGCGAAAGCATCGCAATGATTCGCACTGTTGATGGAGTATTTCGGCGACACTACCCCATTCTTCCTGTAAGCCGCAGCCATTTCCTGATGGAGACTAGATTGCGCGAGGTAATAGTTCGCTTGAGCCTCATAGTAATGAGCAAGACGGAGATGATCCGCTGGTGTCTTGGCTGTGGCAATGAGAGAGAGAAGCTGGTGTTTACTCAACTTGTCCGCTGTAGGTTGCGCTGTTGACTGACTGTAGGCGGCAAAGGCGACGGTCAGTACAGCGAGGAGTGAGAAGGTACGTATCAAGCGTTTCATATGTAATCTCCTTGCTGAATCTCGGTATTATGGCTCATAGCCCGAGGTTAGAAGGATGGATGTGTCTCGGTCTGTGACATGGGTCACAACATGGATTGCGGAGATCACATCTCTGTCCCTTCCTCCTGCGTTGGTCCGTGCGTTTGATGCGTGTGACGCATCTGCCATCCGCGCCACATCTCGTAGACAACCGGGATCACGATGAGGGTAAGAACGGTGGAGGTCACCATGCCGCCGACCATGGGCGCCGCGATACGTTTCATCACGTCGGAGCCGGTCCCGTGGCTCCACATGATCGGCAATAGTCCCGCGATGATCGCAGTGACAGTCATCATTTTTGGCCGCACGCGCATCACGGCGCCTTCGATGATGCCGTCATAAAGATCCTGGCTGGTTTTCATCGTCCCTTCCCGCTGACGCCGGTCGTAAACCTCGTCGAGATAAACGATCATCACGACGCCAGTCTCCGCCGCCACACCGCCCAACGCGATGAACCCGACCCACACGGCCACGCTGGTGTTGTATCCCAAAATGAAGAGCAGCCAGAAGCCGCCCACGAGCGCGAAAGGCAGGGAAAGCATCACGATCATCGTCTTGCCGACAGAGGTGAAATTGGAATACAACAGCACGAAGATAATGAGCAGCGTCAATGGGATGACGAACTTCAGCGTCTCCTTGGCCCGCTGCATGTATTCCCATTGACCGCTCCAGTCGAGGTAGTACCCCGTCGGCATCTTCACTTTTTGGTTGACCACCCGGATGGCGTTTTGCACATAACCGCCGAGATCGACGCCCGCCACATCCACATAGACATAGCCCAGCGGTATGGCGCCTTCTGTCTTGACGACAGGCGGTCCCATGGTGAGGCTGATCTTGGCGAGCTGGGTAACGGGCACCTGCGCGCCGCTTGGCGTCGCCACCAGTACCCGGTCGAGCGCCTGTGGGTCCGTGCGATAGTCGCGCAGATAGCGCACATCCACAGGGAACCGCTCGCGGCCTTCGATCGTCGTGGAGATGTTCTTGCCGCCGATGGCCGTCTCGATGACATCCTCAACATCGCCCACCGTAAGTCCGTAACGCGCCACCGCGTCACGGTCGATCTTGAAGTCTTCGTAATAGCCGCTGACGGTACGCTCGGCATAAACATTGCGCGTACCCGGCAGGTTGCGAAGGGCGTCCTCGACCTGTTCCCCAATCCCCTGAATCACATTCAGGTCGGGGCCGAAGATCTTGATGCCGATGGGGGTGCGGATGCCGGTGGAGAGCATGTCGATGCGGCCCTTGATCGGCATCGTCCACGAGTTTGAGACTCCGGGAACTTTGAGCGCGGTATCCATGTCGTTTTCCAGTTTCTCCGGCGTCATTCCCTTCGGCCACTGCTCCTCCGGCTTCAGAACAACGGTGGCTTCGCCCATCTCAAGAGGCGCCGGATCGGTCGAGGTACGCGCGCGCCCGCCTTTGCCGAAAACGGAAACCACCTCGGGGAACTGCTTGATGATCTTGTCTTCCAGTTGCGTCACCTTGGCTGTTTCGGTAATGGACTGGCCGGGAAGGCCCGTCGGCATGTAAAGGAAACTCCCTTCATAGAGCGGCGGCATGAACTCCGACCCAAGTTTCATAAATGCGGGCGCGGTGAGGGCCAATACAACCAGCGCCAGCAGCAGCACTGTTTTGGGGAAGCGCAGCGCCCGGTGGACAATAGGCTCGTACACCCAGATGAGAAAGCGGTTGATGGGGTTCTTGTGTTCGGGGGCGATTTTGCCGCGGATAAAGAGCAGCATCAGGACCGGAACCAGCGTTATCGACAAGAAGGAAGCAAACATCATGGAAAAGGTCTTGGTATACGCCAATGGCTTGAACAGACGCCCTTCCTGGGCCTGGAGCGAGAAAACGGGGATGAAAGATACGGCAATGACCAATAAAGAGAAGAACAGAGGTTTGCCCACCTCCTTGGCAGCCTCGATGATGATGTCGTCACGGTTCCCCTGGCGGCCATGGGTCTCCCACTTTTCCAGGTGCTTGTGCGCATTTTCAATCATCACAATGGCGCCATCCACCATGGCGCCGATGGCGATGGCAATACCGCTGAGCGACATGATGTTGGCGTTCAGGTGGATGTAGTACATCGCCACCAGCATCATCAGAATGGCGACGGGCAATGTCAGAATTGCAACCAATGCGCTGCGGAAGTGAAACAGGAAGAGGATGCAGACGATGCTGACAATGATGATTTCCTCGACGAGCTTCTCCTTGAGGGTTGAGATCGCGCGCAGAATCAGGTCGGTACGGTCGTAGACCGGAACAATGTCGACGCCTTTGGGAAGCGAGCTCTTGATCTTGGCAATCTTTTGTTTGATCCGGTTGATGACCGCCAGCGCATTCTCGCCATAGCGCACAACCACGATGCCCGCGGCCACATCGCCCTCGCCATTGAGTTCCGCGGTGCCGCGCCGTATGTCCGGGCCGAGATGAACGTTCGCCACATCACGCAAATAAATGGGCGTCCCGTCACCGTTGGTTCCCACTACGACCTTCTTCAGGTCATCCACATGCTGGATGTAGCCAAGGCCCCGGACCATATATTCCCGCCCGGTATACTCCACCACGCGCCCCCCAACGTCATTGTTACTGCGGCGGATGGCGGCGATCACATGATTGATGGAAAGATGATAGGCAAGCAGCGTGTCGGGATTGATGTCAGCCTGATACTGCTTCACAAAACCGCCAACGCTTGCCACCTCCGAGACCCCGGGCACGGCTTCCAGCCAATAGCGAACATACCAGTCCTGCAGCGTACGGAGTTCAGCCAGATCGTGCTGTCCTGTCTTGTCCACCAGCGCATACATGTAGGCCCAGCCGACACCGGTCGCGTCCGGGCCCAGCGTCGGCGTCACTCCTTCCGGCAGGTTGCCTTGCACGCCCTGCATGTACTCCACAACTCGAGACCGGTCCCAATAGAGGTCCGTCTGGTCATCGAAGATGACATAGATAAACGAGAGACCGAAGAACGAATAGCCGCGCACGACTTTGACGTGGGGCGCGGAAATCAGGGCGGTCACGATCGGATATGTGACCTGATCTTCCACCAGTTGGGGATTGCGGCCCTGCCATTCGGAGAAGACGATCACCTGCCTGTCGGAGAGGTCAGGGATGGCATCGAGCGGCGTATGCATCAACGCCCAGATGCCCCAGGCCACGGCGAAGAACACGCCCAGAAAGATGAAGAACTTGTTCCTCGCGCTCCACTCGATAATTTTTTCAATCATGGCTGACTCCGTGGCTTGGCAACTTCACTTGGTTCTCGAGTTTGTTCAATGTGGTCAGTTTGCCGCCATTCCGCGTGATAAAGCTGCGCGCCTGATCTTGCCGGGCGAAGGCGATGAGACTGGGCGAGCAACGGTCGAAGAGACGAATGTACGGCGTCCGGCCCCCTTCGCGCTGGACGGCTGGCAAGCAGCAAGGTTCCACGCGGCTGCCATCGATAAACCACGCCTTCCTGGCGTCGATCTTTTGTCCGGAGACATAATCGGTCACGCTCACAATCTCCACGGGCTTCCCCGTCTGCCGTTCATACGTCAGGGCGCAACGCGCGCAGCAGGCATAAAGTTTCTTGCCCCCGATCCGCACCACCGTCAGCATGTGTGGGTGGATGGGACGACCGGAAAGCTGGCAATATTTCGGCGGGCGCTGGTAAGTGAGATACCAGGCGCCAGCCAGGGCGGCGATGATCGCGGCAACCCCGACAATGCCTGCAACAATGGTTTTCGTTCTCATCAGACACCTCACTTCTTGCTAGACGATCCCTTTCCTGACCTGCTCTATCTACCCGCCGGGACATACCCTCTGCTTCTCTATGCCCCGGCGACAGATATCTTTCTGGAAGCCCCGCATCCCTATTGGCATCCTTTCGCATACTTATCCATGTCTTGTTTATGCTGGTCGATGGACTCTGCGAACCTATCCATAGCTTCATGGTGGTCCGTGAGTGCATCTCCGAGCATGTTGTAATTGACGTCATCGCGCATGGTCAGAACACGATCAAAGCTGTCCACTAAGTCGTATAGCACCGACTTCATGACCACTTGGTGCTCTGACATTTCCTTGACTGCCTCGGGATTGCCTGGACACATCGCCTTATAGTCTTCCGAAAGCAATTTGTGCTCCCGGACCGCGGTGCGAAGCTCCTGTAAGTTTGCACGGTGGTCTGATATGGCGGTTTTGAGCGCTGTGGGAGTTTTGATCCAGGACTTGTCCTCGCTTTGCGCCTTGCGAACCGCTGCGTAACTGGTTTGTAGTTTCTTATAAAGAGCTTCCATCTCCTGTTGATGCTCAGCCATCTGGGAAGCCACGGATCCCGTCGCCGCCACGTCTGCATGGACAGGAAGCCGTAAATTGGGCAAGGCATAGGTTGTACCGGCCGAGAGCAGACCGATCGAGAGAAGCGTTACCGGCAGTAGCTTCTTGTGCGTTTTCATAACATCCTCCGATGAATCGTTGTCGAATCTGACCTGAGTTTCGGCCAGGGCAAGCTGGCCAGGACAAATGAGCGGTATATTACGCCTCCTCACTTCTTGCTAGGCGACATGTTCATGCCAGCCATTCCCTGCATGGCCGCCCCCAGGCGGCTCTCCGAGTCGATCAGGAAGTTTCCGGAAGCGACAATCTTCTCCCCCGGCTTGAGTCCTGCCAGCACGGCATATTGACCGTCGAACTGATCGCCGACCGTGATCTCCCTTGGCTCGAAATAACCTCCAGGCTTGGCGACGAACACAACCTGGCGCGTTCCTGCATTGAGCACGGCCTCGCTGGGCACGACAAGCTGTCTGCCATAATTGATGTTCAATTGAACATCCGCATACATGTCCGGCTTCAATGCGTAATCGGGATTTGGAAACTCCAGCCGGACTTTGATGGTGCGTGTCTTCGGATCGAGCGTGGGGTAGACGTACGTCACTCGTCCGCGATAGGTCTTGCCGGGAAAGTAACTCAACTGCATCGAGGCCGGCTGACCAACATGGACAAAGGGCGCCTCGTATTCGTAGATGTCCACGTAAACCCAGATAGTCGAGAGATCGGCGATATCGTACAGGTCGGTTTCCGGCGTGACGTAGGTCTGTTCATAGGCATTGCGACTCATGACGAAGCCGTTGATGGGAGAATAGAGCGTCATGGTGCGCTCGACTTTCCCCGTCTCTCCGAGTGTGCGAATCTGTGCATCCGTGATGTCCCAGAGCTGCAGACGGTCCCGCGTGGCGCGAAGAAGCGAGTCCGCCCCGGAAGCGACGTCGGCATATGGAGCTTTCGACAAATACTCCTGCCCCTTGCGCGCGATCAAATATTCCTGCTCTGTCGATACCAGGTCCGGACTGTAGAGCGTGAACAGGGGCTGGCCCTTTTTCACCAGCTTGCCGACATAATCGAGGTCAACTTTTTCGATCCACCCCGCGATCTTGACGTGTACGCGCGAGATCTTTTCCTCGTTCATTTGGATTAGGCCAACCGTGCGAAGTGTGCGCTTCATGTCCGTGCGACGCACCTCGGTGTAACGGACACCGATCAACTGCTCAGTGGAGGGGTTCAGCATGACCGTTCCCGGAGCCATGTTTTGCGTGGAGGCCACAGATGCAGCCTGATTTCCCTGAGCTGTGCTTTTAGAAGCGCCCATCCCCGGCATGTTGGCCATGTCGCCCGCTGGGGCTGATGCCGGCGTCTTTGGTGACTGCGGGCTCATTCCCGGCATGTTCGCCATATCGCCCGCTGGCGGCGGTTCTTGCGCGCTTGGTTGTTTTGCACTCATGCCTGGCATATCAGCCATCGGCGCGGGGCCTTGCGATGCTGTCTGTTGTGGCGGCGCGGATGCAGTCGTAGCCAGGTGAGCAGATCGTTCGTGGACCTGATACCGGTAGACCACCAAGCTTCCGGTCGCGATCCCCAGAACAAACAGTGCGGCTCCAATCAGGAACAGGCTCTTGCCGGTCGGCATTTTCATAGCGATTCCTTTCATTTCGTCAGCTCCGTTCCCACCAAAGGTTCCAGGCGCGCCAGGGCGCTTTGATACTTGCTCAGTTCCTCGTAATAGCCGACCTCGTAATCGAGAACGTCCACAAAATTCGTAAGCATGGAGAGAAAATCCAACTTGCCCACCTCATAGGCCGACATCGAGGACTCCAGCGCCAGAGAGGACTGGGGCACGATCGCCTTGGAGTAGAGGTTCGATAAGTCCCGCGACGCCACGGCAGCGAGGTATTGCTGCTTGATCTCAAAATTCACTGTGGTCATGCGGTCATCCAGGTCGCGCTGGGCGCTGATGAGGCCATGGGAGGCTTCGATCACTTCCTGCCGCTGCTTGGTGCGGTAAAACACGGGGATATTGATCCCCACCATGACTCCGTGCATGTCCGGCATCGATGGACGCTGCCAGTAGGTGTATCCCACGCTGAAATCCGGATCGTAAGCCTTGCGAGCGAGATTCACCGCGTAGCGGTTTCCCTCAATCATTCGCCGGTCCCGTTCGAGGTCTGGATCATTCTGGTGCGCTAGCGCGTACAGATCATCGAGGGTGGCGTGAAATTCCGCCGCAGTAAACGGAGCGGGCGGAGGCAGCGGCGATTCAGGGTCGCGGTAGAGCAGAGTATTCAGCCGCACACGCGCTGTGTCTTCCTGCTGGCGCAGCACGATCAGTTTCTGATCGATCCTCGAAACCTCCACCTGCGCCCGGAAGACATCCTGCTGCATCCCTTTGCCGACCCGATAGAGCGCCTCGGCGATGCTCGCAAGTTTCTGCAACAGGTCCTTGTCTTTTTCGGTGATTTCAATCGCCTTGGTGTAATAGAAGTAGTCGTAATAAGCTACCTTCACGTCCGAGGCCACTTGACGCCGTGTCTGCTCGTAGTTCCACCAGTCCGCCTCCGCGCCGCGGTCCGCAATCTGGCCGCGCAGTTTCAACTTGCCGGGGTAAGGGAAATCTTCAGCCACGGTCAGGCCGCGGTAACTCGACGGATCGCCTTGCTGAACGCTGAACGGCGTGATGTTGCCCATCCATCCCCCGGAAAAGGTGGGGTCGGGCAGGGTCCGCGCCTGCGGCACCCGCGCCTGCTGCGCCTTGTACCGTTCGGCAGCGCTCTTAATGGCAGGATTTCGGGCAAGGGCCTCGTTGATCAAATCACCAAGCGCGATCTGTGGCCCACTAATGCCGGATACGGCACTCGGTTGACCGTCACGATCAGGGGCTTTGCCGATAATCTGGACGGGTGCCTGAGAGGTTTCGGAGGCGGTCTGCGGCATCGAGGCCACCGGAAACAGCAGACACAATCCCAATGAGAGCCAGAACATGGATGGTGGGAACTTATTCATCTCCCCTCCGTACGCCGTTCGTTGGTGTACCGGGAGGCAGGGCCGCCGGACGCACCTTTATTTCGCTCTCGTTGTGTGTCCAGATCTCATCGCTTATGTGGTTGAACATTTCGCGGGAAAGCGGCGCTTTGAGATCGAACGCATAGCTATCCCGGTACCCGAACACAAACAGATGGTAGGGATCGGGATTGGACAAGGTCTGGAGATCAGCCCAGCGCCAGCTCCGGCTCTGTCCCGGCTGCGCGGTAACGTAGTCGATCCCCTGCTGGCGAATGCGAAGAAGACCATTGCTTCCGCCGAAGTGCTCATCGCGACGGACGGGAATCACCGCGACCGCCGGAGCATCGGGGTCGGGAATTCCATTTCGTGCCGGCTTGCCGATCTCATCTGCGAGCGAGGCTGCGACTGCTGGCGGCAGATCGCTCCCGAGTTTGAAATCAAACCGCCGGGTGCCGGGAACATGCCATTTGCGATTGTCGTAACCAATGAGAATTACCCGATGCTGTTGCAGATCGAGACTCTGGATCTCGGTAAAGGGCCAGCGCTTACTCGCGCCCTTCGCCGGCACGAATTCGATTCCTCCCGAACCGGCGCGCAGGGTGCCGGACGTTCCTCCAATCACACCATGGCGCAGCCGTGCGGGAGACTCCCAGACGAAAGACTGCGGAGAGTTCTGAGACCGAGCGTCGGCGCTCTGCTTCCCTGGCAATGGCGGCGCGGTCTGGGCTCCACTGGCACTTGCCAGAATCAAGGCCAGGATCCATCCTGCCAGGATCTGATTTCTATGAGTCATATGTGATCTCCACTTCAAGTCCCAGGGCTTGCCATGGCTTTTTGCTGTCTAACGATTGCGCACTTCGACGGGCTTCCGGGCGCACACACCCGTCGCGGACAAATGCCAATGAGAAAGACTCTGAAAGAAACTAAATTCGCAGGGCGCAGGTGCGCAGAAAAGGTGGAAGAGGCGGGGATGGCGAAGAAATACTCTCGGCACCGTTCTTCGACAAAGCATTCGTCAGCAACAAGCCAGTGGCTCCTAGCTCGGCTTGGAAAGACCGCATGGCAGTATCCTGCGAAACGGTCGCCGGGGAGACTGCCAGCCATTTCTGGCAGCAATCATGAAGGCTGCATGGAACGCTGTGCGAACCGCACGGATGAGGCATGCAACAGCCTGCATGTGAGATCTGATGGGAATAGCAGTCGGCGCGCGAGGCGGTAACCGGGACGACGGCAACTATGAGCAGCAGCACCTGCAGAAAGCGCCATCCACTCAGGCGGCCTGCTCTTTTCTGTCGGTTCGCTGTCATCGTTTCTGCCTCCACTATGAGAACCATATTGCTCTTGCCAGTTCGCGCGAGGC
>CAZOHW010000149.1:0-9580 GCA_964579525.1 uncultured Nitrospira sp. | reverse complement strand
CGACCTTCTTCGAAACCAGTGGGACGTACGGTGCCTCGAACAATGAGTCGACGCAGGGTGCGTCATAATCACATGTCTTGCCCTATTGCACCCATGCCGTGCTAGTCTTTTCGACCGTCGGTTCGCGAGTGTGGAGAAGTCCTCACTCATCCGGTATTCCATTGCTCCCCCAGCGAGTGGTGGAACAGGTCCGTCTGCGGAACATCTTCTTCGAGACCCAGGACGCATCGGATGGAACGCCGGCACGGCATCTGTTTCTCTTTCTTACTGGAAAAAACCACGTGCGGTACATCCTGCAGGCAGAGACCTCACTGCTCCACTACCAGGAAACACTGAACAGCCTCGTGCTGTTGGTCACCCTCGGATCCGGAGCGACGCTGTTAGTCGCCTGGATCGGCAGTCTCTGGTTGGCCAAGAAAGTGCTGGCCCCGATTGAGGCCCTCTGTGCCGGTGCTGAAACGATGTCGGAGGCCGATCTTGGAAAACGGCTGGTGATGGATTCGCCCTATCGTGAATTTCGTCGACTCACCCAAGCAGTCAACTCGTTGTTGGATCAGTTCCAACGAAGTAGCGAGGTGCAGCGCAATTTTTGCGAAATCGCCGCCCATGAGATGAAAACCCCCCTGACCATTCTGCAGGGGAACTTAGAGGTTGCGCTCATGAAAGCGCGGACTGTCGAGGAATATCATGAGGTGCTTCTCAATAATCTCCAGCAAGTGGAGCGGCTCATCGCCCTCACACGCCCGCTGTTGACCCTTGCGAAATTCACCAGCAGCAAGCCTCCCGTCAATCTTGTGCCGCTCGCCTTGGAGCCTTTGATCCAAGAACTCGTGGATGAACTGATCCTCTTGGCGGACGACCGACAGATCATGTTGACGTTTGAATCGCAACCAGTGCCATCTGTTCTGGGGGATGCCCAGTGGCTCAAGCAAGCCTTGATCAACCTGCTCGATAATGCGCTTCGGTACACTCCTTCCGGCGGTAGCGTCACCGTTCGTCTGAAAGCCGTTGGTCAGGAAGTCGCCGTGGCGGTCGAGGACACGGGCCATGGCATCGAACCGGAACATATTCCCCATCTCTTTGAACGCTTTTATCGAACGGATTGGGCGCGGGCGAAAGATGCGGCCGGGACCGGCCTCGGACTCCCCATCGTGAAGGAAATTATGGAAGCCCACGGCGGAAGCATCTCCGTCACCAGCCAAGTGCTCAAAGGTTCCGTCTTTACACTGCGTTTACCGGCCCTGACTCAACCAGCTGTCTCTGCGTAACGTCATCGACCGCTTCGATTTTTACTGCTCTCATCATTTTGCTCCTCGTCAGTACTTTGGAGGGATCCACTCTTTCAACTCTTTCCAAATGAGGCTATGAATCATTGATGTTGAATACGAACAAACTCATTCACATGAAGAACTCTTCACGATCCCATCATGGAGGCTTCATGTTCGCCGTATATATTTATAAAAACGTGAAAGGGGGTGAACAGCTATTATGATTTCCTTCATCGAAGTGTTTATATTGGCCGGCATCTTCGGCGTGATTTATATGATGGTGCAGGTTGCAAGTCGGTAACCAAGCCACGAAGCAAGCTGACGTAGCTTCAGTTACGGAGACGGGGGCTGGGCGTAGAGAGTCGTGGTTGCCAGTCGAACCGAAAGACCGACTTGTGATCCCGCTCACCCCCCGTCAGAGAAAACCTCTACTGCGTAATTCTATGTCTTACAGGGACCACTCGCTCTATGTTCACCTGGTGGAGCCACGAGGCGTTGGCCATTCGATTGTCACAGTAGTCGACTTTCCTCGCTATTTTCTTTCCTTGATCGCCCGTTCCACCTCACGTCCGGCTTCGCGCGTCTTGATCGATTCTCGACGGTCATGGTGCTTCTTCCCTTTGGCTAACCCCAACTCGACCTTGGCTTGGCCTCGTTCTGAGAAGTAGATACGGAGAGGAATGAGAGTGAGCCCTTTCTGCTGGGTTTTGCCAAGCAGCTTATTGATTTCCTTTCGATGAAGGAGCAGTTTGCGTGTCCTGGTCGGATCATGGTTCATCAGATTGCCGTGACTATAGGGACTGATGTGACAGTGATACAGAAAAACTTCCCCATCCTTGACGCCGGCATAACTATCTTGTAGGTTCACTCGTCTGTCGCGCAGTGATTTTACCTCCGTACCCTTGAGCACGATCCCAGCTTCGAACTTTTCCTCGATGAAGTAGTCGTGATAGGCCTTCCGATTGGTTGCCACCATTTTCTGTTGATCGTCTGTCTCTTTTGCCATGACTGGTTACTGATGCCTTGATCTCGTTCTCCACCCGCGCCTATGATGCCCAATGCGTGGCCCCGGTGCACTCGATTCCTTCAGCAGCATTCTCTCAGGTCTTTCCAAACGGCTTGGCCTTGAATCGAGACTGCTGGAACTTCGGTTGCAACATCGCTGGCACGACCTCGTAGGTGAACCCATGGCTTCCCACACCTGGCCCGCCCAGATTCGTTTCAAGAAGCTCTACCTTATCGTCAGAAACTCTGTCTGGCTGCAGCATCTGACGTTCCTGAAGCCTGCATTGCTGACGAAGTTGCAAGCCGAAACAGGAGCAGGGGCCGTCACAGACATTTCGTTTCGTGTCGGAGAGATTCCTGATGAAACCGTGACTTCTCCCACAATACTCACCAGCGAGACTGAATCGCCTCAGTCAGCAGAATCTTCGGCAGAGCTGGTATTGCATACAAAGGTCATCCAAGATTCCGTTCTCCGTGAGCGATTTAAAGAGGTGATATCGAGATACCCCGCTCAGGCTCCGCCTCAATCGGTAAGGGATCCGTTACGCGCCCCGTAAACAGGACCCGTGTCTCGCTGGAGATCTGCCCGTTCTTCGGCATGGGGCCGAGGCCTCCATCTTCCTCTTGATCCTGCAATCGATAGTATCCGCGCATGGACTTTTCATAGTCCTTGACCACCACCTCGTCTCCAGCCAGATACCTTGCCAGGACATCCGGATCAGTCCATCCATGGTCATCGAACACGTAAATCATGATCTGCTTGTATGGCCCACCAGGATCGCCAGGGGTGGTAGGGTAGATCTTCATACGCGCGAAATCATGCGTTTCGTGGCCGACCTTTCGAAAGCGCTTGACCAGCAACTCATCATCTTCATTGGTTGTTCCGCGTGGGACGTCCGTTGTGACAAGAAGACCTGACTGAGCACCGACCGTATACGGGGGAATTGATCGATCAGGGCGGCTCAGATACATCCCCCCCCAGATCAAGGCGAAGGACCCGATAAACACGCTCAGCGCAAATTTGACGACGACATCCAGCGGCTTCTTCGCTTTGGGATCTGGAGGAGACTGTGGATGGAACACTGGCTCTTGCATGGACCAACTGCGTGCCTCGGTGGGATTAGGCTTCAGGGGCGTCTTCCGGCCCTCCGTCCTCTCGTTCGACCGATTCGGCGAGCCTGGCAACCCCAACGACTCTGTCCCCCTCACCGTCGAGGTCCAGAATCCGAACTCCCTGAGTATTGCGCCCAATTTCTCGGATGTCATCTACCTTACATCGAAGCACTTTTCCTTGCGCCGCGATCAACATGATTTCGTCGCCGTCTCGTACTTGTAGGAAACCGATCGCCAATCCGTTTCGCTCGGTTGTCTTGACGCTGATAATGCCCTTTCCGCCACGACCCTGAACACGATATTCACCCACGGGCGTCCGCTTGCCATAGCCGCCTTCCGTGACGGTCAAGATCGAAGTGGTGGAATCGGGCGTGATCGTTTCCATACCGATGACTTCGTTGCCTTCCTCCAGCGTAATACCCTTTACTCCGTGGGCGGTTCGACCCATCGACCTCACTTCATCTTCTTTGAATCGAATCGTAATGCCCTGTCGCGTTCCGAGCAGAATCTCTCGCTGTCCATCGGTCAGCTGAACACCGATCAATCGATCGCCACCTTCAAGCCCCAACGCGATAATACCGCCCTGCCTGGGGTTGCTGAACGCAGACAGTTCCGTTTTCTTGATAAGGCCCTTCTTCGTGCTCATGACGATATAGCGGTCATCCCGGAACTCTTTCACAGGCAACGTCGCGGTGACTTTTTCATTTCCTGACAGAGAGAGGAGATTCACAAGGGCTTTGCCCTTCGCCGCTCGGCTCGCCTCTGGAATTTCATGGACCTTCAGCCAATATACCTTGCCGGCATCGGTGAAAAAGAGCAGGGAGTCGTGTGTGGACGCGGTGAAGAGATTTTCGACGAAATCTTCCTCTTTAATGCCCATGCCGATCTTGCCTTTTCCTCCACGTCGCTGAGCCCGGTAGAGAGACACGGCATTTCGCTTGATGTATCCGGCATGTGAGATCGTCACGATCACTTCCTCCGCCGCGATCAGGTCTTCCAGCCTGATCTCCGCTTCTTCCTTGACGATCTGTGTCCGCCGGTCGTCTTTGTATGTTTCACGAATCTCGGTGAGCTCGTCCTTGATGATGGTGCGTACCAACGACTCGCTTGCGAGCACGGACTTCAGATATTCAATCTGTTTGAGCACCTCCTGGTATTCTTCGAGGAGTTTGGTCCGCTCGAGCTGCGTCAAGCGCTGAAGCCGCATGTCGAGAATCGCAGTGGCTTGGATCTCGGTCAGAGCAAACTCCCGCATCAACCCTGCCCTCGCTTCGTCAGGCGATTGCGACCGTCTGATGAGCGCGATGACGGCATCAAGATGATCGAGCGCGATCTTGAGTCCTTCCAGAATATGCGCCCGCTCCTCCGCCTTTCTGAGCTCGAAGGCGGTCCGACGCACGACGACTTCGCGTCGATGCTCGAGGAAATGATGGAGGATCTGCTTGAGATTGAGGATCTCGGGGCGATTGTTCACCAGCGCCAACATGATGACGCCGAAGGTGGTTTCGAGTTGCGTGTGCTTGTACAGATTATTTAACACCACTAGGGGAATTTCGTTCCGTTTGAGCTCGATGACCACTCGCACCCCTTCTCGATCAGACGATTCGTCTCTTAAGTCAGAGATGCCTTTGATGCGGTCGTCCTGAATCAACTCCGCAATTTTTTCGATCAATTTGGCCTTGTTCACTTGATACGGGACTTCCGTGACGATGAGCCGTTCTCGCTCGGTGCGCTCATCGGTCTCGACCACGACTTTCGCCCGCAACGTCAAGAGGCCGCGTCCAGTCTCATAGGCTTCTTTAATACCACCCTGGCCATAGATGAAGCCCGCCGTGGGAAAATCGGGCCCGGGGATTTTTTGCATCAGCTGGGCAATCGTGACATTGGGACTCTCCAACAGGAGGAGCAATCCGTCGATAATTTCAGCGAGGTTGTGAGTGGGAATATTGGTCGCATAGCCGACCGCGATGCCACCCGCCCCATTGATCAGCAGATTCGGTACTCTGGTCGGAAGAACCAGTGGTTCCTCCCGTGACTCATCATAGTTGGGGCCGAAATCAACGGTTTCCTTATCGATGTCAGCCAGCATCTCCTCAGCCAGCTTGGTCATGCGGGCTTCGGTGTACCGCATAGCCGCCGGCGAATCCCCATCCATCGACCCGTAGTTACCCTGGCCGTCGACGAGGGGATATCGCATATTGAAATCCTGCGCCATCCGCACCAGAGTGTCGTAAATAGCCGAATCTCCGTGGGGATGATAGTTCCCCATGATTTCGCCGACGATCTTGGCTGATTTTCGGTAGGCTCGATTGGAGGCTAAGCCCATTTCGCTCATGCCGAAGAGAATCCGGCGATGAACCGGCTTCAGCCCGTCACGGACGTCAGGCAGAGCCCGCCCCACGATCACGCTCATGGCGTAATCGAGGTAGGAGGACTTCATCTCATCTTCGATCGCGATATGGCCTAGACGTTCATCAGGAGGCATGCTTCCCTCGGATGCTGAAAATGATCACCGGCTTCGTTCTCGCTTCGCTCAAAGTCGTAATGTACCAGCAAACGTACGCCTCGCCTCTTCACTCGCTGCAGCCTTGCCGGATGACCATTTGGAGCATCCGACAACACTAGTCGGGAGTTTCCCGACCCTCATACGTCCAAATTCCGCACTTCGAGCGCATGGGTCTGGATGAAATTGCGTCGAGGCTCAACCTCATCGCCCATCAAGATGGTAAAGATCTCATCAACGCCGGTGAGGTCTTCAAGGGTCACTCTTAAGAGCGTCCGTATTTCAGGATTCATGGTCGTTTCCCAGAGCTGCCCCGGGTTCATTTCACCCAGACCTTTATAGCGCTGAATGCTGAGGCCTTGTTTTCCCATATCCAGGATGGCCCTGACCAATTCATCGGTCGATTGGTACGGGATCTCTTGGCCCTTGGCCTTCAGCTTGTACGGAGCTCGACCTAATCCGATCGCGGAAGGCGTAAGTTTCTGGAGTTCCCGGAAATCGGCGGACCCAACCAGGTCATGCGTCACATCCAACTCATGGGCAACCCCGCTCGCATGGAGTCGGCAGACGACCTTGTTCGATTGATGCTCTTCGTCAATCAGGACGTCGAAGGTTGGGGTCACATTCGGGAACACCACGGCGAGAGATCGCTTGACGTTCTCAACCGATCGTTGAAGTGCCGCACGATTCTTGAGCAGGTCGCGATCGAGCCCCGGTTCATCGACGAAGGCACGAAGCATCGCGGCTTCATGCGATTTCTTATTGAGACGGCTGAGCAAGGTTTCAAAAGCGATCATTTTCTTCAGAATGGGCAAGAGTCGACGCCCCGTCACGTATCCCTGAGCGCCTTCTATGAAGAGCTCAACATCCTCGACTGCCAGGTCGGCCAGGTAGTCGTTCAGTCCCCCCTCGTCTTTCAGGTATCGTTCCGCTTTCCCTTTCTTCACTTTGAACAGCGGCGGTTGCGCGATGTAGACATAGCCTCGTTCAATCAATTCGGGCATCTGTCGGAAAAAGAACGTCAGCAGCAACGTCCGGATATGGCTGCCATCAACATCGGCGTCGGTCATGAGAATGATCTTGTGGTAGCGCGCCTTCGCAATATCGAATGCGTCCTTCTCCGACTTGTCACCTTCTTCTCGCTTGCGACCGATGCCGGTGCCGAGCGCCATAATGAGCGTCCTGATCTCATCACTGGAGAGCATCTTGTCGAAGCGGGCTTTCTCGACGTTCAGGATTTTCCCTTTAAGCGGGAGAATCGCCTGGAACTTGCGGTCACGCCCCTGCTTCGCTGATCCACCTGCCGAATCTCCCTCCACAATGTAGAGTTCGCTCAAGGCGGGATCTTTCTCAGAGCAGTCCGCCAATTTTCCGGGCAGTGAGCCACCGTCGAGTGCGCTCTTGCGTCTGATCAGGTCCTTGGCTTTCCGAGCCGCTTCCCGAGCGCGGGCGGCATCAACCGCCTTGCCGATGATCTTTCTCGCAACTGGGGGGTTCTCTTCAAAATAATTGCCCAAGGCCTCGTTAACAGCAGCCTCGACTACGCCTTTGACTTCGCTGTTCCCAAGCTTCGCTTTCGTTTGGCCTTCGAACTGCGGATTGCGTACCTTGACGCTGACCACTGCCGTTAAACCCTCTCGTACATCGTCTCCGGTCAGCGATTCGGTTTCTTTCTTGAGCAGGTCATTGGCATTGGCGTAATTATTGATTGTCCTGGTGAGCGCGGCTTTGAACCCGACCAAATGCGTGCCGCCCTCCTTGGTATTGATGTTATTCGCGAATGAAAACAGGTTTTCCGCATAACTATCGTTGTACTGGAGCGCTACCTCCAGAATCATTTCCGATTTTTCGACCTTGACGTAGATCGGCTTGTGCAGCGGAGTTTTGGCTTCGTTGAGATGCTCGACGAAGGACACGATGCCGCCCTTGTAGACGAACACCTGTTCTTTCGCCGGCTCTTTCCGCTCGTCTCTCAGAGTGATAGACAAGCCTTTGTTTAAAAAGGCCAGTTCGCGCAGCCGCTGGGCCAACACATCGAAGCTGAACTCCAGGGTCTCAAAGACTTGTCCATCCGGCTTGAACCGAACCTTGGTCCCTCGGCGTTTGGTCTTGCCTGTCGCTGCAAGGGGTGCATTGGGTTTGCCTCGTTCATATCGCTGTTCGAACACTTGGGCATCCTGCCAGATCTCCAGTTCCAGCCATTCCGACAAGGCATTGACGACGGAGATACCGACTCCATGTAACCCGCCCGAGACGGTATAGGCACCTTGCTCGAACTTGCCCCCCGCATGAAGGACGGTGAGCGCAACTTCAGCAGCGGACTTTTTCTGTGTCGTATGCATCCCTGTAGGGATGCCACGTCCATTGTCGGTGACCGTCACGCTTCCGTCGATATGGATCGTGACCTCGATCGCTTCACCGAATCCCGCCATATGTTCATCGACACTGTTATCGACAACCTCATAGACGAGATGGTGCAATCCATCGACACCGGTGCTTCCGATGTACATCGCCGGCCGTTTACGGACGGCATCAAGACCCTCAAGGACCTTGATTTGATCGGCGCTATAACTGTCTGATTTCGCAGGAAGTGATTCTTCTGTGGCCATCCGTGTCTTTGCTCACAATTTCATTGGGTTTCGACCCCATCCTCAGCCGTGGGACCTATCACCGTCGATAGTCTCGGACCATCGGGTTGGTGGCCAGTCAGGAACGATTGCTCCTCTTACACCTTAATGGGCATCACGACGCATTTAAACCCTGGGCTCTCCGGTTCTTGGATGAGGCAGGGACTTAACGGGGTATCCATTTGCAGCGTGATCATTTCGCCATCCATCACATTGAAGACATCGAGAAGATAGCGCGCGTTGAATCCGGTGTTGATCGGTTCACCCTCATACCGTGCAGGTAATTCTTCTGTCGCTTCTCCAAAGTCAGGGCTGCTGGAGAAGAGTGTCATTTTTCCAGGGTCGAACGAAACTTTGACCGCGCTGGCCTTATCCTTGGACAACACCGACACGCGGCGTAGCGCACTTTCCAATTCAGCTCGATTCACACTGACCCGCTTGCCGCTTTCCTTGGGAATCACCTGCTGGTAATTGGGATAATTTCCTTCCATGAGCCGGGAGGTCAGCAGCAGACCGCTTTTTCGAAAGATCATGAGGTTCTTTGTAAACCCAATGAGGGGTTCGCCATCCCCACCCTCTTCCAGCAAGTGTCGAATCTCATGCGCCGCCTTCTTCGGAATGATGGCCTTGATCTCCTGTGGAACACCTTTCGTCACTGCTTTCCCGACATCTTGTTCCGCAATGGCCAGACGGTGACCATCTGTCCCAACTAAGCGAAGGGATGTCTTCTTGTCGGTGCTGATGAGGGTGACCAAGAGGCCGTTTAAAATATATCGAGCGTCATTATCGCCGGCGGCAAAGAGCGTCTTTCGGATCAATTCTAACAGTCCATCGCCGGACAGCGGGGTCAACCCTTCTCGTTCGATCGCGGGCAGCGCGGGGTAATCGGTGCTGGGGAGGCCTACTACTTTGAACTGGCTTTTCCCTGCCTGGATAGTGGTCCAATTGTTGTCGGCAGCCGTCAACTCAATGTCACCGATCGGGGATTCTTTGATGATTTCGAACAGTTTTCGAGCTGAGATCGTCACCCCGCCAGGCTCCAGCACCGTCGCCTTGTACAAACC
>CAZOHW010000148.1:0-9594 GCA_964579525.1 uncultured Nitrospira sp. | reverse complement strand
TTCAATACAGCGGCCCTATAGATGGGCATAATTGCGAGCATCTTTTGCCGACTATCGAGAATGTCTTGAAGATGAAGGGCCCGGTTCTGCTGCATATCATTACGAAAAAGGGGATCGGGTATGAGCCGGCCGTGAAGAACCCAGTCTGGTTCCATGCCTGTCCACCTTTCGTGCGGGAGACCGGTGCACCGGCGAAAAAGGCCGCCCGTTCTTCCTACACGGCTATCGCGATGGATGCTCTTGTTAAATTGGCTCGGGAAGATAAGCGCATTGTAGCCATTACGGCCGCGATGTGTGAGGGAACTGGGTTGACGGCCTTCGAAAAAGAATTCCCGGATCGTCTCTATGATGTTGGGATTGCTGAGCAGCATGCGGTGACGTTTGCAGCAGGACTTGCCACCCAGGGGTTGAAGCCGGTCGTAGCCATGTATGCGACCTTCCTCCAGCGAGCCTATGATCAGGTGGTGCATGATGTTGCGACTCAGAATCTTCCGGTGGTGTTTTGCATCGATCGTGGCGGGCTTGTTGCCGAGGATGGGACGACGCATCACGGAGCATTTGATTATGCCTATCTCCGCCATGTTCCCAACATGGTCGTCATGGCTCCAAAGGATGAGAATGAACTCCAGCATATGCTGAAAACCTGCGTGGAGTTTGACGGACCAATTTCTGTACGGTATCCGCGTGGGGTGAGTCTGGGGGTGAAGATGGACCAGACGCCCAAAGCTTTGCCGGTCGGCAAAGGTGAGCTGTTGAAGGATGGAACGGATGTGGCCATCATCGCGATCGGTGTCTCAGTGTGGCAGGCAGTTGAAGCAGCCGAACGACTGAGTAAAGAAGGGATCTCGACAGCGGTGGTGAACGGTCGATTCGCCAAGCCACTGGACCATGAACTCATTGTCGATGTAGCAAAACGGGTTCGTTATGTGGTCACGGTTGAAGAGGGGTGCAAGATCGGTGGGTTTGGGTCAGCGGTTTTGGAAACCCTCTCAGAGGCTGGGGTTACGGGTGTCAAAACCAAGGTTCTGGGGCTTCCCGATTGGTATATTGAGCAGGGACCACAAGATCTGCTACGGGAGCGATATGGTCTGACCGCCGAAGGGATTTATCAAAGTGTGAAGGAGTTCACCGGCAAGGCTCCCGTTCTTCAGTCGGAATTTTCTGCTAGTGCGTTAGCCCATCATCTTCCCCATGGGGATGAACAAGGCAGCTGAGCGCGAAGCGCGAGTGTTGAATGTTGAGTTGTGAAGTCAAAATCAGAAGAACTAAAACCCTCTATGCACATTAAGAGACGCACAACCCGGCAGATCCAAGTCGGTACGGTGAAGGTTGGAGGCGATGCTCCCGTCTCCGTGCAATCCATGTGTTCGACGGACACCCGCGATGTGGACGCGACGGTCGAGGAGATTCACCGGCTTGAAGCGGCCGGCTGCGAAATCATCCGCGTGGCCGTTCCGGACGAGGAGGCAGCTCAAGCCCTCCCGCAAATCAAAGCGGCGATGACTGTCCCGCTGATCGCCGATATTCACTTCGATCATCGGCTTGCCTTGAAGGCCGCGCAAGTCGTCGACTGTGTCCGTATCAATCCCGGCAATATCGGAGCCTGGTGGAAAGTGGAAGAAGTCATTAAGGCCGTGAATGAGCGGGGGATTCCGCTTCGAGTCGGGGTCAATGGCGGGTCGCTCGAACGACCGCTGTTGGAGAAGTATGGATGGCCCTCCCCGGAAGCCCTGGCCGAGTCGGCGCTGAACGCCGTTCATTCGTTGGAAGATGTGGGCTTTACCAATATGAAAGTGTCGCTGAAGGCATCGGATGTCCATCATGCCATCGACGCCTATTGGCTCTTCGCCCATCAGTCAGATTATCCTTTGCATATCGGAATCACTGAAGCGGGGACGGCCATGACCGGGGCCGTCAAGTCCTCAATCGGTCTTGGCTATCTGCTTTCGCAGGGAATTGGGGATACGCTGCGGGTCTCCCTGGCGGCTGACCCAGTCGATGAAGTCAAAGTTGGATTTGAAATTTTAAAATCACTCGAACTGCGCCATCGAGGGATCAATGTCATTGCCTGCCCAACCTGCGGGCGTGTTGAAATCGATGTGGTCAAGATGGCCAACGAGTTGGAAAAGAAACTCGGCCATATCAAGACGCCGTTGAATGTCTCGGTGCTTGGATGTGTCGTCAATGGAATTGGAGAAGGGAAAGAAGCCGATATCGGGATCGCCGGCGGGGAAGGGAAGGGGATCTTGTTCAAAAAGGGCAAGCTGGTCCGGAAGGTCCCGATGGAAGAATTAATGAACACGTTGATCCAAGAAGTGGAACTCCTCGCTAAAGAGAAAGAAGCAGAAGGTCACGGCCATGCTCCAGAGCCCGTTACTTCAGAGGGATGGGAATCGCTGATACCTGCGTCAGATCATCCTTCGACACTCGGTAAAGAGATTCCTGTCTTGCCTCACCGATAAGTGTGTCGGAAGCAATCCGACCCTCCTCGAACGATTGAATTCTTCGGCTCATCCCGCAAAAGAAACAATTGACGTGCCTGCAATGGGTCCTGTATCTCTGGCGTCACGCCATGGTATCAACTCCTCTCTTTCAACGGATCACCGAATTTGCGAAATCCCCGCTCTTTGAGCGACTGGTGAAAATTAGCCTCACCATCGCCGCCGTGGTGCATGGCTATATCATCTCTTTTGGACGGTCGTTTCATTTCCGAGACATCGATATTCATCGTGAAATCGGACGGCGTTTTCTCTCCGGGGAATATCTCTATGCGAACGACTACTGCTACATGTATCTGCCGACCACCGGCATCTATTTCGCTCCCTTGCTCGTCCTAGAGCGAAACCCAAGCTTAGCCCTCCGCTATGCTGTCGCGATCGTGTGTTTAGTAGGGACGATCATGGTGTTTCACCGTATGATCTTCGGCTCAGCCGCGCGAAAAGGCTGGAGCTTGCTCTTGCTCGGTGTCGGTGCTGGAGCACTGACGCTGCAATTTATCTTGAATGACCTCGACGACGGAGGCCCGCATCTTATCCTCTTGGGGATTCTCAGCGCTGGGATCTATGCCATTTGGATTGGGAGAGAATGGTTGGGGGCTGCCTTAGTTGGGCTTGGTATCGTGCTCAAGATCACGCCGGCGCTGTTCGTCCTATTGTTCTTGTGGAAACGGCAGTGGCGGTTGGCATCTTACACCCTGTTAGCCACGGTGTTGTGGATTGTGCTGCCGGTTTTTTACATGGGGCCCATCAGTTGGTGGGAGCATCACACCGAGTGGACAAAGAATGTGATGCTCTCCGTCCTCGACCGGCAAGTAGAAGGTCGGCAAGAAAATGAACTGCAGAAGGCCAACCTTTCGCTTCGTCACACCATGCTGCGGTATCTTGTCACGTATCCACAGACTCATCGACTGCGTCAAGTGGATCCTGGGTACAGGCCCGTGTTGGATCTTCCGTCACCAGTGGCCAATGCGATTGTCGGCGTTGCGGCGATCGGTCTGCTTGGACTATTCGTGCGGTCCGGTCGGCGAGAGTTTCAGGGCCCAGGAGATCCTCGGTGGGCACAAGAGTGTGCGGGGACTTTGATGCTGGCCTTGTTCCTTTCTCCCATTACGTGGGATCAACATTTGGTGTGGATGATCCCAGCAGCCGTTGTTGTCGTGGCTGCTGCCACAAAACTGAGCGGCAGTTTGGGTCGCACAGGATATGCCATGCTAGGCATCTATATTGTCCTGACCATGGTCTTGAATTATGAAGTCGTGGGTTCGGCCAGGTGGGAAACCCTGAAGAGTTTTCATCATCTGGGTATTGCTATGCTGATCTTGTATGGGTTGCTGCTGAGTAGCGGGGGGTGGAGTTATCTCGCTCCGCATCGAGAAAACATACCGTCGGGTTCTTCCCGCGCCATCAGCGAAGTGTAATCCAGCTGATACCGTTCACTCTCGAACGCTTGCCCTTCCCCGCTGATCGTAGGCACGGGTCGTAACACGTCATAAAGTTTGCATTCGGCCCGTATTTAGATGGTCTTGTGTTGTGTTCCTGAAAACGAAGCGATTATAATGACGCCTCCCGAGGCGCCGTACCCAAGTGGTAAGGGAGCAGTCTGCAAAACTGCGATGCAGCGGTTCGAACCCGCTCGGCGCCTCCAAAGTTCGCTTTTCGGCGGGCTTTGTCCTGAGCCTGTCGAAGGGCAAACCATATACTCGCCGCGAGATAAACACCTCGTTACGTGGAGTGGAGCAGTTGGATCTCTCTGCTGTTTCCCACTGCACTCGAATGCCAGGAAATTGACGAGCTCTAGGTGAGATGTTACAATCCCGAACATTCTTGTGCCTCCAAGCGCAGTTACGAGATGTAGCTGCTCAGATATAAGGTCGGAAAAGACAACAACATCGGTGACTCTAAAGGAGAACGGAATGGCTGTTCCGATTTCCCAAATGTATACAGTGGCAACGTACGTACTCTCCCAGAAGTTGAAGGGAGTAAAGCGCTATCCGCTCGTCCTCATGCTCGAGCCGCTCTTTCGGTGTAACCTGGCCTGTGCCGGTTGCGGGAAGATTCAGTATCCCGATCATATCCTCGATAAGCGGTTGACTCCCGAGCAATGCTGGGCTGCGGCAGAGGAGTGCGGGGCGCCCATGGTGAGTATCCCAGGTGGGGAGCCTCTCATCCATCCTGAGATTGCGAAGATCGTTCAGGGCTTAGTGGAACGGAAGAAGTATATTTATCTCTGTACGAACGCGATTCTCCTGGAGCGAAAACTCGACGAGTACCAGCCCTCCAAATATCTCACTTTTAGTGTCCATATGGATGGGCTGAAGGACGAGCACGATTTAGCGGTGTGCCGAGATGGAGTTTATGATGTAGCGGTGAGAGCCATCAAGGCGGCGGTCAAACGAGGCCATCGGGTGACGACAAATACGACATTATTCGACGACGCGAATCCCGAACGGGTGAGAAATTTTTTCGACGAAATGATGGCTCTGGGCGTCGAAGGTATGACGATCTCGCCTGGGTATAGTTATCAAAAGGCTCCTGATCAGCAACATTTCTTAAAGCGTTCACGAACCCGAGAACTGTTTTTCAAGATTCTTTCCCGTCCCAAACCGGGTTGGCAGTTTAATCAATCCCCGTTGTTTCTGGATTTCCTGATGGGGCAGCGCGAATATCAATGCACCCCCTGGGGGAATCCCACCTATAATGTTTTTGGATGGCAGAAGCCCTGTTATTTGCTCCAGGAGGGCTACACGAATACCTTTCGGGAATTGATGGAATTGACGGAGTGGGAGAAGTACGGGACCGGCCGGAATGAGAAGTGCGCCGATTGTATGGTGCATTGCGGCTATGAGGCATCAGCCGTCGAAGATACCTTTAGTACGGTTTCTGGATTTGCACGGACTGCCAAGCTGACGCTCTTGCCCACCTCGCGGTGATTGTATCGCTGTGGTGTGTGCGTGAATCGGTATGCCGTGAGGATGGACCTCAGCCGGTGATTGCGGATGATGGTAATTCGCCATGACTGACACGAAGAACCATGCAGCTGGGATTTCTGGCTCGCTTGAAGGGCGGGTGTTCAGCCCGGAGTCTGCCAAAGAAACAGCGGAAGCTGTCGAACTGGCCTTTGACTACCGCGGTGACGTGACCTTGACTCTCCGTTCGGATGAACGTATCACCGGATATATTTATAATCGCCAGATGAACGCCGGCAATTCCTATCTTGAGCTGTACCCAGCCGACCGACCGGATGTCCGGCGCATTCCCTATTCCGACATCGCCACGATCACCTTCACCGGGGAAGATACGGCGAACGGAAAATCGTGGGAAGCCTGGGTGTCGAAAAAGGACTCCGAGCGCCGTGCGGAAGCCGATAAAGTTGAAGCGGATGCGCGCATCCGGGGATACCTCTAGGGCCTCTCCTACCGTCTAGATTTTCATTCCTCACCAACGCGTATATGCAGTATCGGTGTCTCGAAACGAGTGAGCCTTTTCATTGACAAAGAATCGATGCTGTGCTAGAAACGCGTGCCCGAAATGGAGTGCGCACGCACGTGTTTCTGTGAAGGAGCACGCAACGAAAGCAGCGATGTCGTTTGAAACCCAGTGAGCAGAGTTCGGCGGGGCTGCAGGTTCTCGTTTACAGCTTCGTCCTGAGTGTTTTCCTCCCTCTTGTGGCCTACGCCACACATGAAGCGGATCATCGTTTTATGGTTGAGGGGTATGTGTGTGGGCCTGACGGAAAGGGACTCGCAAGCACCGACGTTCTCGTAAAAGATACCAAGATTTCATACGGACAGGTGGTCAAGACAGATGGGGATGGCTATTACAAGGCGATGTTCCATCTGCATAACGATAATCTTGGCGATCCCCTGTTGGTAGAGGCCAAGGGGGAGCAGCAAAATCTTAAAGTCGAATTTGATCAAAAAGATCTTGAGAGTGAGCGAAAGGTCCGTGTAAATTTCGGGACTGGTTGTGAGTCGGGTGGATCGTCGGTGTGGGTCTGGTGGGGGAGCGGTCTTGTGGTTCTTGCGGTGTGTGGTTTCGCTGGAATGAAGCTTCTTGGCTCGCAGCGAAAGTCAGCATCAACCAAGGGAAAATCACAAGCGAAGAAACGATCGTAGTCTTCGATGCTGGTTCTTGACGTTGTTGAGTGTTGAAGTAGGTGGCGGCCAGTGTACGGAGTAGGCAAAGCAGATGTCGGCATGAACGCTTTTGTGGGGCCACAAGGCTTTGGCAGAAGCGTTTTTCTTTTGACCAGTGCTTGAAAGTTTTTTGCTGACGACTCCCTGTCTGGATAGATGCAGGGTAGGTGTAGAGTTCTGATGGATCGAGAAGTGGTTTCCGTGTGGGCTCTGTCAGTCTGGGCTGTATCCATTCTGTGGAGCGGGTTGCTGTTTGGCTGTGGTGGAGAGAGCAGTAATGGGCCGATTGTCCCTCCACCTCCGGCGCCCGCAGAGTATACGGATAAGCACATGCCGACAGATTGGTGGGGAGACGTCCAAAAACTGGAAGAGGGGCGGAAGCTGTATAGCGGAGAGTCAAATCCAGATGTGAACTGTGCGAGTTGCCATGGGAAAGATGGGAAGCCAGTCAAGGCTGGTGCAACAGATTTTAGAAACCCTGAGAGAATGAAACTATACTCAGACGCCGTGTGGTTTTGGCGCATCTCTGAGGGGGTACCGGATACGAGAATGAAAGGATGGAAGAGCAAGCTGTCCGAAGACGACCGATGGAAGCTCGTGCTCTATGAACGGAGTTTTGGCTTGGCGGGGAAGATGTGGCAGGAAGACAAGAAGCAGTGGGTTGAATTGACCGCGAAGTGAATCTTAGAGTTTGAGGTTGAATCCTCATGAGCTTTGTAGACTGCGGAAGCAGGTCTCTGTTTTCTGATCTGTGCGCCCTGCGAATCTCAGGTCCTTTTTGTGAGTGATTAAGGGAATCCCTTATCCTGAAGTTCGTAGCCAATCTGCGATACTGGCGACCGTTTGGCGCGATGTAGTCACCGGAGAGGTGGACTGTAGTTGTAGCGAACGAGTGAGTCCTGACTTGGGTTCCATCTAAATAAGGTAGGGGGCATCGAGGTATCGTGAAAAAATTCTCCAGCAGTCTCCTGGCTCTCATGGCGTTCTGTGCGTTGTGCGTGGCTGCTGTCCCTGATCTCTATGCTCAAGAGGGCGGGGGCTCTACGGTGAATTTTCCGTATACAGGCAACCGCACGGCGGTGTGGATTGTGGCTCAGCTCCATATTCTGTTCGCGGCGTTCATCCTTGGCGCACCGATTTTTGTTGTGATTGCAGAATGGTTGGGCTACCGGAAGCAAGATCCACGGTATGATCGACTGGCGAAAGAAATTACCAAGGTGACGGTCATTCTCTTCAGCATGACGGCTGTCACCGGTGGTCTGTTTATTTTCGTTCTGCTCGCTGCCTATCCGCAATTCACGACCTCATTCATTAATCAATTTTATGTGGTGTTCGCGATCATTTATCCGGCGCTGTTTATCGCTGAAACAATCCTCATGTATGCCTACCTTTACACATGGGACGTTTGGAAAGGGGAGCACAAGGGGCGGCACATTGCCTTGGGTGTCGTGCTCAATCTCGTGTGTCTGCTCATTCTGTTTGTCATTAACGGCCCCACCTCATTTATGAATACCCCACCAAAGGCTGAGGGCGTCTCGCCTCAGGACTTCATGGCAGCAGCAACGCTTTGGGACAAGATCGCCAATCAAAGTTGGTTTCCGTTGAGTCTCCACCGAATCGACGGGAATGTGGCATTCGGTGGGTTTATCGCGGGGATGATTGCCGCCTACATGTATATGGGCTCAAAGAGTCAGGAAGAGCGCGCCTATTACGATTGGATGGGGTTCATGGCCATCTGGATTGCTGTCGGAGGGTCACTCTTGCAGCCGTTTACCGGCCTCTTGCTGGCCTATGAGATGTGCGATTACGATTTTTCATTCTGTCCTTATATGATGGCCGATCAGCTCTCCATGTTTTTTGAGACCCAGGGAATTATGATCGGGCTCTTGTTTTTGGGAATCAATTACTACAGTTGGCTTAGTGTGAAACGGATTGAAGGGGCTGATACTGTTCGGATCACCATTTTGGCTCCAATTGTCTTGATCGTCCTGCTCCCAGTGACGATGTGGGTCATGAACAGCTATTGGATCCCTGATCCCATGTCGTTGGCGTTTCTGTTGCCGCTCGCGTTAGCGCCGTTTTTGCTGGGGAAATTTGTCCCCATGACGGTCTCCGCACGGACCGTGATCAAGATCGGTTTTATCGTGATGCTTCTGAGTGATGCTGTGTGGCTGACTCCCGCTGGGTTCGTTGCGACTGGTACTGATATGCCTGATGAGATGAAGTTGCCGGAAGGATGGGATTATCTGGCCTCGATGCCAGCCAAACTCTCAGCCATCCTCACATTAGTGTTTGTGACCGTCGTCAATTTCGTTCTGTACAATCGAGCGATTAAGAGGGGGACGATCCTCTGGGGCAAGATCGATTTTGCTGCTCAATTTGTTCTCATCTTTCTGGCCTTTACGTCCACATGGATCATGGGCTTGATGGGAGCGGTCAGGTCTCTACTGAAGAAGTATTTCCATACTTACAGTTTGGTCTCTGATCTGAGTGCGGAATCCTTTACTCCGACTCTCTCGTATTCTGCCGGATGGATCACGGCCATCACGGTGTTTTTTATTATGGTCGTGACATTGGCCGCGCTAGTGGCTCTTCGGCCGTCTGTTTCCAGGTTGCGAGAACCTGAGGGGAGTCCTGTCCCTGTCGTGGCTAAATAACCACAGTGTGGAGTATCCACCGAGGTAACGAGAATTGACATGGGTAATCTATTCAAAAAGCTAGGACTTGGTTTGATCGTCGGGGTGGGGCTCGCCGGTATCGCCCATTCTCAAGAGGTGCCATTTTCCTTTCAGCTGCTGTTCTTTATCGTGGCGATGGTTGGAGCATTCATATTTATGCTCTTGGATGCGCCGGCGGTGAACACCATGAGCGGTGGAAAATCTGTTTTTGCCGTGACGGTGTTCTGGATCTTCTTGGTCACCGTGTGCGTGGCCGGGGCATCACTTCTTCCGCAGTTCGAT
>CAZOHW010000147.1:0-9622 GCA_964579525.1 uncultured Nitrospira sp. | reverse complement strand
CTCTTACACATAGATTGGTTCCTCTACGAGATAGCGGGGGCTCAACAATAGTTCGCTCGGGGGATTGTATCGATGACAGAGGGCGAGGGGTAACAGCTAGCACACAATCGCCGCTGGAGCTGATTGGCTCCAGCGGCTGTTTGAGGAATCCACAATATGATCAAAAATAGCTGTGCAGCCCTCCACCCACCATAGCCAGCAGCTCAGGCGGCAAGGCCATCAGTGCACAGTGGCACTAGTTATGTCGGTAGTCATCGTGATCGTCTAATAAATCGTCGGCCTTATCGATGAGACCATTGCCTTCATCATCCAAATCGAGATCTTCCTGGACATCGTCCTCGTCTACCTCACCCTCCATTTCCAGATCGTCGTCATCGTGGGCCATTTCTTCATCAAGATCGGCATCCTCTGGATCCAGTGCCACAACCTGTTTCGCCGCCGCGATTGCTTTACGAGGAGTCTCATCGTCCGCGACGAATTTTCTCTCGGGAGCCTCGCTTGCTTGAGCCGCCTTGGGAGCCGCCTTCTTCACGGCCTTTTTGGCCTTCGCCGATTTTTGAGGAGCCTTCTTCTTCGGCGCTGGCTTCGGGGCCGGCTTGGTTTTTCGTGTGGCCACACCTGTCTTGGCCGCTTTCTTCGAAGCAGCTTTGGCCGCTGTCTTCTTGACGGGCTTTTTCTTTGATGATGCCGGAGACTTTTTCCCCTTGGACGATGCCTTCGCGGGGGCCTTCTTCTTCGTCGCCATTCTGATTCCTCCTCTTCGGTTCAGCGCGACCTCACGCGCCTCCATCTAGCATGAACGAACGACCTCTTGCAACCACTCATTCGTAATTTCCACAATTCGATCATCTTCTGTAAATTTGATAGTGCCCCTTTGTGGTTGGTCGGCCCTGAACATCAGAAGCAGATTGCCCATCTCCCATGGTAAAATGGTTTTATATAAGCGCTGAACCAGCACCTTCTAAGTACTTCCTTATAAGGAACAGCGAGACCAAATACACGAAGAGTGAGACCGCAGTGAACCGACTCTATCTCGTAACCGTGATCCTCGCCGCCCTGGGCGGACCAGCGCTGGACCTCTCCCAAACTACAGAGATTCTCATGGAAAATGGATCACCCTATTACATTCCGGCCGCCGCAACCGTGGCCAGCGGCACACCCATCCGCTGGGAAAATCCGACACCAACTCACCATACCGTGACACACAGCGATTGCCTGAAAGATGAACGCCCCTGCCTCTTTGACTCAGGCACGGTGCCACCAGGAGGGCACTTTATCCTTTCGGGTCTCCCCCCTGGCCGTTATGCCTATCACTGTGGTATCCATCCCATTATGCGGGGACAGCTGATCGTGACGGATGATTCATCCACACCCGCGCATTTGTAAGACACCATCTCTTGTCAGCATGCAGATCGTTGATCGCTCCAGCAGCATATTAATGTCCATTACGGAAAGCGCATCCGCATGAAACCCGCTGCTGCCAATGAACCATTGAGCTTGACCGGAGACCGGCTGACCTTACTGGCCTGGCACATTCCGGATCTTGTGGCTTATCAATATCAACCAGACGAATGGTGGCTGGCCCCGCTCGATGACAATCTGCCGCTGATCCGGCTGAACCGTACCGGTTTGGACCTGCTCAAAGCCATGAACGGCCATACGACAGTCGGGACGCTCCTTGAACAATATGGCGCCAAGATCTGCGGGCCGGATGGGCAGCCAGGGCAGTGGCATCTCGAACGATGGGCCACCCACAACTTTTCCCTCTGCTACTTCGGATCCGAACCGCCGGGAGGCCATCGACACAAAGCCAAGTGGGATCTGCTGCTGCAACAGGTCCGCGAAGGGTGGTCAGGGCAAGAAGGATTTGAAGGCGAAGACCACCTTGAGGACTTCCATCACTATGAGTTGACCCAGCGTCAAGAAGATGACCGTCATTTCGATCTGATCGAAACCACCGTCTCCCACCTCTTCCGAGAGCCAAGCGAGGCCTTGGGCGGTCTGACTTACGGCCGACTGCTCATGCGGCAGCTTCGGCGACTTGGCTGGTTCAATCCGAAACCGAAAGTCCTGCTGGAGATCGGTGGCGGCCTCGGGTACCTCGCGCAAGAGCTCGGAAAAGATCTGCTCCCATTTGAAAAGCAGGGGATCACCTACCTCTCGCTTGATATCACACAGCCGTTCCTCCATCTCCAAGTCGCTCGAGCCAAAGCCGGCGGATGGACTGTCACCGGCACCAGAGCCAATGCGGAACAGCTGCCCTTTGCCGACCGCTCCATCGATCTCGTGATCGACAATGAAAATATGGCCGACATGACGCCGGTGCAGCTGAGCAAGCAGGAACTCACGTCAGGGGTCGGAGCAACCGTGCAACATCAAGAAGCGCTCGATTGGATCAGGCGGCTTCGCTTGCCCATCGAAGCTATTCCACCAGACTCGGTGATCTTTAACTTAGGACCGATCCGCTTTGTCGCCGAATTGTGGCGAGTCCTCAAACCTGGTGGCCGAGCGTTTCTCACCGAATTCGGCATTGAAACAGGTTGGCCGGCGCCCGTGAAGCTTCCGGGACATACGGAGTACGAAGTGCAATACCATCACCTCCGTCAAGCCGTGCGCTGGCTAGGGTTCCAAGAACGGTATCTGTCCCTTCCTCAGTTTCTAGGGCTTACGCCTGACACGAAAGTTCTTTGCACCGGTGCCACCTATACCATCCAGCGATTTTGCCAGGCCATCAATCATCCCTTCGCCGTACGGGCTTACAGCGAAAAGGAACTCCAGCAGACTTTGGGCGATCTCCTCCCTAAACTACAGGGCCTCCATTACCATGACCTCGCTGATCCAGCGTGGTTCGGCCTTCAAGACTTCAAGGTGCTGTTGCTCGAAAAACCCGGCGGCGCCCCGAAAGCCCAATTCACCGAAAACAAAGGCTATCGGTGGTATTCACAGAAATAGGCTGAGCGATCCATCGTGACCAAGTACGGAACACCAAAGACCGTCGTGATGGAAGCAATAAATCTATGTCTTCTAATTCCGATATAGTCTTCAATTGCGCCGACTCGAAAACCATGTGAGCCTGACCGCATGACACAACTTGCTAGACCTTGGATAAGCTCGCCAGCTGGCAGCCTGAGGTTGCCGCAGAGGTAGAGCAAATTGTGGCTGATGTGATTCAGCTCGCTGACGCGCAGGCGCTGGGATGCGCAAAAAGGCCGCACTTTCGTTCCTCGGTACTCGTATCTCGTATTTCGCAAGCGAACGACGCTTCACGGGATATGTTTCACACGCTTGACAGTGAGGCGAGAACGAAGCTGGCGGCCATGTTCAGTCTCCTGCTACTCCACGACGACCGCCGTCCCATTGGCACTGACCATCAACATGCTGCTGTTGGTACCGATAGTTTCATAATCGATATCGATCCCGATGATCGCATTGGCCCCCAAGTGTTGGGCCTGTTCCTGCATTTCTTCCAGCGCAATATTCTTGGCCTTCCGCAGTTCCTTTTCATAGGCTGCTGATCGGCCACCGACGATATCGCGAACCGACGCGAAAAAATCGCGAAAGATGTTCGCTCCCAGAATCGCATCCCCGGAGACCAATCCCAGATACTTCACCGTTTTCTTCCCTTCGAGATTGTTCGTCGTCGACAGAATCATGCGTCCTCCTGGTTAAGTACTCCATCCGCTCGTCAATTGGCTAACTCTTTGTTGAGTGTGTCAAATTCTCAAACGATCCACAGATTGATAGCGCAAAGGGTTACGGCTCAATGTCCTGGGCAAGACGGAAGCCAATATAGTAGACCCAGTAGTCGTGGAGGTACCAGTACCGGCCCGAGACACGCAGGGACACCGGTTTGGTGAGCCAGGCCCCACCCCGGATCACTCGCTCCTCGCAGTTGCTTCCATCGGCTTCGAGCCAAGCTGATCCGTCCGTCGGTGCCTGTTGATAGGTATCATGTGCGCAATCCTCGATCCATTCATCGACATTGCCGCTGGCGTCATGGAGCCCGAAGCTGTTCTGTTCTTTCGAGCCAACTTTTGCAGTACGGTGTCCCGAATTGCCTTGGAAGACCGCGTACCTTCCAAGTTCGGCCTCCTTGGAGGTGCCTGCCCAGACTTCCTGTTTGTCACCGCTCCGTGCTGCATACTCCCATTCCGACTCCGTCGGCAACCGATAGTGCTTTCCGGTTTTCTCTGATAGCCATTCTGCATAGGCCTTCGCATCGTCCCACGACACGTTGATGACCGGTCTGTGTTCACGGCCCCACCCGTGGTCTTCTGGCAAACGTCGTCCTGTATCAATCGCAAACCGATCGTACTCCTTAAAGGTCACTTCATACTTGCCGAGCTTAAACGCCTTGATCGTCACCGGATGCACCGGATTGCGCCATGAGTCTCTCAACTTCTCGACATCGCCCATCTGAAACGTGCCACCTGGAATCGGCACCATCTCAGGCAACACATGAATGTTCACAACCTCAGGCAACACATGAATGCTCACAACCCACGACTTAATCCAGAGTCCGGCTTGATCGACGTTGTAGCCCTTCTGCCAGAGCATCCAGAACAAGATCGCCACGCCGAACAAGCAAACCACGAGAACCTCACCAATGCGTTTGATTACGCGTTGTTTGGTGCGCCGAGATTGACTGACTTCCACAAACTGACGTTCATCAGAGGAGAGCAGCTCAGGTTTCTGTTTCACCCACTCCTCTGCTTCGTCCAATGTCCATCCACTGAGGAGACGGTGCTTGTTCCGTTGACTTGCGTTCCACTCTTTTCTGAACGTGTTCAGCCGCTGCTGCCAGACCAGAAATGCGCTGTTGTCCTTCAGCCATTCCACCAAACGGGGCCAGGCGCGGAAAAGAGCTTCATGAGCCACCTCAAGCATCCGTCCGTTCTCATCTCCACTCGAAATTAACAGACGAGCGGTGACGAGACGTTCCAGTACTTCATGGGCGGAAACAGGCAGGTTGTTCCACTGAACCGGTTGCTTCGCATATTGTTCGTTGTCGACCACCCGTATCATCAATAGAAATGCCGTACGGAGATCTGAATCCTCTTGTTCTGTCAATAACTTGGCGTTCAGGACTGTCTCCGCCGCTCTCGCGATACACCCATCGAGCCTCCCGAGCTTGTCACAATAATCACCAAGCGTCAGACGCTTGTCTTTGCCGAAGCCTTCATACAGTTCGCTGAGTGTAAAGGCGAGCAAGGGCAAGGCATCCGTAGTCTTGGTATCGTTGATCATGGCCTGAACTAGACCCGGTCCTAGATCAAGACCGGCGAGCTTTGCTGGCCCCTCAATCACCGATGCGAAGTCGTCGACCTGCATCTGCGGTACGGGAAAGGGTTCGACTCGCAGTCCCCGCATGGCCTGGTGGTCCTGAAACGAACCAAGAAAATCCGAGCGCAACGTCGCCAATACCATGAGGCGGCTGTCGTCACGGTCTAGCGCGGTACGGAGAAATTCCACAAACCGATTTCCCTCGTCATTGGCACCGACGGTCAGAAACTCCTCACACTGATCAATCATAAGGAGCACAGTCGCGGCTGGTTCCCCGGCCTTCTCGCGCAATTCCTTGATCAACTCCAAGAACGTATCGACAGACTGCTTTGAGTTCGGCTGCTCCCATCGGATTCGGCTCCGAACAGACGCCACGTCCGTTGGCGTACCCTTCCCCAATTCCTTCATCTGGCTGAACCGTTGGCTGAGGACCGTGGCGAGTTGGTCAATCGGGATCTTGCGCGGCCTGAATGGCTCGAGCACGATCCAGCGTGGATCTCGCTTCAGCCTAGGTAGCAACCCAGCACGCATCAAGGAGGACTTGCCGCTGCCCGAGGCTCCGAACATCAGGGTGAGGCGAGGTCCACCGAACTGTTGCAAGCGGTTCAGCAGGGCTTGCCCGTCGCGGATTTCTTTGTCGCGTCCAAAAAAGATGGCGGCATCCTGCTCTTGGAAGGCGAGCAAACCTGGATAGGGTAACCTCCTGCCGTCCCAGTCGAAAAAGTCTTTGGGGTCGAGTCCTGCGGCAAGGAGTCCTTTCTCCAAGCGTTTGTAAGCTGTATCCCATTCAGCGGTAGCATCAATAATCTGTTTCGCCGTGAGAATGGGATCGACTTCGCAATCATCGACTTTAATAGGAAATACTTCTTTGCCCAGCGACTTGGCATAGGCGATCTCCACAAAACACCAGCGGGATGCCATGGAGGCATGGCTACAGAGAACAATCACCCCTCGGCATTCGCGCAACTTCGCATACAATTCCTTCTCCCAATCCCGCCCCGCCGGAATCCCGTTCTCTGGATCAAAATCGAGAAAGATGGATTGGTGGCCCCATTGTTCCAGTCGAGCCGCAACCTGTTTGGCAATAGAATTGTCCTTGCTACTATGGCTCAGGAAGATGCTGCTCATAAATCAACGAAGACTCCGTCTAGCTACGTAGGGGCGCATTCTACATTGTTGTCAGACAAAGACAACCTTTCGATTGCCTCAGGGCAGGCCAATCGACAGGCCTATTGACGACTGCGGTGAACTCTCTCGAACCACACAAACGGAGATCGGGACAATTCTCCGCCGTTGAACCAACTCTCTACTGTTGCTACCATGTTCGGTCAATCCTTTATTGGAGCGATCACCGTGTCGAACCCTCTGAACCCCACCCCCTCAACGGATCACCTCGTCATTGAGGGAGCCAGGCAAAACAATCTCAAGAACGTCTCGCTGCAGATTCCCCATAATCAAGTCACGGCTATTACCGGCGTGTCCGGATCCGGCAAGTCCTCACTCGCCTTCGACACGATCTTTGCGGAAGGCCAATGGCGGTATGTGGAATCGCTCTCCACCTACGCCCGCATGTTTCTCGACAAGGTGGCGCGCCCGGATGTGGATCGCTTGATCAATGTCCGTCCGGCCATTGCGATCGAACAGAAGAATCAGGTGCGAACGGCCCGTTCGACGGTCGGTACGACGACGGAGATCGCCGACTTGCTCCGTCTGCTCTTCGCCAAGATCGGCAAACCTACCTGCCCCGATTGCAAGCAAGAAGGTCGCTCGTTTCAGCCGGACACCGTGGCTGATGATTTACTTCAGCGATGGCCTGATGCCAGGGCCATGATCCTGTTTCCTACTGCCGCTCCCAAGCCAAAAGAAGAGGCGGCGTTTATCCAATCGCTCCTGACCCGCGGATTCACCAGGCTCAAAACGCAGGATGATGTGATCGATTTGCACGAATTAGGACAGGTGAAACTCCACAAGTCTCAATCACTTCACGTCGTCCTGGATCGTCTCGTGATCCGAGAAGACAACCGCACTCGACTTGTCGAAGCAGCCGAAATCGCATTTCGCGAAGGAGAGGGCTGCTGTTCCGTGGATATCATCGACCATGGACGACAGTCTTACAGCACACAGTTTCTCTGCCAGACTTGCGGACGGACCTTTGAACCACTCCGGCCGATTCTCTTTTCATTTAACCATCCGCTCGGCGCCTGTCCCGAATGCAAAGGGTTCGGGAACGTGCTGCGGTATGACCCGGAGCTGGTCATCCCCGATCGGACCAAGTCCCTTGCCCAAGGAGCGATTGAGCCCTGGAGCAAACCCAGTTCGGCCTGGTGGCAGAAGCAGATGTTGAGCGCGATGAAAAAACATGGTGTCGACGTCGAGACCCCCTTCAAATCGCTGCCGGCAGATCAGCAACAGTTACTCTGGGAAGGCGCCAAATCTTTCGACGGCATCCACGACTTCTTCGAGTACCTCGAAGGCAAGCGGTACAAGCTGCACGTCCGTGTCTTCCTCAGCCGCTACCGCACCCCATTCGATTGCCCCGGTTGCCATGGTAGCCGCTTGAAACCGGATGCCCTCTTCGTCAAGATCGCCGGCAGCGATATTCACGAGACGACGGAACGAACAGTAGAGAGTCTGGCAGAGTGGGTGGACTCACTCCCCTTACGCCAATCTGAACAGGAGATCGCATCGGATATTCTCCGGCAGCTCAAGGCGAAGCTGGGCTTTCTCCAGCGCGTTGGCCTTGGGTACCTGACACTCAGCCGACAGACCAAGACCCTCTCTGGTGGTGAAGCGCAACGAGTCGCATTGGCGAATCAACTTGGTTCGCGACTGGTCGGCACACTCTACGTCCTCGATGAACCGACAATCGGGCTCCATGCGAGGGACACAGATCTGCTCGCCGGCATCCTCCGAGATCTCGCAGCGACCGGCAATACCGTCGTAGTCGTCGAGCATGATCGCTGCATGATCGAGTCAGCCGATTTCCTTGTCGAGCTGGGGCCACAATCAGGTGAGAAGGGTGGTGAGATCGTCTGTGCGGCCCCAACGAAGGAATTCCTTCGAGACCGTCGAGCCACGACTGCCCGATACTTACGTGGTGAAGAGGAGATCCCACAACCTCGTTCACGGCGAAATGGGAACGGCAGGATGCTGGTGCTCGCAGGGGCGACGGAACACAACTTAAAAGATCTCTCTATCCGCATTCCCCTTGGCATGTTGATCTGTGTCACAGGCGTGTCTGGTTCTGGCAAAAGCACGCTGGTTGAAGAAACGCTCTATCGAGCCGTAGCCAGGGCCTTTCGTGTGGAATCCCTTCCCATGGGGCGATTCAAAGCGATCAAAGGCATCGAGCATCTCAAAGGCATCCGCCTGATCGATCAACAGCCGATTGGGCGTACGCCACGTTCCAACCCGATCACCTATCTGAAAGCCTTCGAGGAGATCCGTCAACTCTTCGCTGTGGAGCGAGATGCGCAACGGCAGGGGCTGACACCAGGACACTTTTCGTTCAACGCCGAAGGTGGGCGCTGTGAACGCTGCGAGGGCAGTGGCGTCGAGAAGTTGGAGATGTACTTCTTTGAAGACATCTATGCACCCTGCGAGGTCTGTGAAGGCAAGCGCTTCAAACCAGAGATCTTGAAGATCCGCTACCGCGGGAAGAACGTTGCTGATGTGCTCAACATGACCGTGGAAGAAGCCTCTTCATTTTTTACCGGAACACCGAAGCTACTGGATAAACTGCATCTGCTCTCCTCTATCGGCCTTGGCTATCTCCGCCTGGGCCAATCCGCTACCACCCTCTCTGGTGGTGAAGCTCAGCGATTGAAGATTGCGGCCGAACTGAAAGATGCCTCAGCGAAAGACATGCTCTACATCATGGACGAGCCGACAACGGGGCTCCATTTTGAAGATATCAAGAGACTCCTCGCCGTGCTCCATAAACTCGTGAACGCCGGGAACACGCTCGTGGTGGTTGAGCATAATCTGGATGTCATCAAATCGGCAGATTGGATCATCGACCTCGGCCCAGAAGGCGGTGCGGCAGGAGGACAGATCATTGCTGAAGGCCGACCAGAACAGGTCGCGAAGATTGAGACATCATATACCGGACGGTTTCTGGCAAAGGTTCTGGCAGATCGCTGAAGGTATCTGCATCTTACGGACAAGGGCCGAGTGTTACTAACAGTCCGATCTCCGGCAACTGAAGAGTGATATTTCCGTTACTGCTCCGTCTTATCAGCATGTGGCCCCGGTTGTTCATTCGCTAGCTTCTTGTGCAGATACTTCTTACTCACGATCGTGATGAGAAAGGCCGAGCCGATGGCAATCGGCACGAAGA
>CAZOHW010000146.1:0-9649 GCA_964579525.1 uncultured Nitrospira sp. | reverse complement strand
GTATGGAGAATCTCCGAAAATTGTAAACGCCATCGCCGCGCACCATGAACAGGTGGAGCCGATGTGCCCGGAGAGCGTCTTGGTGGCCGCTGCCGAGGCGTTATCGGCGGCACGTCCTGGCGCGCGACGGGAAGCGCTGGAGTCCTATGTAAAGCGATTGGAAAAACTGGAATCCCTGGCGACCGGGCATAAGGCGGTACAGAAAGCCTATGCGATTCAAGCGGGGCGAGAAATTCGTGTCATCGTAAGGCAAGAGGACATCACGGACGCGGAATCGTTCCAGCTCTCGCGTGAGCTGGCAAAAAAGATCGAACAGGAGTTGACCTATCCAGGACAGATCAAGGTCACCGTGATTCGAGAAAGCCGATACGTGGAATACGCCAAATGAAAGTCCTCTGTATTGGGGATATCATGGGGGAGCCTGGCCGACGGGCTGTGGCCAGGGCAGTGCCTCGGCTCATTGCCCAGCATCGCATTGATGCGGTCATTGCCAACGGTGAGAATCTCGCCGGAGGGTTTGGGGTCACGCGCGAGCTGGCCGAAGAATTATTCGATACGGGCGTCTCGGTGATTACCACGGGAAATCATGCGTGGGACAAGAAAGAGACGATCGAGTACTTTTCTCGGGAGCGCCGGTTGTTGCGTCCGGCCAATTATCCGGCTGGAGTACCGGGTAACGGGAGTGTCGTCATCGAGACGGCAGGTGGGGAGCGGTTGGCCGTACTGCAGCTGATGGGCCGGGTGTATATGCCGACGATCGATTGCCCCTTTCAGACGGCAAAACGCGAGTTATCGAAATTAAAGCGAGAGACCTCAGCGATTATCGTCGATATTCACGCGGAAGCCACCTCGGAAAAGATGGCGATGGGGCATTTCTTGGATGGAGAGGTAGTTGCGGTGTTCGGGACGCATACGCATGTGCAGACGGCTGATGAACAGATCCTTCCAAAGGGCACGGCATATATCACGGACATCGGCATGACGGGGCCGATCCATTCGGTGATCGGAGTCAAAAAAGAATTAGCGATCGAGAAATTTTTGACCGCAATGCCGCGGCGGTTTGAAGTCGCATCAGGACCGTCCGTTTTTTGCGCCGTGCTGCTTGAGCTTGATCCTCGCTTGGGCAAGGCGATCGCGTTTGAGCGACTTCGCGTGCTCGATTAGGTGCCACGTTGCGAGAGGTTGTGGACTCGCACGGTATCAACATCGCAGCAATCGGTGAGGATCGATCAAGATTCAAGAGAGGGAGCTCACGAATACTTACTCTCGTCCGGCCCATTCGCCTGCTGAGCTGACCTCGAGACAGGTTCTCACGGTCTCGGAACTGACGGCCATGGTTCGGGCCTCTCTCGAAACCGACTTCGCTGAGGTATGGCTCGAGGGAGAAATCTCGAACCTGCGCGCACCAGGCTCCGGGCATCTCTACTGTACCCTCAAAGATCAGGCGAGTCAGATTCGGGCGGTGATCTTCCGTTCGGCAGCTGTTCGTCTGCGCTTCGGTTTGGAGGAAGGCCTCCAGGTCATTGTGCGGGGCCGTCTCTCCGTGTATGAGCCGCGGGGAGAATATCAGATCATTCTTGATCATCTTGAACCAAAAGGGCGTGGTGCGCTCCAGCTGGCGTTCGAACAACTGAAACGTCGCTTAGAAGCCGAGGGCCTTTTTGATCAAGACGGCAAGCAGCCAATACCGGAGTTTCCCAGGACCGTCGGCATCGTGACCTCCCCAACCGGGGCAGCGATTCAGGACTTGCTCACGGTATTGTATCGTCGCTGTCCTATCTTGAGAGTCATCATTGCACCGGTCCAGGTGCAGGGGGATGGATCAGCAGAACAGATCGTCGCCGCCATTCATGCACTGAATCAGCTGGGTGGTGTCGATGTGATCATCGTTGGGCGGGGTGGAGGGTCGTTAGAAGATCTGTGGAGCTTCAACGAAGAAGTCGTTGTGCGAGCCATCGCGGCGTCACGGGTTCCCATCGTCTCGGCCGTTGGTCATGAGACGGATGTGACACTCGCCGACTTTGCGGCAGACGTGCGGGCTGCAACACCATCTGCTGCTGCTGCATTGGTAGCCCCAGTCCTAAACGACATCGTTGAGCGATTGGGCACGCTGACTTCCCGCTGTTGCCAAGCCATGAATGCGCATTGTCTGGAGCAGCACCAGCGTCTGGATCTGCTGTTTGCCTATTTGAACAACATCCGGTTCCGGATTCTCCAAGAAGCGCAGCGGGTGGATGGTGCTGTGGCAGGTATGCGAGAAGCGGTCCGTACACAACTGAAGCACGCGATGGTGACGATGCAGGCTTGGACTCACGCGCTGATGTTGAAGAGTCCGGCGCTCGACGTGCGTCGAAATTTGGTCATGGTTCCACAATTGCACTCGCGGTTGATTGCCGCTGTGAACCATGGCCTTATGCGGAAGGTCCAACATGCCCATGCTTCGCTGAGCCGACTGAACGCATTGAGTCCGCTGGCTATTTTAGATCGTGGCTACGGAATTCTCGAGACGATGCCTGGACGACAAGTCATCCGTCATGCTGGGCAAGTCTCTGTCGGTGACGAGATTCTGGCCCGTCTCGCCAGGGGACAGATTCGCTGTACGGTGGAGGAAGTCAGGCTGGAGTCGGCAGTTTCAAAGCGGGCTGAGACTTCGTTATAATGTGCGGTCCTTTGGCGAAGAGGAGATCTGGTGGCTGGGGTGAAGTTTGAGCAAGCGATGGCCAGATTAGAGGCCATCGTGGGTGAGCTGGAAAAAGGCGAATTGCCATTGGATGAGTCCTTGAAAATTTTTGAGGAGGGGATTCGGCTTTCCAAAAATTGTCTCAAAGTGTTGGAGGAGGCTGAACGGAAAGTTGAGGTGCTCGTCCAGGATAAGAACGGCAAAAAGCAGTTACGGGCCTTCACCTCCGATGACATTTGTGTGCCAGGTTCCGCTGAAGATCGGTAAGAGATCACCTCCTGACCATCGGTTTCTCTGGTCTCTCCTCTCGTTTGATTCTCATGGGTACACACACACGGCGTGAGCGAGATCGTTGTGACCATGTATTGACGGTGCAAGGATTGGCGCAGAGTCGGGATGCTGCCGTCCGTATGGTTCTTGCCGGTCAAGTCAAGTGCAATGGGGTGATCATCGACAAGCCGTCGAGGGTAATCCCCGTTGATGCTGTCATCGAAATTAGCGGAATGGCCCAGCCGTTCGTCAGTCGAGGCGGCGAAAAACTCGAAGCGGCTCTAGCCTCCAGCTCGATTCATCCTCAAGGCCTGATTTGCCTCGATGTCGGGTGTTCGACCGGAGGATTTACAGACTGCTTGCTCAAACGTGGTGCTGCGAAGGTCTACGCGGTAGACGTGGGCTACGGCCAATTCGACTGGCAACTCAGGCAAGATCCCCGCGTCGTGCTGATCGAGCGAACCAATATTCGATATCTCCCTCCGTCTGCCGTTCCTGAACTGGTTGATCTCGTGGTGATTGATGTCTCGTTTATTTCGTTGACGAAGGTCCTTCCTCCCGTTCTCCCGTTCCTGCGTTCTCCAGCCTTCATCATTGCGTTGATCAAGCCGCAGTTTGAAGTGGGGAAGGGCCAAGTGGGTCGTGGGGGTATCGTGCGTGATGAGATACAGCGAGTGGAAGCTGTTCAGCGAGTCATACGGTTTGCGACCGAGATGGGCCTACGGACAATGATGACGGTTGAGTCCCCCATTAAAGGGAAAAAAGGCAATCAGGAATTTTTAGCAATCTTCGAGTCCAATGCGGCGTTTCGTGGTATGTAAGGAGTGTCGGAACGGTGGAGTGTTCATTCAGGAGGGCCAATGAAAGTACTCGTGACAGGCGGCGCCGGATTTATTGGATCACATGTGGTGGATCGGCTGGTTGAAGAAGGACATCAAGTTGTCGTCGTTGATAATCTGGCCACGGGGAAGCGGAAGAATGTGAATCGTGCCGCGAGCCTCTACAAAACCGATATTAGCAGTGGGTGGCGACTTGAACGAGTCTTTCGCAATGAACGTCCCAATATTGTGCTCCATCTTGCCGCTCAGATCAGTGTTCAGCGCTCGGTCGACGATCCGATGTTCGATGCACAAGTCAATGTCTTAGGAACCATGAACCTGTTACACCAAGCGGTTCGATATGGGTGCCGAAAAGTCGTGTTCTCCTCATCCGGTGGAGCGATCTATGGTGAACAGCAAACGTTCCCAGCCGATGAATCTCATGGGACCAACCCGCTCTCGCCCTATGGCATCAGTAAACTGTGCGGCGAGCATTACTTGTCCTATTTTCAGCGGGTCAGTGGAATCCCGGTCGTGAGCCTGCGGTATGCCAACGTCTATGGGCCAAGGCAGGATCCGGATGGAGAAGCCGGGGTGGTCGCAATCTTTATTCAAAAGATGCTGAACAACGAGCAGCCCCTTATCAATGGAAATGGGCGACAAACTCGAGATTTCGTCTTTGTCGAAGACATCGCTGAGGCGAACTTGGCTGCCATGAGGCAAGACGCACACGGGGTCTACAACGTGGGAACTGGGACCGAGACGTCCGTCAATGAGTTGTTCCGCATGCTGGCTGGTTTGACCGGTTCCAATGTCAAGGAGGTCCATGGGCCGGCGAAGGCGGGCGAACAGATCCGCAGTGTGGTTGATCCCTCTAGGATCAAACAAGAGCTTGGGTGGGATATCCGGGTAGGCCTCGCCGAAGGGCTCAAGCAGACTGTGGAATTTTTCCAAGGGAAGAACCGGTAAGCCCAGCTGCTCACACTGCAAGACTACAGCGAGTAAAACCGAACAGGTTAAGGTCGAGGTTAAGGACGAGTTGAGGGGTTGGTTTTCTCAACCTGAGCCTCAACCTTGACCTGCATGAAGTTTTTAAATACCTACTAGACTAGACTGGTGGCGGATGGTCAATGAGATCCCAGTCCATCAGTAACGGGGAACACTCCCGTCGACTTGGACTGACCAGGCATCGATTCCACCGATCAGATTCTTCACGTTCGAGAAGCCCTGCTGAAGGAGAAACCCCGTCGCGTCTCCGCTTCTCATCCCATGATGACAATAGGCGATAATCTCAGTATCTTTGTCCAGCTTGGACAGTGAATTGGGCAAGGTGCCAAGTGGAATGAGGGTGGAGTTGTCCAGCTTGGCAAGCTGGTTTTCCCAGGGCTCCCGCACGTCCAAGAGTACCAACTTGTCCCCTTTATCGATCCGAGCCTTCAGCTCTTTCGGCGTAATCGTGAAACTCATGTGACGTCCTCCTTTTTGATGAGCAAATCATAAGCGACGGGGGAAAAATCTGTCAAATGCGATGAGCGATGTAGGTCGCGGCGCATGCTTCCTTCTCTCGTAGGAGCTGGTACTCAATCGAAATTCCATGGTCCTTGTTTATCTGGAAGGGTGAGTGCCTGGCTGAGGAGACGAACGAAGTTTCGACGTGGAATCTCTTCCGCGCCGAATCGCATGACATGCGGTGAAGATTGTTGGCAATCGATCAGGCAAAAGTTCCAAGCGTGGAGTTGTCTGACAAGTCGCACGAGCGCGACTTTGGAGGCGTCGTCGACTTGTGTAAACATCGACTCAGCAAAGAAGGCACCTCCCAAGCCTATCCCATATAAACCGCCGACGAGGCGATCATGCTGCCATGTCTCGACCGAATGAGCATGGCCGAGTTCATGCAACCGGGTGTAGGCCTCCACCATGTCACGGGTAATCCAGGTGCCTCCTCCTGGATATTGGGGACGTGGTTCTGCACACTGTTCCATGACGATGCGAAAGCAGGTATCGAGCGTGACGGTGAAGACATTCGATCGCAGTCTTCGCTTGAGGCTGCGAGAAACATGAAGTTTGTCGGGGAACAAGACCGCGCGAGGATCGGGTGACCACCACAGAATGGGCTCGCCTTCGTTGTACCAGGGAAAAATCCCTTGCCGATAGGCGGCGAGTATCCGCTCAGGCCGAAGGTCTCCACCCACGGCGAGGAGGCCTTCCGGTGAGGCCCAATCGACCGGGGGAAAACGAAGACTGTGCTGATTCAGGCGATGCATTGACACATACGATACGTGAGGCGGGGCGAAAAGACCATGCCGCTAGACACAATGGGTTTCTCATATACTAAAGAAAGTGCTAATTACAACTCAGGTGGGGTTGGACAGCGGCGTCAGTGACCCACTGTGCCACAGATTATGGAGGGAGTTGAAACGCGGCTGAGGCCGAATGGCCGGTTATAGCCTCTCGTCAAAGGCTGCCGACGATCTCGAGGGTATCTATGAAGAAAATTTTGAGTCGGCAGGGAGGAGTCTTTCGCGGCTCAGGTTCATTTGATATAGATTGAAAAGAGGCAACTATCCCTTGGGTTCCTCCACAGTCGCTAAGATGGGCTCAAAGATCGGATCTGCGTCGAGTACGGCCTTCAGCAATTCGGTCTCCAGGAAATAGCGCCACACCTTGTCGTCCGCTTTGCCTTGAATCGCGTCGTACCAACGTTTAGCTTCCGTCAGATGGCGAAGCATGCGCGATTTCTCACCGTAGTTCGGCAGGAAGATCATGCTGTAGGCCATGGTGTATTCCGCAAGAAATTTATCGAGCGGAAGCTCGGCCCGTGTTGCAGCCGCCTTGGCGTCGTCATACGCGCGGACACTATCGGGATCGTGCAGGATCCGATTCCAGGCAACCTTGTTGATACGGGACCAGGCGAGTTGGAGAAGGGCCTGTGTCTTCATATTGTTGTGATTGGTCGGGATATCATTGACCAAGGCTTCAAAGGTCTTGATCATCGGAACCTGGTCATTGTTCCAGCGATATGCGATGCCGAGCCGGAAGCGATTGTCCAACTGTTCTGGATGAGTCTTCGCGAGGGCTTCAAGAGCGGGCAAGAGGCGGTAGAGAAAATCTGCCGGGGTCGGTTGCGAAAGTCCCCCCATTTCCATGGCATTCGAAAGATCGAGACGTCCGGCTGCCGCGTAAATGTTCCAATAGAACTCGTTGACGGCGATCGATAAGGCCGGATCGTTGACGTTCAGTTTGTGGCCTTGGGCTGCGTCCTGCAGCAAAATGGTATAGAGGTTCCGTGTGAGAATGGTGAGCGCGTCGACCTGATACGGATCAATGAGGAGGATACGGTTGAGCATGGCGACACGATCCCGCAATTCGGGAAGCGTTGCGGCTTGTGCTGCTGCCGCCGTCAATGTTCCAGGCTGATCATTGGGCCCCCACCACATAATGGAATTGGGCAGGGGTCGGCTCATGTGAGTTGTAAACGGAATCTTCTGGGCAACCATTCCTGGGGCGTCGGGCTTGACATCGACAGGAAGATTGAAGACGGCAGTATCGTAATGGAAGCCCTGTTGTTTCAGGCCACTGAACACTACCCATTGGGTGGTAATGGATTTCAATGCCCGTCGTTCTCGTTTGATCGTATTCGTCCACTGGACGGTTCCCGGCCCATAGGTCACAGGGGAGGTCAGAGGATCATGGTACTGCACTCGTATGTCGACCAAGGTGGTCGGGACCGCAATGACGTTCCCATTGGGCGTGAACCGGAAAGACCCACGAGGTATGGACTGACTGGTAACGGCACTCAAGTGAAGGCCCGTTCCTGGCGGCGATATCCCCAGAAGATCCATGACGAAGGCGGAAGCTGGAGTACTGGAGAGCGTATCACCATACAACACGAGTGGACCTGTGTTGGGCCAGAGAACATCAAGGCCGCGGTCAGTTCGTTGTAAAACCCTAGTGTGGATTTCTGTCAGTTCCTTCCAGCAAGTATCGTATAGGGCATTGGTTGCCACGGCGGCTTTGGCACTGGATGAACGAGCAGCCACAAGCCGGTACTGGCATGCGAAGTCGAGCTGTCCGACTGTAACACGGTCCCCTTTTGCAATGGCGTTGGCATAACGCAGAGCGGCATCAACGGCTGCTTTTTGAGCGGCTTTGGTGCTCCGCGACTGGGCTGAGGTATTGGATCCAGCGATGACGTGGTCAGGTGGGAGCCCGACATAGGTGGCGAGAAACCCTGCAAGTATCACCCGTGTCAGCAATTGCCCGGTGGTTGTCATGGTAGTGTCCTTCAATGCAATGTTCCAACAAAGGTGTCGGTACTTCTATAGCCTTATGATGAGTGACATGAATTGGCGGTTTGGAAATCTGTCACATGCTTGGTGGAGGAGTAGAAGGATACGACATTGTTACCTCAATGTGGCTGTTTCAAGAATGTTCTGACGCATTCGTGCTCGGTCGGCCTTCGATAATGTCGGTGAGGGACTGTGGCGACAGAGCGATACAGTTTGTCGTAGCGAAGCGACAAAGGTTTCACAATCCGGACAGGCGCCCAAATGACGGCGAATTTCTTGGCAGATATCTGTCGAGAGTTCATCATCAATGTATGCGGATAATTGTCGAAGAATATGGAGACATCGGCCCTCCTCATGCTGATGGGTGGGAGGGGTGGGCGATGACTGCGTTGGTTGCCGATGGGTGGTGCGTGTTGTCATGAGGGTATAGCCTCCATTACACAGATGACTTGTGCTCAGATGGTACTTCACCGATGCCTCGAGCGCTGAGCTCACGGCGGACGAACAGTCTTGCGCGATGGAGCCGTGACTTGACCGCACGTTCGTTTAATCCCATGATCGTTCCCACTTCTTTTGCGCTCAAGCCCTCCATATCACGGAGGACTAAGACCATTTTATATTTCTTCGGTAGCAGCCCAATGGCAGCATCAAGGGCTGTTCGCAACTGTTTATTCTGGAGTGCATCTTCTGGGTTGAGGCCGTCGACGGGGATCTGGAGGCGAAACTCACCCTCGGTCGTCGGGATGAATTCTTCCAGCGACAGCTCTCGCTCCGGAGTGCCCTTTCGTCTGCGCCGCATGCGCAGACAGGCACGTGAGGCAATGGTATAGAGCCATGTAGAAATCTGGGCGTCACCACGGAACTGATTTAAACCGCGATAGGCGTTCAGAAACGTCTCCTGCACCAAATCCTTCGCTGTTTCGGTTTCTCCACAAAGGCGATACGCAAAGCGATAGATCAGGTCGACATGTTCCTTATAGAGGGTATCAAAATCTTGTGTCGTTCGGGGAGATGTCGATCCAGAGGGCGAGGGTTGGCGAGTCGTGATGAGGTACGCATAGATAGCGGTCAGTCTACGAGGGGATGAAAAAGAGAGTCAAGGCAGGGCTGTAGTCATGGAAGCTACTGAGAACGGAACACGTCGACCACGTGGCCTGCTCCATTGAGTTCTACCGTGATGGGATTTCCCGGTTTCGCGCCAACCAGAGCGGCTTTCCCAATGTCGGTCGGATATGTTTGTTCGCCGTTGGGCGTCCAGAGTCGTATGCTGGTTCGATCAGGTGTCGCGAAGTCCAGTGGGCCAGTGAGGAAACGTCGGATTGACATGGACCCATTGTCGGCTGAAAGATCTGCGACCAGGTGATGCTGATGGATCTGCAGCGTCAGTGTTTGCCCCACCTTGGCATTCTTGATGCCGATCTTGGCATTGACATTGATAATACCAATTGGAGTTTTGAAGAAAATAAAGTTGGATTTCAGTTTGGAGATAGTGCCGGTCAAGAGGAGTTGCACATCGGAACCACTGGGAGGAAGCTGGCTGATCTGGATATCGAACTGAAGATCGTGTACTCCGATCACGGTATCGGTATGGT
>CAZOHW010000145.1:0-9667 GCA_964579525.1 uncultured Nitrospira sp. | reverse complement strand
GCTCATCAGAACAATGAAGGCCACAAGGCTGTTTTAATCTTTCTAGAAATTACATCAGCAGCCGACAATGGTCCACCGCAGTTCGGAGAACCATTGCCATGCGTATATAGGACTGTAACGCTATGCAGGAACAGTTTGAGAGGAAGATTGCGTCAAGATCTGATCAATCTCAGGCGCATCAAGCACTTCTTTCTCAAGAAGCGCTTCCGCGAGAGCTTTTAAGCTGGTCATCTGCTCGGTCAGCACACGCTTTGCTCGTTCGTAGTTTTCAGTCACAAACCGTTTAATTTCAAGGTCAATCTCAAGCGCAACCTGATCGCTCACATCTCGCTTGGTCGCAAAGTCACGACCAAGAAATACCGAATCTTCTTTTTGTCCAAAAGTCAACGGCCCAAGTTTTTCGCTCATGCCCCATTCACAGACCATCTTGCGAGCAAGGTCCGTTGCACGTTCGAGATCATTACCGGCTCCGGTCGTCACATGTTTAAACACCAGTTCTTCGGCAACTCGCCCGCCCATCAGGATGGCGAGCGTATTATAGAGAAATTCTTTTGAATAGTTATGTCGATCATCGGTTGGTAATTGCATCGTGACGCCCAAGGCTCGACCACGAGGAATAATCGTCACCTTATGAACCGGGTCAGTGCCCGGCAACAGCTTGGCCATCAAGGCGTGGCCTGCTTCGTGATAGGCCGTCACCCGCTTTTCTTCGTCGGTGAGGATCATGCTCTTGCGTTCGGCGCCCATCATGACCTTATCCTTGGCCATCTCAAAGTCGATGTTTTCAACTTCCTTCTTATTCTGACGAGCGGCCCACAACGCTGCTTCATTCACGAGATTTTCCAAGTCTGCTCCGGAGAATCCCGGTGTCCCTCTGGCGATCTTTTCCAGTTCGACATTTGATGCAATCGGAACCTTCTTGGTATGGACTTTCAAGATTTCCGAACGACCCTTGAGGTCTGGACGATTCACGACGACCTGCCGATCAAAGCGTCCAGGTCTCAGCAAGGCTGGATCAAGCACATCCGGCCGATTGGTCGCCGCGACTAAAATGACTCCCTCTGTTGTATCAAAACCGTCCATCTCGACCAATAGCTGATTCAATGTCTGTTCCCGCTCATCATGCCCGCCGCCAAGCCCTGCGCCTCGTAACCTGCCGACCGCATCGATTTCATCGATGAAGATAATGCAGGGCGCATGCTTCTTCCCTTGCTCAAACAAGTCACGGACTCGCGACGCTCCAACGCCGACAAACATCTCGACAAAGTCTGAGCCGCTGATGCTGAAGAACGGCACCCCGGCTTCACCCGCAATTGCCTTTGCAAGGAGGGTCTTTCCTGTTCCAGGAGGCCCCACGACAAGAACCCCCTTCGGAATACGCCCACCCAATTTTTGAAACTTCCGCGGATCCTTCAAAAATTCGATAATTTCCAGAACTTCTTCTTTCGCCTCATCGCAACCAGCTACGTCTGAGAAGGTGACCTTCTTGCGTTCCTCCGTCAGCATGCGGGCGCGACTTTTCCCAAATGACAGGGCCTTGTTCCCTCCGATTTGCATCTGGCGCATGAGGAAAAACCAGAGACCAAGGAACAGAATAAATGGACCCCATGTGACGAGGAAGGTGATGTACCACGGGCTCTCATCCGGTGGCTTCACCTCGATCTGCACGTCTTTTTCCCGAAGAACTTTGACAAAATCAGGGTAGTCAGCTGAATAGGTACGAATACGCGTCTTGTCCTTTAAGACCCCACTGATGTGATTACCTTTAATGATGACCTTTTCAAAGTCTCCTTTATCGAGCTTTGCCATAAAGTCGCTGAATATCACTTCTTCCTCAGGCGCGTGAGTCGGCACACTGAACAAATTAAAAAGCAGAATCATGAACAAGCCGACGACCACCCAGAAAAGCAAGTTCTTGACCCGAGAATTCATCCAGTTCTCCTCCCCGAAAACGTTATTCGCAACCCCTTCATAAATCGTGGAGATGTTAACATAGCCTCCCGTACCTTGACAACAGCCCGGTGTAAAACTTCACTCGTCATGAATGTCGTGATCAGCAAGAACAGCAAGGTACGGAAGATTTCGGTACTGCTGCTGGTAATCAAGTCCGTATCCAACGACATACTGATTGGGAATTTTGAATCCGACATAGTGAACCTGTACATTCACAAGGCGGCGATCTGGCTTACTCAGGAGCGTACAGACACGAAGGCTACGTGGTTTCTTTTTCATCAGTGACTTCATCAGATGCTGCGCCGTCAATCCGGAATCAACAATGTCCTCGACGAGCAACACATCCTTCCCTTTGATAGATTCAGTCAGTTCGGTCACCAATTTCACTTTCCCGGATGTGTTCGCTCGTTTTCCATAACTCGTCACGACAATAAAATCAACTCGAATCGGAATTCTTATTGCCCGCGCCAAATCAGCATAAAATGCATATGCGCCCTTCAGTACCCCCACCAAGACCAACTCCTTCCCAGTATAGTCGGCACTAATCTGCTTTCCTAATTCACGAATGCGGCTTCGCATCTGTTCCTGGCTGACGATCGGGCGTCCAAAGATACGGTCCATGTCACTCAATCCCTTCCTTCGCTGAATCCCGGACCTTCGACTGTCAAGACAAGATACCGTTCAGTGCTTGTGGTCGGGAGCCAGCGTTGATCTTGCCGATATCCAACAACCCACACAATCCCTTCAGGAGCCACCACGAGTGGAACTCGTCTGCGGAACGCTGCCGGCACCTGTTGATCAGTGAAAAAGTCTTGTAATTTCTTCGAGTGCCCTTTCAGACCAAACGGATGAAATCGATCACCGGGCAACCAGCTTCGGAGACACCAAGGCCGAGAAAGCAACTGGGCATCAACGACAATGTAGTCTCTCCCAAGGGTCTTCCCGAGTTGACTCCCAGCCTGGTGTTGTACCTGAATCAGTTGACCAGTTCCAGGCCAAACGACTCTTCCTGGTATGGAGAGGACTTGAGACGGCACATCCAGGCACGTATCCTGACACGTCGTGCCTACGCCAGACGGCCTGAACCGTATTGCATCCTGCTCGACAACGAGCCATCCTCCTCGAATGTGAATAACGGAACCCCACTTCTCTTCTGAGACCGTTTGAATAACACGTTCTACCACTTTCAAGCTTGGCGACCACTGTTGGAAATCGTTCTGCCGAAGCAGTGCGCGGAGAATGCGCCGCTGAACAGCCTGTGCGAATCCGCTAAACACAGCCTGCTGAATCGTCCATCCCCCATCGGATTGAAATGCTTCGTGCACACAAAACAGTTCGGCGACCTGTCGGTCAAGATAGCGATCATCCTCTCGGCACAGGTCCGCAAGTCGACAGAGTGACTCGATACTGGACGGAACCAACTGTTGCAGAACGGGCATCACCTCATGCCTGATTCGGTTTCGCAAGTAGAGAGGTTTGTCGTTGCTGGAGTCCTCTCGAAAGGCGAGCTGCGCGCGCTCAAGGTAGGTGAGGATCTCCTGCCGTCTCGAGTCATAGAGCGGTCTCACAATATGGTTGTCTCGGGATGCCGGCATGCCCGAGAGACCTGTGAGCCCAGCCCCGCGAAGCATCCACAATAGGACTGTCTCTGCCTGATCGTTTGCTGTATGGCCTACGGCAATACGGTCTGCCCCACATTGCTTGGCAACCTCCAGGAACGCCTGATACCGGAGGGCACGGGCCACGGCTTGCAAAGAAGACCGGGAATGGCGATGCTCAATCTCAATCTTCCTGACGGATAGGGGAACTCCGAGCTCCCGACAGAATGTTTCGACGAATTGTTGGTCTCCATCCGATTCGCTCCCACGTAGTCCATAATTACAATGGACAGCGGACAGCGTCAGCGACCAACTGGAACGAAGGTGGTGAAGCAATGATAACAGGGCAACGGAATCGGGACCGCCGGAGATGGCGACCAACACATGGTGTCCACACCGCAAGAGATCTCGAGACCGAATCGTACGAACGACCCGGTGCAACAGCGGTAGCCAGGCTCTTCGGCTATGCACGTTTTTTATCGGTGGTGATGGCAAGAGCCCATCGCGATTTAGATTGTTTGATGGTACCGACGAAGCACACTTTGAGCCGATTCCACATCCAACGCAATCTGCCGGCGTAAGGCCTCCTCACTATCGAACTTCATATCACCTCGGATACGATCGATGAACTCGACTGAAAGGCTCTTTCCATAGAGCTCGTGCATTCCCTCTAGGATATACACTTCGAGAAGCCGCTCTCCTGCGTCATAGGTCGGTCTTATGCCGATATAGGCCACGGAATCGTACCGCTTCCCCTCAATCGTTGTCACTGTGGCATAAATCCCATCAGCCGGAATCACACGGTCTAGTGACAAGCGCAGGTTCGCGGTCGGCCATCCCAACGCATGCCCACGCCCTGCACCGGAAGACACGATATTGCCAAGCGAATAATGATGGCCAAGCAACACTGCCGCCTGGTCGACGTTGCCAGCAAGTACTAATTGTCTGATTCGCGTCGAGCTGACGACCTGCCCCTCGATCGAGACAGGGGACAATGGATGGACGACGCATCCAAATCGCTTACCGAAGGCAATCAGATCGGCAATCTTGCCCGCACGTTTGTGGCCAAAGGCAAAATGCTGTCCGACAAAAATCTCTCTCAGTCCAAGCGATTGAAACAACACTCGTTCGGCAAAGGCCTCCGGCGAAAGGGCCGCAAACGCGGTGCTAAACTCCAGAAAGACGACTTCATCGATTCCCGCCGCTTCAAACCGAGTGAGCTTTTCTTCGAGGGTGGTCAAGAACCGCAGATCCACCTGTGGCGCGAGTATTTTTACCGGGTGAGGATCGAAGGTCACGACCATCGCGGTTCCATTGGCGTGACGAGCAGTGTCAACCACTTTCCTTAAGAGTGCACGGTGTCCGACATGATGTCCATCGAAATTTCCGATGGTTCCCACGGGATAGGGCCTTCCCCTCTCACCAACATATCCGCGGGTGATTTTCATCGTCGATCAATGAAGGAGCCTGGCCGCGTCTTTGGCAAAATACGACAGGATCAAGTCTGCGCCGGCTCTCTTGATTGAGAGCAGCGACTCCATCATGGCGCGTGATTCGTCGAGCCACCCAGCTTGTGCGGCTGCCTTAATCATGCTGTATTCACCGCTGACTTGGTACGCAGCAAGTGGGAGAAGCATGCGCTGACGGGCAGTCGTAATGATGTCCAGATAGGGCAACGCCGGTTTCACCATGACAATATCAGCCCCCTCTTGGACATCCAGCTCGATCTCACGAAGCGCCTCTCGCGCGTTCGCGGGATCCATTTGATAGGATTGGCGATCGCCGAATAGAGGGCTTGAAAACGCAGCGTCTCGAAACGGGGCATAGAAGCAGGAGGAAAATTTTGCGGCATAGGCCATGATGGGCAGGTCCGTGAATCCGGAACGGTCCAATTCACTTCTGATGGCAGCGACACGCCCATCCATCATATCGGAAGGGGCCACCATATCAGCCCCGGCTTCTGCATGGGTCCGGGCCATGACCGTGAGACATTCCAGGGTTTCATCGTTGAGAATCTTTCCGTCTCTGACGATCCCACAATGCCCGTGGCTCGTATATTCGTCGATGCATACATCCGTAATGACCAATAATCCAGGGACCTGTGTCTTGACTGCCCGAATGGCCCGTTGCACGATGCCGTTGGGGTCTAATCCCGAGCTTCCACGCTCATCCTTCTGTTCTGGAATACCAAAGAGAATGATGGCAGGAATGCCGAGCGCCAGAATTTCGTTGGCCTCCTTCACCAAGACATCGATCGAGACTCGAAATTGACCCGGCATGGAGGCAATCTCCTCCCGACGATCTTCCCCTTCGACCACAAACAGCGGGTAGATGAAATTTGAAGGAGACAGGGTCGTTTCTCGCACCATCCGTCGCAATGACTCGTGTTGTCTGAGCCGACGCAGCCGCTGGATCGGAAATCCCATCTCCGTTTACTTTCGTGGAAGGTTGGTCAAAAACACGACAAGGTCGCGAACGGAGATAATCCCCACCAACTTACTGTCGCGCGTCACGCCCAAATGCCGGAGATGAGATTGCGCCATCAAGTCATTCGCATCCAACAAGGTCTTGCTCTCCTCGATGGTCACGATTGGAGCCGACATAATTTGCTCCACCGTGGTCTTCGTGGCATCTGCCCCAGCCGCTACCACCCGACGCATCATGTCCGTATCCGTGAGAATGCCGATGATCTCTCGATCATTGGTGACGAACAGACTACCGATCCCGCGATCACGCATGATCCGGGCAGCCGTCTGTGAATCGGTATCACGAGGTACTGTGACGAACTTGTCTCGGGGAATCATAAAAGATTTTACAGGAACCATCTCGCCCTCCCTCCTTTTCGAAGCCCACCGTAATGCAACACCCCCTACCGCCACCACATGCTTATCGATCTTGCATGACCAGCTGTTCGCGGTCTCTGTAATGCTGGGCAATGGCGTCGACTAACGCCGGAATCGTATTCTCCCTCGGCATGATGGAAACGGTCAAACCATATTCTTCGATTGTCTGTCCGGTAATCGGTCCGATCGCCGCAAGCGCGACAGATTGGACGAGTGGTTTCATGGCGTCCATCCCACCGAGCATCGTCACAAAGTTGCGAACGGTGGATGAACTCGTGAACGTAATGATATGGACAAGCCCGGCCTGCAATTCTTGACGCCACGCCTCAACATCCTGGGATGGCACGAGGGTGCGATAGACATGGACGACATCGACCTGCGCCCCAGCAAGACGCAGTTCGTCCGGCAAGAGCTTTCTCGCTACCTCAGCACGAGGGATCAACACGCGGACGCGCTTCATGTTCTGTCCTTTAAGTGTTTCCAACACCCCTTCGGCCTGATACTCGGCCGGAACCACATCGGCCTTCAGACCGAACTTTTCCAATTCCAGCGCGGTGCGAGGCCCGATACAACAGATCTGTCGCCCAGCTAGACAGCGTGAATCCAATCCCTTGGCAAACAACCTTGTCATAAAGCGATTCACGCCGTTGACACTGGTGAAAATGACCCAGTCATAGGTACTCATCTTGGAAATCGCGTGATCAACGGGTGTCCAGTCAATAGGAGGAACGATCTGGATCGTGGGGGCCTCGATCGGCTCGGCTCCGTATTCCGCCAAGCGGGCTGCTAATTCGCCGGCTTGTTCTTTGGCTCGGGTCATGAGCACCCGTTTCCCAAAGAGGGGACGCTGTTCAAACCAGTTCAGTGTCGGCCTGAGTTGGACGACTTCGCCGACGACGATAACGGTTGGCGGTTCCATCTTGGCGGCGGCAGCTTTCTCAACAATAGTGTCCAAAGTCCCAACGACCGTCTGTTGCGAGGACCTCGTTCCCCAACGAATAATCGCAACGGGAGTGGATCCTGCCTTTCCCTCTGCCTTTAAGTTGGTCGTGATCGCTGCAAGATTTTTCATCCCCATCAGAAACACCAACGTGCCGTGGCGAGTGGCCAGCTTTGCCCATTCCAACGTTGTGGAAGGCTTCTCGGGATCTTCATGTCCAGTCACGACCGTCACGGTCGAGGCGAGCGTCCGATGAGTAACAGGAATACCGGCATAGGCCGGAGCAGCCACAGCAGCTGTGACTCCGGGAACGACTTCAAAATCGACGCCCGCAGCAGCCAGGGCTTCCGCTTCTTCCCCTCCTCGCCCAAAGACAAACGGATCGCCTCCCTTCAGACGCACAACCGTTTTTCCTGCTTGCGCCCGTTCGATCAGGAGACGATTGATGGACTCTTGTTGAGGGTAGGTTCCTTTCCCACGTCGCCCGACATAGAGCTGCTCGGCATCGCTCCGCGCATGAGATAAAAGGGCAGGATTGGCAAGATAGTCGTATAAGATCGCATCAGCCTGCTCAAGACAGTCTTTCCCGCGCACCGTCAGCAGCCCAGGGTCTCCAGGACCAGCCCCCACCAGGAATACCTTTCCCTTTTTCACTCCAAGTACCATGGTTAAGCCGAGCCGTAAATCTCCTGAAGAATCTTGTCCCCTCCACGTGCCAGCAGCCGTTCAGCCAGTTGAACTCCAAGTGAATGGGCCTCCTGGCGCAAGCCCTGAATCTGCTCTCGAATTACAGTTTTCCCATCGACACTGGCAACAAGCCCGTCCAATACCAGCTGCTCATCGACTAAATTCGCCGAGGCGGCAATCGGAACTTGGCAACCTCCCTCGAGACGCTGCAAAAACGCACGCTCAGCCAGAACAGTCGTATGAGTCGCAGGATCATCTAGCTTGGCCAGGATCGAGCGAACAAACTGATCGTGACTTCGACCTTCGATTCCAAGCGCACCCTGTCCAATGGCCGGTAAGCACAGAAGCGGGGGAAGATACTCAGTGATGTTCTGCGACCAAGCCAACCGATGCAAACCGGCCGCAGCCAAGACAATCGCGTCAAACTGCCCCTCTCGGAGTTTTCGCAGTCGTGTATCCAAATTCCCCCGCAACATCGTAATGTGCAGATCCGGTCGTGCATGGAGCAACTGCGCTTGACGACGAAGACTCGCCGTTCCAATCTGCGCGCCGTTTTTCAGCATGTGGAAGGAACCGCCATCCCGACTGATCAGCGCATCACGTGAATCTTCACGTGGAGGGACGCACAGGATCTCAAGCCCCTCGGGCAATTGGGCGGGCACATCCTTCATGCTATGGACAGCCAAGTCGATTTCACCCGCCAGCAAGGCTTCTTCGATTTCTTTGACGAACAGTCCTTTCCCTCCAATTTTGGCGAGCGGAACATCGACGATCTTATCACCAGAAGTTTGGATCTTCTTGAGCACAACCCGAACATCCGGTGCCACCTTATGAACTTTAGACTGGATCCATTCGCTTTGACATAGCGCCAACTTGCTCCCTCTAGTCCCAAGCACCAAGGTTGAGCGTCGGCCATTCTGTATCGACACGTAGAACCTCTTCTCGATTTTCCCGCAGATCAGCGGGCTCGTTTATGGATTGATGGTTCTGGAGGCGGTTCCTCAGCACCAGCTTCGACAGGTCGCGGTGTGAGATATCGCGAAGACTCCGTGCAGACCTCGATCGATTGTTCCGGTGGGGACGATGACTGGTCGAGGTGAAAGAACCGACGGGCTGCCTCGATAAATGCTGGACCACTCGATGAATTGACTTCAGTCTTCAGGGTGACCATCGTGCGATGAATCAATTTATTCACGATGGAGGACGCCATCCCTTCAATCAATTCACGATCGTGCGGAGAGAGATGCGCCAACCGGCTCATGGCTTTTTCGATCTCCGCGCGCTTGATATCGTCCACTCGACTTTTCAAAGCCACGATCGTCGGAGTCACCTCTAACGATTTCATCCATTCCAATATGGCACCCACTTCTTCACGCACCATGTGCTCGGCCTTCTCAGCCTCTTGTAGTCGCTCGGCACGATTCTGTTCAACCCGATGTTTCAGATCGTCGATATCGAACAGAAAGGCATTATCGACATGGCGGACGGACGGATCGATGTTTCTTGGAACGGAGATATCGATCAAGAACATGGGCCGGTTCATGCGTTCTTTGACCGCTCGATGCACGTCTTCTGCGCCGACGAGATAATGCGCCGCCCCGGTTGAGACCAGCACGATATCCGCGGACGCCATATCGTCCTTGAAC
>CAZOHW010000144.1:0-9698 GCA_964579525.1 uncultured Nitrospira sp. | reverse complement strand
GGAGGATTGAATTCTTGCTTCCATCGACGGAGTGAGAGCAGATGAATGCTGGTTCACTGAGCTCGAAGATAGGTGAGGATGGCTTCCACGCGTCCATCAACGGACAGTTTTTGATAGATGTGATGCAAGTGGGTTTTGACTGTCTCAATGGAAACGCAGAGTTGGTCAGCGATTTCCTTGTTGCTTCGTCCGGCGGCCGCGCAAGCTAACATGTCTCTTTCCCGGTCAGTCAGACTCGCTAGTGAAGGCTGGATATCTTTTTCTGTCCGTTGCACGGCGCCGGGAACTGTATGTACGATGCGTTCGGGTAAGACCGGAGATAAGACCCGTTCACCTTTCACGGTGGCTCTCATAATACGGAGAAAATCAGAGCAATCAGTATCCTTGAGAATGTAACCGAAGGCGCCGGCCTGCAGAGAGACGACAATCCTTCTATCCTCCTCGTACCGGGCCAGCAGCAACACACGTGTAGTCGGGAGGTGTTTGTGAATGGCGTTCGTGACGGATTCGGCGTCGAGATCTGGTATGTCCACGTCGAGGAGAACGATGTCAGGTTTGTGTTCCATGGCGAGCCGATAGGCCTCTCGCCCATCTACGCCTTCAACGACCGTAGCAACATCGTGCTCTCGTTCCAAGAACAGCCGCAAACTTTGCCGAAATAACCGTTGGGCTTCCACAATGAGGAGTCGGATGGTTCTGGGCACTGCTTCCCGGTCGACGCAAGAGGCCGCTCCTTGGCGGTGGTTGGATAAAGAAGCCTCCTTTGCCTTCATGATGCCCTCACCGGTACCCGAAGATGTGCCCTTCACATCTTATTAGGGCTTTCCGGGTACCGGGAGCCTCCACTCATGTGTTATGTCGCCATGCGATAGATCCAACGGTCGGCATCGTGTCTCATCTGAGCAAGGGCCTTTGCTTCCCTACTCTGCGCTGCAATGGAGAGCACTGCGAGAAAGACGACCGACAACATCACGCTGGCCAGCAGCAGGTAGCTCATCGGAACTTCGGGCCATGACACCGGTTCAGTAGATGCCACCACCGTGCCGTCAAAAGCCGATTCAATAGGAACCGACACGGCTATGCGATCGGTCGCTGTCTCATTGCGTACCGCAGCCAGAATCAAACTCGCCAACCGCTCTTGTTGCGCTGCCTGCCATTTTTCGGCATTCATCTGTGCATGCGCAACCTGCACCACCGCCGACCCGAGTCGCTCCTGAATGGCACCGGCCTGGATCCAATCGTGGTGAGCCGCTTCAACGATGCGGTGTCCGAGGGTGGCTTGCCAGGTTGAGGCAAAGGCGTCGTGCAAGCGCTGCCCTTGGGCTTCGATCGCACCGATCATCTTCATGTTGTATGGAGCGCCATACTGATCAGCCGATACGAGGCCGTTCCGAACGCCGTACTTCGTGAAATTGACGATGGCCCTTCCCATGACACCCTGCACACGGGCCAGATGGTCCGCAGGAATGGTTATCCCTTGGCGGAGGACAGCGCCGAGCCAGGCGCTCGAACCCGATTGCCAGTCATGATGTGTCATGGTGAGCCGGTTCCATGCAGACACCGATTGAGTCAGAGCATGATTAGACTCGCGTTCGATGAGTGCTTGATCCACGATGGCCTGACCAATAGCAGGTTGAAGCGCCCTCACGCCACTTTCTATCGTAGTCGATTGTTCTTGTGCTTGTGGCAGAACCGTGTGATAGGTCCCATTCACGGCAAGAAACATGAGGAGCGCTCCGAAGAGGATCGCACACATTCCGACACCCACAACAATATCGATGGTGTTGTAACGATATGACATGCCTACCTCCTTGCCACGTCGAACCGCCGGCCGAGCGGCGATGCCTGATACGAATATGGCATCGCCAGGCTCACATAGCCGATGACAGGACGCAACCATAACTCAGTGAGATGAGTGAATAATAAGAAGGAACGAAGGCGAGGGGCGCACCGACTGCATTTAGTCAGTCGACGTCCTCTTTTCACGGTGAACATGGCCACCACCTCCGAGACGATGAGGCGGTATTGATAAATTACTCTACGCCCCACTCCCACGCTGGTCAAGCGCACCTGGTGCACGGTTCGTGGAGGTTGGAAGTCTTGCGCCGCCTCGAGAAATGATTGATTGTTTTTAATTTCAAAGAGCGTATAGAAAACAGGCGAAGTGTGGCACCGCTGCCTATGTCGGCAACCGTAAAGTCGTGGTGCGGGATCCCAGGACCGGCAAATCGAATGACGGTGGAGATCCTGCTCCAAACGGAAGCTATTGACACAGGAGCTGATCATGGGATGGTTGGCCTGGGGCGGCAACCGGACACGCTCAACGGTCAATCGCTAAAAGCCGGAAGAGCTGGCTAAGGTTGCGGGAAGGGCCTGTGGTCTAATCCCATTCCGCCTAGAAGTGAAAATCCGCAAGGCCCGTGCGACATCACTAGAGTGACAGAAAATTTCATCCTTCATAACGAGATCAGCCTGGCGGTGGTACTCCCCATCTTCTGTGGATAACCTTGTGGGCAAATCTCAATCTTGATAAAAGACAGTGCGAATAGCGAAGGGATTTATCAAAGTGCCTATTTTTTAGGCATCTGCCCCATCAAATGGCACCCACAAGATATAGTGGCTCAACCAGATATTCCTAAGTTTCTTGCATATTCCTAGGAAAATTGATGAACAAAATTTCATCGACCATATGGGGCCCCAGACTATTCCCAGCCTGCTGACCAGCTATCCACAGGTTTCCACCTGTTCTGTGGATGATGCCCGCCGCACCAGGAGCGGATTTCAGCTCTGTCAAGGGTCGAGAAGGAGAAAAATGGATCTATCACACCGGGAAAATGGTGTGGAGAACAGTGTGCCCGTCCTGAGCCAAATGGCTAAGTCTCAACTCGCCACCTTGGTTGAAGTACCAAAGCGCGGAACCCTGTTTGCCTCGGCTCTTTCTGATGTCGCACGCGCCGTGGGCTTGCACTCTTCGACGATTCGATGCATCGTGCGTCCAGTGAACGCTGATGATGCACGACCTCCGAGCGAAGCGAAAAACGCTAGCAGGCCTTTTTCGACATCAGTGAGGAAGGAACCGCATATGTCTAATGACTTCCAAATCATCGCAAATAACGAGCACGCTCCCTTCACCTTGAAGCTTCATCGTGGGGATGGCATGACGCTCCTTGCCATGAATTGGAAGGCCGGCCAGCCTCCACGCGACTTCGTGGGTTTTGCCCTTGAATACAAGGAGCCCGGCGGCGATCGCTTCTGGACGATCAAGAACCGCATCAATTTTCCGAATCCCGACGGCAGCGTGAACAAGGAGCGCACCTCCAGTCGCCTCTCCCCAATTCAGAAATTCCGCTGGGTGCACTTCCCCGTGAACGCCGAAATGGACGGGCCCTTCACGTACCTCGTCACCCCGGTATTCATGAGCCCGTCGGGAGAGCTCAGCTACGGTGAAGCTCAGCAAGCAGAGATTGTTCTCGCTCAAGAAACATATCCCGGAAAGCTGAACATCACCTTCACTCGTGGCTTCGTATCGTCGCAGGCGTTCGTGGACCGCTATGTCACCGACCGCGACGGCATGGAGACTCTCATCCCAGACAAAGCGGACGAAGGACTTCAGTTTGTCCCGTCCCATCCAAAGGCCGACGAAGCCCTCAAGTGGATGGGTTTCGAAGCGCGCAGCGCCATTCTCGAAGTACTCGACGCGGCCATCGCCGACGAAACGGCACAAGTCCGTGTCGTGTGTTATGACCTGAATGACCCCGCCATCGTCTCTCGCCTCGAACAACTCAAGAAACGCCTGCGTATCATCATCGACAACAGTGCGGACCACAAGCCTGAGACCTCTGCCGAATCCCAATCGGCTGAGCGTCTCGAGGCCACGGCTGGAGCCGATCAGGTCAAGCGTCAACACATGAGCAATCTCCAGCACAATAAAACCATCGTCGTCGATGGTGAAGACGTGAAGGCCGCGATCTGCGGTTCCACCAACTTTACGTGGCGCGGCCAATTTGTGCAGTCCAACAACGCCATCGTCGTGCGTGGGAAGAAGGCCATTCAGCCGTTTGTCGAAGCGTTTGAAAACTATTGGGAAAACGATTCGGTCAAGGGATTCGGTCCCACAGATTCCACCGGTTGGCATCGCCTCGAGCTGATCGGCATCAACGCCAAAGTCACCTTTTCTCCGCATTCCAAGGGTCAGGGGTTCTTGCAATCCGTCGCAGACGACATCCTTCGCGCCAAGTCCTCAGTCTTCTATTCATTGGCGTTCCTGAATCAGACGGGCGGCGCTGTAACCGATGCCATCAAGGACATCACGAAGAAGGAAGGCATCTTCGTCTATGGCATTTCCGATAAGCGAACCGGCGGCCTGGACGTTCATCTGCCCAACGGCAAAATTGCGCCTGTGTATGCAGCCAACCTCAGCGAACATCTCCCGGAGCCGTTCAAGAGCGAACCCACTGCCCTCAGCTCCAATGGCATGGGTACGCGCATGCACCATAAGTTTATCGTCATCGATTTCGATAAACCGACGGCTCGCGTCTACATGGGCTCTTACAACTTCTCACAGCCTGCCGACAACGACAATGGCGAAAATCTATTACTCATCAAGGACCGCCGTATCGCTGTGTCCTACATGATCCAAGCCCTCACCCTCTTCGATCACTACCACTTTCGTGTCCTCCAGGCCAAAGCCGGGGCGTCCAACAAGCCCATCCAATTGAAGCCAGCACCGAAGCCTGGCCAGAAATCCTGGTGGGATGAGGACTATACCGACCCGCGCAAGATCCTCGATCGAGAATTGTTCGCGTGACGCCAAGCAATCGCGTTCGTCGGGTGGAAGTCCAGGTCCCACAACTGCATGCAGCGAATGCAAGCGATGCAACTGCAGAACGTCAAGCTTCTCATGACGTGCTACTGGAAGGGATCGCCGTGGGAGAATTGTTTGAGCAACGGGAATACCGATGGAGAAAGGGTGGAAAATTAAAAAAGTCTGGGGAAAGTTGAGGAGTTCAGTGGTCGGGTTAGTTTGTAGAAAGATGCAGGGAGGTAAGCTCCATCATCCCATGCGGGGCTAGACCCGCATGAGGTAAGAGAACAACACTTGAACCGGTTCGTTGGTTCTCTCAGGTGAGATTCAATACCGTAAAGGTGGTGGGCAAAGGCGGAGCGGACGAGACACAACGATCGGAGATTGGAAGCTTGTGGCAAGATATAGACCAATGATGCAAGGGTGAGAGCCCATGAATCAGTATGATGTCGCCATCGTCGGTGCCGGTGTCGTCGGATGCGCGATCGCCAGGGAATTATTGTGCAGGCGCCGGACCAAACCCATTCGTCTCCTCATCCTTGAACAGCACGAGTGCGCTGGCGAAGAAACCAGTGGGCACAACAGCGGCGTTCTCCACAGCGGTATCCATGAACCACCGTTTTCTCTGAAAGAGAGGCTGGCACGGGAAGGGTATCGATTGGCGACCGCATATGCTCTGGAGCATCACGTCCCATTGCTCAGGACAGGGATGATCATCGCTGTCTCATGGGAGGATATCCGCCGAGGCTTGTGGCGCGACATCGGTATGCTGAGGCGCTTGTTGTTCAATGCCTGGAGGACAAAAACAGAGGTACGGTTTATGACCCCCTCCGCCTTACGAGCTTGTGAACCGTTTCTTCACGCTTGCTGCGGAATCGCCATTCCGAGCGTCTCCGTCATTGATTCTCAGGCCTTTGTGCAATCACTCAAGACTGAATCAGAAGCGATCGGCGCAGAGTTTGCGTTCAAGAATCGAGTCATCGGCATCGAGGAGGCCGTCGACTCATATCTTGTATCCACCGATCGTCAACAGATTCGGACTGCCTGCCTCATCAACGCGGCTGGACTCTATGCCGACGAGATCGCCGCGCTGGGTCTGTCTCATAAGAAATATGTCATCAGTCCGCTAAGGGGTGAGTATTACGAACTGGTTACCCCGGGGAAGAAAAGCCTTATCAGCCGTCCGGTGTATCCAGCGTTGCCGGCTCAAGCGACCGGCAAGGGCATTCACTTCAGTCCCCGCCCAGACGGACGGGTGTACGTTGGGCCGAACGAAACGCCCGTTGCGGACAAAGCAGACTATACCTCGCAGAAGACACCACCCGGCTTGTTCATCGAAGCCTTGCAGAAATTCCTTCCCTCTCTGAACGAACGCGATCTTCGTTGGGCCTATTCCGGGATCAGGCCACGTGTGGTGACGAATAGCCGGTCCAAGAGCGACTTCATCGTCTCAGTCGACCGGGAAGAGCCCCTGTTGATTAATCTGATCGGTATTGAATCGCCAGGCCTCTCCGCCGCGATGGCGCTCGCACGACATGTGTGCGACCTGCCGTCCCTTCGAAGCCGGTTCCCATCCGCCTAGCCGACGGGTGAAAAAAACAGCCAGCAGCGTTCTCGTGTCGCTCAGAGGCTCACCGTACGACTGGAGACTGGCCCCGGCCTTGCCGGTGCCTGTCCCTCTATCTCCGATAAGTATGGGGACAGCCACCAAGGGGAAGGGTGGCTGTCCCCATCGCTTGCTGTGGTCTTGCAAGGCGACCAGCTTCTATTGACATCTTCATCGTCATTCCTCCATGAGCGCTCGCCACTTTTGAGCGGACACAAAGAATGGTGGCCGGTTGATTCTCGTGCTGGCGCAAGTATTGGGGTCGCGTCTTGCTCTGTGCAGCCAGTGCGCAATGGCATGAGGAATCAGACTAACTTTCTTCTGATCATGCGGGCATGCCGAGTACTTCTGAATCAGAGTGATGCGAAAATCTGAATCATGGTTGCTCGAACTCTGATGTTACGCGAAGTAGAACTCTTCACCACCTGTATCTGCCTCGTCACTCGTATCCGAACTTTCTTTTTCGCAACACCATTCCTGTGATGGCTGCGAACATCACCTTGACAAGTGATACCTTTAAGGGTAACACTTGTTCATGGGGAAGGTTCGCCGCGGTGGGTACGTGTTTGTTACCTGGAAGGGCGATCATGCTCCCCGCCATGTACACGTCTATCGAGACGGTGTGCTCGTTGTGAAATGGGATTTGGATATCAGTCAACCGATGATGGGGAAGGCCTCGAGACGAGTTCGCACATTGATTCAAGAATTGGATGACGAGGGGGCGCTATGAAGATTCGATCGGTGACGCATAATAACCGCAAGAAGGTGTTTGAGGTGAAGTTCTCAAGGCATACCCTGTTGTTGCCCTATTCAAAGGTCGATGTTCGTCCAAAGGGTGATGACCCAGTCGTCAGAGTTTTTGTCGATAAGGAGCTGGGAGGAGAGGGCTTCACTTATGTCTTGGCATCGGGTAAGGAAGGCACGGTGCATAGTGAGCAGGTGTTGGAATACAACCAAGATCCATCCTTCTTGAGAGATGCGCTGCTCTATAAGCTGACGATAGAAGCGCAGAAGCGGATCGAGAAAAGTCCCCTCTCAACACGGGAAATTATCAGACGGTTGCGTACCTCAGCGACGCAGTTGTACCGATTGCTCGATCAAACCAACTACCGCAAATCGGTCGATCAACTGCTCTCACTGCTGCTCGTTCTGGACTGTGATGTCGATCTGCATGTCAGGAGCCGGAGCTTGCCGGGAAAGGCAGCCTAATCCGCATTATTCATCGCTCTTCTGCTGCAATCACCGAGTTGCTGTTACGACAAGCCTGCGACCGACGGACGTAAGTATTAGGGGTCACCTCGCGTCTTGTTCTGTCCATGCTGGCCGATCAGTTGCCATCTGTAGTTCGTTATCTTTTCGTCTGCAACTCCACGTTCACAAGTTTTATTTCTGACAGATCTTCGAGCCGCGGACACCAACGTGTGCCGGCACGCCACAAGGCCGAGTCCAGTTGGACATAGACCGTTCCTGGGTGCTCATAGTGGATGCCATAGGCTTGTGTGGCCGCGCATCGACAGGGGAACATGAACGACTTTCCCAAGTCATCGGACTCCACCTCAAATCGTGTCACGGTGAGATCAAATGTGAGCCGGATCTTGAAAAAAAGTCTGACCTTAAATTGTGTTTTGACAGCCATCAGGTGCCTCTTTGTACGGCCTTAATCCATTGCTCCTTTTCGTGTCAATCGTTGGAACTCCACCGCTGCCGACGTGTTCATCGTATCTAATTCGATGTAGCCAGCCAGTATCCATAAATATATACCAGTGGCATGCGTAGTCAGATGGGTGTCGACACGAATTATGACCCTATGTATAATCACGCACAATCTGCTCTGGAGGTTTCGTGATGAAAACCCATCTATTACCCCACTGGAAAGTGCTCATGTTGATGGTCTTCTCACTGGCCATGCTCGGCTGCCCACCAGAGCCAAAACCCCCCGCACCAGTTACCACGGTCAAGGCCTGCAACGGCAGCACGCCCTGCTTTTTAACAAGGAAGGGTATTGGGAGTGCCCTAGAAGCTCAGGCCTATTACGATGCCATTGATCCCACTCATTCAAAAGACACGTTGGCAAAATGGCTAACTCAAAACGGATTCAATTCTACGCTTCCAGCTGACACTGCCCACGCGATCTATTTCAATAATGGGGATCTCCAGATTGGGCGCGATATGTACTGTCGTACCTCCTTGCCGACGCTGCCTGCGTTACGTGTTGCCTGCTATGTCACAAACTACGGTCCAGCTCCGGGTACGCCGACATACCCGGATGAAACCACGGCGTTGAATGATGCAGTGGCTGCACAAAGTCCTGGCGCTACAAAACAACCCTTTGCAACCGTGGCAATGGAATATGACGGTTCTCCGATTTTGGGGTTAAACAATCCTCGACAAGTCGACTTCTATGTCTTCGATGCCGGGGGCACTCGCATCACCGCTGCTGCCTTGGACAGCGAAGGGGCAAAAGCTATTCCACAGATGTGCATGGCCTGTCATGGCGGCACGTATAATACCCAAACACATCATGTCACCGGCGCGTCCTTCCTACCATTTGACGTCTTTAGTTTTCACTACAGCCAAACTCCAGGCTTTAGGCGGTCTGATCAGGAAGAGCAATTTCGTAAGCTCAACGAAATGGTGAGACAGCTCGACACAACTTCGGATATCGTTACGATGATCGATACCCTGTACCCTCAAGGGGTCAGCAATCCAGGCAGCATTGCTTCTGACGCACCGGTGCCAGCAGGCTGGAGCAGCCAAGCTAATCTGTACAAAAACTTTTTCACTCCGTATTGCCGATCCTGTCATGTAGCGAGCACCTCTTTCCCCTTCAGGACGTATCAGGACTTCAAGGCGCAGGCTTCGTTGATCCGTGGAGATGTCTGTCGTGCTCATGTAATGCCGCAGGCTCAGGTCCCGTTTAATCGAATCTGGACACCCGCACTTGGATTCTTGCTGTCACCGTTTGTATTGGACGACCCGACGGTCATGCCGGCCCCAACCGGGCCACCTGACGCGAAGTGCGCAAGCTAGCTCAGAATTAAGTATTGGGGGCGCTTTTTTTCTGTACATGCCAGTGATTAATGATTTGGGAGGGTTGGTACTTGGGGTCGCGTCTTGTTCCATGCATGCCGGCCGATCAGTGGGCATCTGCAGTTCGTTATCTTTCCGTCTGCAACTCCACGTTGACGAGTTTGATTTCTGAGAGATCGTCGAGCCTCGGGCACCAACGGGTGCCGGCACGCCACAAGGCCGAATCCAGTTGGGCATAGATCGTTCCTGGGTGCTCAT
>CAZOHW010000143.1:0-9770 GCA_964579525.1 uncultured Nitrospira sp. | reverse complement strand
TGCAGCTCGCCTGCATCACCATGCTCCTTAAACAATTTTGAGATAGGTTCTAGAATCATTAGGCGCCCATTGTTCCTCTTTTTCGGCATATCCACACTCCATCAGGCTCAATGAACTTCAACTAGTGATTGTCCTCCGATCGTGTTGTTTGAGGTCCACAGGTCCTTCCTATTTCGCTATGCATGCGGTTTTGAACTGATGTCGAACACTTCTGTCGGAATTGCCTGGGCCGTCAAAATATAGGGCGCTCATTCTCACGCCACGGTTACGGATCTCCCTACGACCCACGGCTTTTTAAACTCAGCATGTAACTGGACAAATCATTGAGATCTTTCTCGCTTAACGGAAAAGCCGGCATGATAGAGGCCGCCGAGGCGGATCGCGGATTACGGAAGTGCCGCAGATGCCATTCCCGGTCCGGTCGTCGATCGGCGACATACGAGAGATCCGGTCCCACATTTCCCCCTTCCCCATGAATTCGGTGACAGGCGGCACAATGCTGTTGAGCAAAGATGGTTTGTCCACGGGCTACCGATGGATCGATCTTCGGCATCGCATAGAGGTTCCGCAATGAAATCCCGAGGAGTACGAATACCGCGGTTAAGAAGAGCGCACCCACCCCCAAGGCAGCTGGTCGGGATGCCGGACGGCGGGCGGGATTCCGGTCGAGGAACGGCCAGCACAGCAACCCTACGACGAATAGGGTCGGTAACACCCATGTGGCTATTGGCTCGAGCGGTCCGGACATGTATTTCAGGAACTGATAGAAAAACAGAAAGTACCATTCGGGTACGGGAGTGAAGGTGTGATCGGCGGGGTCGGCGGGGTCGGCCAGCGGGAACTCCACCGTGAGCGCCAATCCGGTGACGATCAAGAACACTCCCAGCATTATCACCGCATCCATGTAGACCTGGCGCGGATAGAAAAATTCGATTCGGGTCCTCGCCTGCTCTACACTCCATGGGCCGGCTGGACCGACTCGCCGCAAAATGAACAGGTGTAGAACAATCCCACTGACGATCAGCGCCGGCAAGAATAATGTATGCAGAGCGAAGAATCGAGACAGCGTGAGGGCTCCGATGACCTCTCCTCCCCGCAGCACTCGAACCAGGACATCTCCGACGAGAGGAACGGACGCAACCATATTGGTGCCGACCCGCGTCGCCCAATAGGCGTTCTGATCCCACGGCAAGAGATACCCGGTGAACCCGAACGTCAGCATGAGCAGCAACAAGCCAACTCCGACCACCCACATGAGCTCACGTGGCTGCTTATAGGCGCCGTAGAGATAAACTTGCAGCAAATGCAGTCCGATGGCGACCATCACGGCCGAAGCCCCCCAATGATGGAGTCCTCGGATAAACCACCCGAAACTCACTTCGTGCTGGATGAATTGGACGGTGTCGTAGGCGGCATCCGGAGAGGGCACGTAATACAGAGCCAGAAACATGCCCGTCGTCGCTTGGAGAATGAACAGAAAAAGAGTGGCAGAACCGAACACGTAGATCCAACTCGCTCCGCCCGGAATCGGTTCATCCAGCGGAGTCTGTTCGAGGGACTTCAGCTTCAGTCTGGTATCGAGCCATTCATAGACACGCGAGGACATGACTTCTTCTCCTCACTTGTGGTTGTGAATCATTATCAGTCCATACCATACCGATGGACTTGTGAACAAAGACGGCAATGGCCATGATCGGATACAGAGAAAGGTTTCCTATCAGTACGCTTCTCCAGGCAAACCACAGAATGTGACTTACACAATTACGACTAACGCGTCAGAGAGATGTCCGGTCTAGCAGCGATACGACTCCCGTTGACGAAAAATCTTCGCAATACGGCTCTCCACTTCCGTTCGGTGGAGGCGCTGTTCCGCCGATCACGTGATACACCTAGATGGTGGTTCCATCGGCCAAGGTGTGGGGTTCTTTTGGCTGCCCTAATCATTGTGCGACATCATTTTCGGGTGCGCGATTGAGCGCCTCGTCCAAGTACTGAGCCCATCAAGACGCGCAAGACAGATTCCCTACAAACAGAAGGATGAGGCCGACAGACATGAGCAGTCGATTCCTAGAACACGCCGAGAATACTCGCTGGATCTGCTTAATCTTGGGAGTCCTGTATATTCTCATCTGCCATACGCCCTACAGTTCCACCGGATGATCGAGCCCCGATTTGAACTCCTTGTAGATGACCGAAAGTCTTCCTTGTTCGACCTTGGACGGTAAGACATCTAGAGGTCGGGGTGCTGGTCCGGCCACTACCTTGCCGTTCACGTCGTACACACTGCCGTGGCAGGGACACTTGAACGTATGGTCTTCGGCCTCCCATCGGAATCCACAGCCCAAATGCGGACAGATGGGGGAGAATACGATGATCACACCCGTCGGTTGCTGAATCGCCCATACCGCTTTTTTCACCGTGACCGTTCGCCAGCCATCCTTCACGGCGCCGGTATACTCCAGTTCGGTCGGTTCACCGGTCCGCAACTGGTGTGTCGAACCGACATCGACCCACGAGGCTGCCCGACGTTTGAGCGCCGGAGCGATCACATAGCCCGCCAGAGGAATTGAAAGTCCCAGCCCTACCACAGCGGCAGCGAGCCCGATCATCCACGCGAAGAACGTCCGGCGAGTTTCCACCGGTGCTTTGCCCGAATTGCCATGTGACTGAGGCTCACCATAACTGAAGACGCACATGCGAGAACCTCCTTTGGTCGTACTGCCGACTTATCCCTGCGATCGTGCATGGGCTGAATAGCTAGGCTAGCGCCAGGCATGAAGTTTCCCCATCACAATGGCTGCGGGCTCGTACTGCTCTCGCCAAGTCCTGGGTAACGAGGAGTCGACGTACAGACACACTCCTCGGTGCTTCACATCGGTTGGGTTCGTTGGCTTACTTCTTTTTCGCGGGAAGAGAGTCTCTTCGGCATGGACCATGGCTTCCTCCGCATGCTTCAGCACTTCCTTGGCGTGGGGATGCTCACTGCCTTTAAGGGTTTCATCCAGATATTTCATCGTTTCCTTTTCGTGGGGGATCCTTTCCTTCGCGTGTTTCATGACTTCCTTGACGTGTCCGTCTTTCGCTGCGAGGGCCGCATACATCGGACTTGCCGCCATGACCGCTTTGAGTCAGTTCATACGTTTTTCTCATGTATAGAATCGTTGGTAAGGTGACGGTCCAGGAGCTGAGATTGACCGTCGCGTCAGGAACCCTGGTTCATAGAATTATCCATGATCGGACCGCAAGAAACACCTAATCACACGTCGGTTCCGTACAGAGCCGCTCTATTGCTTCCAGTCGATATCGTGTTCCCTGTTGCTGCAGGGCAGTGAGCACCCGCTCCATAATGGACGTTGTCAATGGCAATACCCATAGTCATCCTGCACATCCGCGGTTATGTACTGGCAGTGACCTACGTCGCTGCAACTCTAGCCTGTGGGAAATCGTTTGCTTGAACGGAGAGGCCTGGACCCAGTATGTCCTGTTGAAGTCCAGCGCCAGACACACCTGACCTCTTCTGGTTCAGCAGTCGATTGTCAGGAACACCTGATTTCAGGTCAAATCAGGACAGAGCTTCACGACCTCTTCCAGCAGACAATGCGCACCCTTTCGCTGTAGAGTAATCAAGACCCAATCAATGTGGCGCTTACCAATGGTGATACTCATAGTCCTAGGCCACCAGTCCGAATCATCGTTCAAGCATCACATTATTATTAGCCAAATAACCTCGCCGCATAAACTAGGTGTTCGCTGTAGCCTTACAACAAAAGTTACTAGAGCCAGATCCTTTATTGGAAACGGTTGCATGACACGCCAGGTGATAAATAGAGGGTCACCCCTCTGAAACCGCTGCCGCAACTCAAGATTGCCGCCTATTCGTTCTCGCGGGCATAGGCAGATGGTCCTGGGATCGCGCATGCGACCTAGGTCACGCTCGATCACCTGTTCAAGCTCCCTGATTCCATACCGGGGCATTGAGGGCCCCATAGGGCGAGCAGCTAGACGTGGGGCACCGCGCGCCGCCACATCAAGTAGTTGAAGCGCGTAGACCATCGATCATCTTCAGGCCAGCCACCTCTAAGACAGGGGGCAGCAGTTTCACAACAGGTTTTAGTTCTCGTCTCGTGCCCGTTGGAGCGAGCCACTGCGGATATGTCAGAATGACGCGCATCCAATGATACGCCAGAGCCAAATCGCGATGGATCGAACAGACGCGAGGCTGCAATCTCTCCTTCAGCTCATCAGGAAAGTTTCTGGTATCGAGCTGAAATTTGCTAGCGGTTCGATCGTTTTACAGAGCTATTGCTTTCGCTGAAGCAGAGTAAGCAGATGCTCATACGGGGCAGCGGTCACATGCCAAATGCCCGGTTGCAGCGGATGATCCAAGTCATCAATTACCAAATAGATGACATACGCCAACAGGGCAATGCTGAGCGTAAATAGATAATCAAGCCAGAGATGCTTCACGCCAATGAACAACGAGAGAACGATCACCATTCCATCGGCGAGGCCCACTGTCGCTTTCAATATGACCGGCATGTGCCGCTGACCAGCCTGCAGACGATGGTCACGGTACCGGAGAAGATCGCCGATCATTGCCACCGCGGCCATGCTGAGTTCGGAGCCTCGAAATAGAGTAGAAACCTCCTTCTGCACGGCGATCAGCGCATGAGTGGCGATATCGTTCACCCTGACGGAACCTGCGCGCCACTCGTGCTGAATCGTCGCCAAGACATACTCGCTCATAACTTCTTTCAATTTCGTTCCATGGTTTGGAATATGTTCTGACCATAACCAAAGAGACCGCAGCGTCGAGATCTCACCTTTGACCGCGATGAGCAAGTCGTTCCACTGGTCCCACTCATGCTGAATGACGAACCCGGCCACGATACTGAAAATCAAACACACGGCGGAATACAACCAAGGAATGCCTCCGAGATCTTCCAGGTCCTCTCGGAACAGTGATCGTGTAAAGTCCGCAGCATGAAGCAAGAAGAATGTGAGAGAGAACAGGAAGCCAAAGACGAGAATCTTGACGATTAGTCGTACCGACCCTGGATATTCCATAGCAGTGTGGGGAGACACTCAGTCTACATTTGTGTTATTGCCGACGACTGCAGCCGGCACTCGATCAGACTGGCCTCCACATGCTGTTGCGCAAGTTGTCGGCGTTATTGTTGGATGTCTTCCAGGGCTGTTCGATACTCCTGCCGACGTTGCGCTGCACCAACAGATGGTTTCTCATCGAGATGTCGCCTGGCGCGCTCGATTAGGCTCGGCCAAAAAGCAGATAGTCGCGCTGCAGACCCCTATTTTTCTTCTAAAACTACCAGCCGCTGCCGTTTCATTTGTACAATTCTTGCCACGTCTCATTCGAGGCTGTCTTTAGGTATTAATCCCCAGCTATGTGCCATGCCTCTCAATCCTTTTCTGCATGGTGCGCCTCATCCGCTTTCGCACCGTTAACCGTGATCATTATTACAGCTGATGCGGGGAGAGATTCTGTACCGCATGTCCGGATGGGATCCAATGCGACGCGTATGGAGTCAATGCGCTCCATCTCGCATTCTCCGCGCACTCCTTTGTCCTCTCACGACAGATACCAGAGCAGATTTAATGTTGGATCGAGATCCCGGCGACCCCTACACTTCCTTGATAGGACAATGCCTTGAGGATCAGCGAAGAAAAATATCCGACAATCGAACTGGCTATAGAGCGGCAACGTGTTGTACCACTCGGCTTGATCGAGTCAGGTTCGGCAATGTCAGGTCCCATACCACTCCCGCCATACCATCCATCGCCTCTTTATGAAATTGTGGCAGCCCCAGCTCATAGTACAAATCTGATTTCTGTTTCCCGATCCAACGATCAATCACGTCATCCCATGTGTCGTAGCAGCCTGACCGCACAGGTCCAGACTCCGTCGCACACCCTTCAACTAATACACTGACCACCAGCGACAGGACAACGACGGCGAGCCTGCGCTGGCCATAACCCATCCGCACGTATCCTTACGACATGGCTAACTTGTTGGAGGCATTCAAGGCTGCCACCTTGTAGCACTCAGCCAGTGTCGGATAGTTGAAAACCGTATCCAGAAAATAGTCGAGACCGCCATGGAGGCCGAGGACGGCCTGGCCGATATGGATCAGTTCCGTCGCCCCGGTGCCGATCGCATGCACGCCTAGCAGCCGACGGTCTATGCGGTGGAACAAGAGCTTGACCAGTCCGCTATCGTCGTTGAGGATCTGGCCACGGGCAATTTCTCGGTACCGCGCGACGCCGGTTTCATAAGGAATTTTTTGAGACGTCAGCTCGTGCTCTTGAAGCCCCACCATCGAGATTTCCTGAATCGAGTAGATGCCCACAGGGAAATGGGGGGCCAGAGTCTTCCCCTCTGTGCCGAACGCGACACAGGCTGCCAACCTGCCTTGTTCTGCTGAGGTCGCGGCCAAGCTTGGATAGCCAATCACATCACCGGCCGCCAAGATATGTGGCACCGCTGTTCGGAATTGGGTATCGACCTTCAGCAATCCGCGTGCATCGGGTTGCAGTCCTGCCATATCAAGCTGCAGTGAGGCGGTCGCACCGGTCCGTCCAGCAGAAAACAGAACCAGATCAGACACGATCACTTTTCCCGACTCCAAGTGAATCACCACCTGTCGCGGGGAGCCTTCGGCGATCTCCATCCGTTCTACGGCTTCGCCGAGCCGGAACGTCACATCGTGATTGCGCATTTGATGAATCAACTCTTCCACAATTTCTTCATCGAGGAACTCCAGGAGACGCTCCCGCTTATCGATCACCGTTACGTCCAGTTCCAAGGCCGCAAACATGGAGGCATACTCGATCCCAATAACCCCACCTCCCACAACCGCCATCTTGCGAGGCAGATGCTTCATATATTGGATCTGAGCGCTGGTGAAGATGAGTTCTCCATCGGCCGTCACCCCATGCGGAACAACTGGTTGGGTACCTACCGCGATCAGCATTTTGTCCGCCGTGATGATCCGTGAATCCTGTGTGGACGCTGGCGTGACGGTTATCGTATGGGGATCTTTGAATGCCGCTTCACCTCGAAACAATTGGATGTCGTTCCGCCAGAGCTGATCTTCAATCACGTGCGCTTCTCGCTGAATGACGGCTTCGACTCTCCGCAACAGCTGCTCCGCTGTCGGGCGGCTCTTGAGATGATGCTGCTCTGTCCATCAGAGAGAGTGTCTTGCGCGACGAACGACAACACCGCCTCCCGGAAGGTCTTGCTGGGAATCGTCCCGGTTATGACGCAGACGCCGCCGAGAAGCGGCTCGCGCTCCACGACCGCGACACGTTCGCCCAGCTTCGTCGCTTGAATCGCGGCATGTTTACCTGCCGGTCCACTACCGATGCACAGCAGGTCGAAATCATATCGTTCAGGCATCAGACTCTCCTGCGCATACCTTGGGGTTTGACTCGATTCTACAAAATTGCTGGACCTGCCTCTTGCTCACGGGGTGCCATAGTGTGCTCCTCCAGTTTCCGGCCGTCACTGAAGTCCCCGCTCAACCAGTCCCCCTTCTACCTCCATGTGCTTGTTCTCTAACTCACGCCGTCGTTGGCGAAGCTCTTCAAGAGCTTTCACGTATTCTCGCTGGTGCTGCCGCCACTGATCGAGTAACCGCGACTTCTGCTCCGGTTGACCAGACGCCTTTTGCAGACTATCACGCGCTAATACGAGGTGATCGCGTTGTAATTCCCATTGTTGCTGGTGCAGCCGCCATCCGGAGAGGTCCAGCGCCTGCAGTTCACTGAGTTCCGGGTCCGTTCCCGCCGCTGCCTGCTGGGCATCGTTCATGCGTTTCGACAAGGCATTGATGTTGAGGTTCAGTTGCGTGATGCCTTTCCCCAACAGTCCCAGCACCGGATCGGCCGGCGGGATGGGTTTGCGATCCATGGGACTGGTAGCCGCACAGGCAGCGACACTCACTCCAAGGACGATCCCCACAAATATTCTCCACTGTCTTACCTTCATGTGTCCTCCTCCACAAACCGTGGCATGGTCCGTTTCTTCCGAACACTGGATTCACTCGTCGTTCACGTAACGAATGGCCATGCCGGACAAGTATTCGGTTCGTTCCACCTGATCAGCGTCACTCTGCACGAAACTCCAGGGGTCATAATAGAAGGGACTCCATCCCCCCCAGCTACCGAGGTAGGGGCTATAGCTGTTCGCCGTCGGCCCCAGCGTGGATTCATACAGGGGGCTTGGTCCCATGGATTCCAAGATATCGAATTTTCCCATCACGACCGCATCGGCTCCCAAGGTGCCGGCGCGGGCCAGAATCTTTTCTCGTAGCTGCTCCTCGTCGGCACTATCACTTGTCGCGACTATGCGCGCCAGTTTACTGAATGGCACGTTAGGCTCCGTATCCAGCGATTGCACTGGGGTGCCGTTGGTCCGCGGCGCATATGTTACATGGGTCAAAGGTTCGACGCTTACCGACACGCACCCACTCATAACGAGAGCGGCGCATACGAGCAACCCGCCGTGTGCGAGGCAGGCGGGGAGTGGTGTGCGAGGGCTCTGCCTCATACTCTTTGTATCCCAGTGGCCATTCGACCTCGATGAGTTCCGACGGATCGGCTAGAAGATACTGTCACACTCCACGACCCGTCCCTGAGAGGGGAAGCTCCTCGTAGAGGTCCGCTCAATCCAACAAACGCGGCCCCCTGCCTGGCTCTTTTTCATGCCATCCTCTCTCTCACTCCGTCATGATGGAAACCCAGTTTATCCGAGAGCCCTTCTGTCCCCTTCCCGATCCAGACCCATGAGAACGTCTTCACACCTATTCGTTCAAGCCGCCTCCGGTCCTCTGGGGATGAGATCCCCCTGTCGCCTTCAAACGTTTCCCGATCCTCTCTGCCATCACCTCCCGCCCGGTTTCGTTTGATCGCCAAGGTCTCGCACATCGGTATACCGAATCGCTGTTCCCATGAGCATTTTCACGATCTCATCGTACGGAACCTCGATCATGCCTGAATAGCCCCCTCCCCACAGACCCCACCCTCCGTAAGAACCACCGTACCAGCCATAGCCCCAAGGACTTCCATCGTAGGGATTGTTAGCGTCCCATTGATCATAGAGAGGTTCGTACGCGACGTGTTGGATGGTTTGCGTTTGTGGCCGCGCAAAGACAACCGCATCCGCCCCCAGTTCAGCGGCTCGAGTCAAAATCTTGTGCTGCAAACTGCCGAAGCTCAGCCGGCTGTCACCGGCCCGTAGCTCCGCAATCTCCAGATGGGAACGACTCGGCTTCTGCTCCAGCACAGTAACTTCGTCTGCAGAGGCTTTGGGAGGAAACCGTTCGCTAGTCAGCAAAATCGTGTCCACGCTCGTACAGGCAGAAAACAGGAGAGAAAGCAGGAGACTCAAGAGACTCGCGAAGTGTCCAAGCTGCAGCGGCTGACTCGATCTTCGACCGTGAACGGGACTCATTGCTTGTGCTGACAATTTTGGTCGCATCCATTCCTGTTAGGGCGAGAACCTATTGAACCCCGTCGTCGTCGGACAGCGCCTCTTCTGCGACGACCCAACTCTCCGCTGCCATGAACGTCTTACTGGGAATCGTCCGGTGACGATGCAGAGCTAGGGTGCCTATGGAGCGACGCTTTCAAGGCGGAACCTACCTCTCATCTGCAGATTGGATCTTTTCGGTTATTGAAGTCAATCACCTCTGCCTCTTACGGAACCTGCATAGAGTTTTCAGGATAGCTCCTTCCTCCCGCAGCAT
>CAZOHW010000142.1:0-9871 GCA_964579525.1 uncultured Nitrospira sp. | reverse complement strand
GGCCAGCACCGAGGGGATTCCTTGTGTCGGTGAATAGTTCACCGCCGCGATCGCTATTCAAATGTATATAGCCACCCCTGAACACCACCATGTTGCCGCTGCCTGGGGCGCTTTCGTCGGCCCAAGCCGACCAGGCACCACAGAGAGCGACCACCCCCGCGACAAACCAGATTCTGATGATATTGCTGCTGATCTTCCAAACCTGCATAATGCTTCCCCTCCTAATCTACGCATCGAGGAACACGGCCCTCCTTCGAGCAATTGGCTGAGACACGCTCGATCGCCACGAGGTGTCAGCTTTGTGAATAATTGCCCCTCCAACTCCATATCGATAAACCCGAGGACTGACTCCTTTCCTTCCTGGTCCTGTTCACCTGTCGTGTAACGGATCAGGGACTCTTCCTTGCCATGTCCAGGTTCGGACACCAGGTCACTTCCGCCCGACGTGCCAGCTCCCCAAGCTGAATGGAAATCCAGCACGAGTGCGGATCGCATGACACCTTCACGCACGTTGCGCAGATGAATTGACAGCGTGGTTCACAGGAGTGGTTGGGACACCCCCTCATAATGTCCACTTGTCTGGCCTGCTCAAGGCAGTGCAGGCTTGCGTTTGGAGTGCCGAGGCTCTCCTCATAACAGCGGAGGGCGGCATAGAAACCGATCCGGCTCGTGATCGGCCTCCCGTCGAGCAGAATATGAATATCCTCTAGATCCCACGTCTCCTCAATCAGTTGAGTCACGGTCTCTACTGAGGCTGGGAAATCCTCGAAGAGCGCGACATAGGTTGGGCCTTGGTCATCAGCCTCCATGTCACAGGCCGGCGCCATCCGCACTAGCCGCAGCAAGGCGGGAGCCGCAACCACCTGCGCCTCAGGAATGGCGACTGAGAGATGCACCGGTAGCCCTCGCTAAGAATTGCAAGGTGGGATGATCCGACATCACATCTAGCTGTGATGTCGAGGCGTGGCTGATCGCGGCCCGCTCCGTATGAGCCCGATGGAGCAAGGCAGCCGGACCGAAATACGCGAAAACGTCCTTTAGGTTTGAGAACGCACGACGAAACGGCCCCATCTCCTGATTGGTCACATACTGCATCGTGAGTACGATCCGTTCTTCTCGAGGCCCGAGAGGTGTGACGGCATGCCACAAGTTGTCGCCGTTAAAGATCACGAGTGATCCCGGATCGAGTGGGATCGGTTGCTCGTTGACCTCGTCCTTCGCCCCAGGCTGACGGAGGTGACCCACCAAGCGGCATTGTTCGGATCGCTCGATCAGCCCCATCAAAACCGTGTACCGCTTGCCCTTGTAGTATGATCGATCGAAGTGGTAACCGATGTGATCGCCGGGCTGCGTGTAGTAATAGAGCGCACAGGAATGGGGATCGTTGTCCGGACAAAGCAATAACTCTTCCTTCACAATCCGGCTCAGGAACCGCCGCAGGGCAGGCGACCGATAGAGTGAGATAATGGCGGAATCAGGAGACTCGTTGGCAATCGCAAAATAACTGACGCTGCCCCCCTGCTTGTGGCCCGGCACGTAGTTACGATAGATGTTTTTCCGCAGCAGCTCGACTTCGGTGAGACAGGGATTGACGATCGTCTTGGGAATGAACCGATCGAGGATGAGGCATTCGTTCTGGTCCCAGTATGCCCGGCATAACGATGCCCGATCGACTTCCGCCAAGGTGTGATCCACCATCTTTTCCACGTCAATCGTCCGACACAACATATGGTCTTCCTCCATGACACGGTCGGTCTGACCACTCAGATAAATTCCTGACTGTCCCTGTGCCGCCGGTACCGAATCGAGCTACGCAAAAAATGAGGGGGTCACTCTCACTGGCGACCCCCTCATCGCAGCTGTGTGGCGGTCGGGGCAACCGCTCACCTTCGAGAGAGCTGAACCGGCTAGTGATAGGGTATTTCACAACCCGGTATGTCCAGAGCCGGAACTCTGGACACTTGTTTGTCTCTCCGCAACGTTCGTGCCGCGATTGTCCATCTTTGCTCCATCTCAGCATTCACGCACCTGTCACGGTGACGGACTTGTTACATCCCACATCAGTGCATTCAGCAAGCACTTCACACACTCCACCGCTCTGGACAGTGTTGAGAACGGTGTCATCCGATTACCCAGATATCATCCACTTATGCTGTCCAGATTCATGGACGGGTTCCAATTGACCAACAGGCAAAAAGGGACACAGGACAAATTGATTTCTCTGCGGTGCATAGACGCGGGCAGGGCACGTTGACGATTAGCTCGCTTCGTGGTTGTGGGATCCCTGGCACCGTATTGAGAGTGACAACAAGCAGAGCGAGATGGTCGATTCAGGATCCACGCAGTGGAAGACTGATTGGGTATTATACCGTAATGATGAATACAACTTCGGGGAATACTATTTGGCCCGGTACTCCATGATCGGAGTACCGAGCCTCATCAGACCAAATGGCGGCTCTGGCCTGACACTAACGCTCTTAGTATCCGGTCTTGGCTCCTGTGCCAACCTGACTGGAGAACGGATCCAGGATGCTCTTCGGCGCCCCGTTCCAAATCACGTCGGCCAAGTTCGACATCCGGCTCACGATCTGCGCCGCGACACCGCCCGCTGCCCCGAACAACCCGCACCAGCCCAACGTCACAAAGCCCCAGTGCAACGGCGCCGAGAACAGCTCATCCACGAACCAGAACGCATGGCCCCACTCGTTGAGTCCGACATTCGGCAGAATCATCATCGGCCCCACGACCGCCGCTACCAATGGAAACGAGGTCGCCTGGCCGTACAGCGGCAACCGCGTCTGCGCATAGAGATAGCTGGATACGCCGCATGTGATATACAGTGGGAAACTCCCGTAGAACGCGACGATGTGGCTCGCCGTGAAGCTCGTATCCCGGATGATCACTTGGTGCCAGGCTGCATCCTGCTCCAGCGTATAGCTGCCCGCGTAGTACACGCCCCAGATGTAGCAGACCAGCCAACTGAGCCAATAGAAATACCGCTTCAGCTCCAGCTTGGGGTCCAGATTGGCGAGGTTTCGGTCACGCGTCATCCAGAGCCATCCAACGGAAATGGCGAAGAAGATGGCATTGCCGACAATATTAAACCGCCACAGCCCCATCCACACCGAGTCAAACTCCGGTGTCATGGAATCTAATCCATGCGAGTACCCGAAGATGCGCTGATAAAACACCCAGAAAATACCGATGGCCAACATCCCCAGCCAGCCGGCCTTGAGCGGCATTGTGTTGTACCAAAAGGCGTCGATTTTCCCAGACCGTTCAACTGCCATGCTTTCTACCTCCTTCTGTCACACAGGTGAATCATGATAAAACCCTTCTCTGACAAGACCGTTGCCTCCTTTTCGAACGGCACATCCGTTTCACAGATGGTTGACTCTCCATGTCGAGGAGTGAGCAAGCTTCGTGCACATGAACCAAGAATTGGGTATCGGCTGGATAGAAGCGGCAATCGTGAGCACCTCCTCAACGTCGCCCTCTTTCCACGTAGACCAGACCATCTACGCGAATAGACAGTTCCGGCAGGCAACAAAGGTGTTGTTCAGGATTTCAACCGGTTAGATAATCCAGAAACGTAGACAGAGATACCTGAGGAACGAGGTGGAAAGGGACACTATTATTCGATGCGATAGGCACGAAGCTTGTTATAGAGACTCGCTCGACTGATTTTCAGCAACTTGGCTGCTTTCAATCGGTTCCCCGCAGTTTTCTGCAACGCGTCCACGATCCGGACGCGCTCCGTCTGTGCAACAGCTCCACGCGATGCTGACCGTAGACTCTCGTCTTCGGGAACGATGCCATCTGAAACAAGATCATCGCACACAAGCCTTCCCCCGACGGTGATCACCACGGCTCGTTCGATATAATGCTGCAATTGCCGGACATTCCCCGGCCAAGGAGCGTCGCGCAAGGCCTGCATCGTCCGTTCTGCCACCTGCCGCACCGGTTGATGATGTCGAGCACAGGACGCGGCGACGAACTTCTGGACTAACAGCGGAATGTCTTCCCGCCGTTCACGAAGCGCCGGCAGATAGAGCGGGAGCACCGCCAATCGATAATACAGGTCCTGCCGAAATGTCTTGGCCTTGACCAGTTCCGTGAGGTCCTTGTTCGAGGCAGAGATGACTCGTGTGTGAATTTTGATCGACCTCGTCCCACCGACTGGTTTGATCTCCCCTTCCTGTAGAACCCGCAGCAGCTTAGCCTGAAAGATCGGCGTCGTATCGGCAATCTCATCAAGGAAGATCGTCCCGCCATCTGCCTCCTCGAACAGCCCACGCTTATTGGCCACGGCCCCGGTGAAAGCTCCCTTCACGTGCCCGAACAATTCGCTTTCGAGCAGTGTTTCGGGCAGTGAGCCGCAATCGACGACGACGAACGGTCGATCCTTCCGGTTGCTGAGCGCATGAATCGTTTTCGCCACAAGTTCTTTACCCGTTCCACTCTCACCTTGTATGAGGACGGTCGCCGAACTGTCCGCCACCAGGCTGGTCATATCGAAGAGTTGTTGCATGGCCGGACTCCGGCCGATCAACTCACCCAACGATTCCCGCACCGCGGGCAGAGGGCGTTCAGCTTCGACGGGCTTCACCTCCGGCGCCGCTTGAAGCTGCTGGCTCTTGAGCAAGACCAGCATGGAGCCGACTTCACCCTGGCCTGAGATGAGCGGAAAGGCCTGGTACATGCCGCACGCTGTGCTGTCTCCTCTGCTGGAACAAGAGACCGACTGGACCTCCGGCGCCTGGAACACCTTGATGGCTGGACAGGCCACACAGGGGTCGGCCTGATGGGCGAAGGCTTCGAAACACTTGGCTCGACGGTCGTCGGAGTTCCTCACCTCGGCGGAGGACCAGGCCGACTCGTTCGCATAAATCACGTTGAACTGGCGATCCATGACTGCCACACGGTCAGAGAGCCCTTGCGCCAGCTGTTTGATCGCTTCGATTCGCGCGGTAATGATGGGATCGGTCGACGATCGTCCGTCCGAAGTTTCTTGGTCAGCGCGGATACTCTTGTCTTTTGAGACAGTCATTCGTATCTTGTCGCTCGTGTCTCGCAACCAAACAATTCCAAAATTCGACGAGATGCGCGCGCCTCGCGAAGTCCTCAATGCGGGCTGAACAGGCGAAGCGGGCTTCACGAACAACGCTTCACGTCTCTTCGTGATCGAGCAATTGCCGCACACAACTTTTGAGGTCGGCAAGACGTACCGGTTTGTCGAAATATGCGTTTGCTCCTGCTTTCATGACCCGGGCTTTCAACCTGGTGTCGCCGAATCCCGTGATGACGACGATGGGGCATCGCGGTGCCACGGCCCGCAATCGGCTGATGTAATCGTCTCCTCCCGCCGGCATCCGGAGATCGGTCAAAATCAGATCCGGCATGGATTGCAAGACAGCCCGAAACGCCTCATCTCCGTCTCGCGCTTCACGGAGCTGATACCCCCTGCCAGAAAATTCATCACACAGCAGGCTCCGCATCTCTCGATCATCTTCGACGATCAACAGAACAGTAGCTTGTCCTTTTGTCATCGTCGCCATCCCTCCAACCCCCTGTGCGGTTCGCTACCTTTTTAGTTAATGGCAAGGGATATGCCACGAGAGGGAAAACATCCGTAGGCCTTATTCCGAGTAAATCAAGGGATGTGCGAAGGAGATTGGTGAGAAAGACCACAGACTAGCATGGATCTACTGTTGCGGGATGCTACAGCACTGCGAGCAGACAGTCGAGGGAGAGAGTGAAGGCTGACAAAGTAACAGGGTGAGAAGCGGCCCTCATTTCCTTAACTTGTCAGCTTGCTCGCATAGATCTTGTCAGCTACTCGAACAGGCCGGCAGCAAGATCGTAAACGTGGTGCCCTTTCCTTCTTCGCTCTCGACGGTAATGGAGCCTTGATGCTCTTCAATGATGCCCTTGACGACGGTCAGCCCCAACCCGGTCCCTTGGCCGAATTCTTTTGTCGTAAAAAATGGTTCAAAAATCCTCTTCACCACATCCTGGGGAATTCCTTGGCCTGTATCGACCACCGCAAGTTTCACCACTTGTTTCTCCGGCATCAGGCTGATTCGTAATGTCCCTCCATCCGGCATGGCATGAACTGCGTTCATCACCAGATTGATAAAGACTTGGCTCATCTGATCCCCGTCTGCCTGTACCATGGGACAATCATCGGTAAACTCCGTCACGACCAGGATCTGCTGGCGAGTAAGACGTTCCTGAAACATCTCGAGACCGTCTTCAATGACCTGTTTCAGATCGAGCGCGACTCGTTCCGGTGTCTTGCGTCGCGCGAAGGAGAGCAACTGGTTCATTACCCTGGTAATCCGCTCAACTTGGGTAATGATGGTCTGAAGCCCTTTTTTGATCGGCTCTTCGGTCACGCGATCGAGGAGATATTCTGCCCGGCCAAGAATGACGTTCATCGGAGTCCCAATCTCGTGCGCCATGCCCGATGCCAGCGTGCCGAGTTCGGCCACGCGCTCGGTCCTGCGTAATTGTTCCTGCAGCCGCTTTCGTTCACTGATATCTCGAAGCATTACGAGGATGGCCGGCCCTCCGTCATCCACAAACTTTGCCGCACTCACTTCCACGTCCACCGATTGTCCATCCAGAGTGACGACTTGTTCCTCGAGCGTGGGCACCTGCGCACAGCCTTCCACCAATTCATGGATCCGTTCTCGAACCACGGTGTGGTAGTCCGGATGGAACAGCGCTGTCACCGCTTTTCCCAAAATCTCGTCAGCCTTGACCGCCCCAAATAGTTTAATGGCCTGGTCATTGGCAAAGATGATGCGGCTCCCCCGATTCACCAAGATCGCGTAAGGTGAAATGGCAATGAGGCGTCGGTATCGTTCTTCACTCTGACGAAGCAGGTGTTCGGCTCGCTTCCGTTCGGTAATGTCGGTCACGAACCCTTCCAGATAGCTGAGGGTGCCATCCTCGGCAAAAATCCCTTCCCCCCGTTCCCAGACCCATCTGACCTCGCCAGATTTGGTCAGGATTCGGTAGGTCATTTCGTAGGAGCGATGTTGTTCCAGAGCCGCTTGAACCTCCTGCCATATTCGCTTATGGTCACCTGGATGGGTATTTTGACCGTATGAGGTAGATCGTCGCACGAGGTAGTCCTCGACGCTGTACCCAGTCAGGTCCGACACCCCTGCGCTGAGGTAGTCGAAGGTCCAGTCACGATCATTTCGGCACCGATACACGAAGCCCGGGAGATTACCGATGAGGGTAGTCAGCTGCCGCTGGCTCTCTTGATGGGCTTCTTCGATCCGCTTCCGTTCGGTAATGTCTCGGAGAATAACGGTATAGTATGTCTTTCCCCCCACCGCCATATGCGAGATAGCCGCTTCGACCGGAAACTCTTCGCCGGTTGAGCGCAACCCCATCACCGTTCCCAGCTGGCCCATCTTTCGGCTCGTCACGCCAGATTGCCCAAATGCCTGGACATGACGCCGATGAGTTTCGCGGAACCGTGCAGGTAAGAATCGATCGAGCTGCTGTCCAATCGCCTCTCTGTTGGAGCAGCCGAACATCTGTTCGGCTGCTCGGTTAAACAATATGATATTCTGAACTTCATCCGCGGTGATGATCGCATCCATCGCCGACTCAATAATGCTTTCCAGCTTAAGCTGACTGATTACGAGCTGCGCTTTGGCTTCCTCACGGTCGGCTACGGCACGCACCGTTGCCTCATTCGAGTGGCTTCTGGCCTCCTGCGCCTCCATCATCAACCCCTCGGCATGGGCTCGCTCCACCCGCTCCATCATCAGCGCCCGTCCGGTCTCACCCGCTTCCTGCTTCAGCCGTCTGAAGTGAACCAATCCCAGGGCCGAGATCCAGAGAACGGAGGTCCCCAATGTACGATTCAGTATGCCGTGCAGGAGTGAACTACCCGACGGTTTGAGAAACAACCCGACCCAGAGGAGGATCGTGGCAAGACTACAGAAATATGAGACGTCCCGCTCACTCGACCTGAACACGGTGAGCAGCAGGGGAATGACATAAAGAATCGAGACGGCGATGCCCACTGGAGTCAGTATGTCGAAGACGAAGATTCCAATGGTGAGAAGTGGGATCGCCCATGGCGTGATACGCATGGCGAAACGGTCGACATCCTTCATCTGATCGATCCCGGCCTGGATCGGGACTGTCACTTCACAGTCCCGCTGTGACGATCAACAACGTGGCTGTTATTCCTCTAAATGAGGCTTCCCTTCGATTTCGGCAAGTTTCCGATACAGCGTCTTGCGGTCGATGCCAAGGGCATGGGCGGCCTGATACTTATTCCCGCCGGTCTTTTCGAGCACTTTCTTGATGTACTCTTTCTCGAGCTCGTGCAAGGGCAGAGTCTGCTCAGCCGCTTCATCCAGCACACGGCGATCTCCACGGGCTCCTTGCACCGCCGGAGGCAGATCATCCGGAGAAATTTTCTCGCCACGGCTCAGCGTCACGGCTCGCTCAATGACATTCTCCAATTCCCGCACGTTTCCCGGCCAGGCATAGTCGATCAACATAGCAAGTGCCGCCTCGCTGACACCCTTGACCTCTTTCCCCCGCACCTCACCGCATTTTTTAAGAAACGCGTCGACTAAGAGGGGAATATCTTCGCGCCGTTCCCGGAGCGGTGGTAACTTCAATTCAATGACGTTGAGTCGATAATACAGGTCCTCGCGGAACCGCTTGTTCGTCACCTCTTCGCTGAGATTCAGGTTCGTCGCTGCAATGATCCGGACATCCACGGAAATCGGCCTCGTCGCTCCCACACGCCTGATTTCCTTTTCTTGAATCGCGCGAAGAATCTTCGCCTGCAGCATGATGGGCAATTCGCTGATCTCATCGAGAAACAACGTGCCTTTTTGCGCTTCTTCGAACAAGCCTCGCTTATCGATCTTGGCATCGGTAAAGGCCCCGCGCATATGCCCAAAGAGTTCACTCTCCAGCAGCTGTTCCGGAATCGCCGCGCAGTTGACGGGAATAAACGGCGCGTCTTTGCGGTCACTGTTATAGTGAATGGCTTTGGCCACGAGTTCCTTGCCGGTCCCACTTTCCCCCGTGATCAGGACGTTGGTCGGGCTATCGGCAACCCGTCTGATCAAATCAAACACGGCTTGGATTGCCTTGCTCTTGCCCAAGATCTGATGGAAGCTGTATTCCTTGTGCACTTCCTTCCTGAGCCGACTGACTTCCCGCCGCAATGCCGCCTCGCGAACGACACGCTCGATCACGCGAACCAGCTCATCTTTCTTGATCGGCTTCACAAGGTAATCGCTCGCCCCATGTTTCATGGCTTCGACCGCTGTTTCCACCGATCCAAATGCCGTCATGAGAATCACATTGATATTGGGATAGGTCCGTTTGATTTGGGCCAGCAATTCCAGCCCCTCCATCCCTTTCATCCGAAGATCTGTGAGGACGACCGCGTGGTCTTCCTCCGCCAAGCGTTTCAGGGCCTCCTCACCACTACCGGCCACCGTCACCTGATGTCCCCGGTCCTTCAACATGTCGTAGGCCAATTCCCGCATATCTGCATCGTCATCGACCACAAGGATGGAACCCCACTCTTCAGTCATCTCACGCTCCAAATAAGGTAACGGAACAGGGTTTCCTGCCCCAGATTGCGACAGTACGTCACACCATCTGGCGCATTATGCACCAGCCAGCCTCTATTTTGGTGTGGAAATAATGTGAGTGCAAAGGCAAGGCCAGGAAATCTGTTCAATCCACGAGGGATGGAGAGAAACGATATATGGTTGATGCATCTTTCATATCCGGCTGAATAACATTACGCTGTTTCCAAGCGGAAGTAGAATTGCGGTTAAAGTGGCAAAGGCTTGACTGGGGATTAGAA
>CAZOHW010000141.1:0-9876 GCA_964579525.1 uncultured Nitrospira sp. | reverse complement strand
TTTCGTGGGGCCAATCCGGATAGTAAAGAGAAATGCTTCAAGAATATGTCAAGTCGGGCCGTAGAGATGTTGAAGGAAGACATGGAGAGCAAAGGGCCTGTCAAAGTGTCCGACGTCGAAAAGGCCCAACAAAATATCCTCAAGGTTTGTCGCAAGCTGGAAGAGGAAGGCCGCATCGTGATCACCGGCGAAGGAGAGGAGATGCTGTAGGTGGGGAGCAGTACCGTTACCGCATCACATATTCGTGATCAGGCTCGTTCTCGAGGACAGGGCTCCGTGTTAGTGGTTGATGGCGATGAGGCGAGCCAGGCTGTGTTCCATGAACTCTTTCGCGCTGAGCGAGTGCATCTACGGGTTGCCGGTTCGGGACAAGCTGCCATGGCACTGGTGAAACAGGCGGCACCGGACCTGTTGATCGTCGATGTGTCGTTGCCGGATCGGGACGGGATCGCGGTGCTTGAGGAAGCGATGGGCATTGATAGCCGGATGATTGGTGTGGTGATGACCGGAACCGCAACGGTTGCGCTTGCCGTTCGCGCCATGCAGGCTGGTGCCAGCGATTTCATGGTGAAGCCTCTGCGGAACGACGTGGCCCTGGCGACGGTGCATCGCTTGCTGGAGTTGCATCGCATGCGAACGGAGAGCCAGGTCGTGAAACAAGCCGCTCTGCGGTCGGGCGCGATTCGCCTCCAGAGTCTTCCGTTTCAGGTCTTTGGAGATGATGGCTCGCTGCGGGGAGCCGATGGATTAACGGAGTATGAGCGAGGCGTGGCCGAAGGACAACGTCAGGTGGAAGAACGGCGTCGACACGACCTCACCGTTCTGACAGATGCGGTACGGAAATTTGATGCGGTGCGTACCACGCTGAACCAGAGTGTCGAAGAGGATGTCATCGCGCTGGCCTTGGAGATTGTCTCGAAGGTTCTGCGTGAGTCGGCCGCGACCTGCCGAGGACAGATCATCGAGCAGGCTCGAGCGGCCTTGGGGGCGATCCGTGAACCCTGTCGGATTGTGATCCAAGCACACCCAGCTGATGCGCAGATTCTCGAAGCGGCTCGCGCTGAACTCGTCGGGCAACAGGATCATGCCCTGATGATCAGCATGGAGTCCGTGGCATCGCTTTCTCGGGGAAGTTGTCTTGTGCATACGGCCACGAGACTGATCGACGCGTCGCTTGATACGCAACTTTATCGGCTGGGTCACGCATTGAAAGACAGGGTTCATGGCGAATCTTAGCCATCTGATCGCGGACATTGATCCGATCGAAATCTACGGACGAGTGACTCAAGCCGTGGGGATCGTGGTCGAAGGGTATGCGCCCATGACCACCGTCGGCGAACTCTGTCGGATCACACGAGAGGATGGGGGGGAGACGATTCCTGCTGAGGTCGTCGGGTTTCGAGGCGACCGCGTGCTGTTGATGCCGCTTGGGGAGATGCGGGGAATTGGGCCGGGAAGTCGGATTAGCATGACCGGCCGTGTCGGCGCGCTTGCCGTCGGTCCGGCATTACTAGGGAGAATTCTTGATGGATGCGGCGAGCCATTGGATGGAAAAGGAGCGGTTGCCGCCCATGAACTGTATCCCCTTTATGCAAAGGCGCCAAACCCTCTCCAACGAGCGCGTCTTGCGATTCCGCTCGATCTAGGTATCCGGGCGATCAATGGATTTCTGACCTGCGGGCGCGGGCAAAAGATGGGCATCTTTTCCGGATCCGGTGTCGGAAAGAGCGTCCTGCTGGGGATGATCAGCCGGTATACCAAAGCCGAGGTCAATGTCATTGCGCTGATCGGTGAGCGAGGGCGCGAGGTCAATGAGTTTCTGGAGCGCGATCTTGGGGCCGAGGCGTTACGGCGGTCGGTTGTCGTGATCGCGACATCCGATCAAGCGCCATTGATACGATTACGCGCGGCGCTTGTGGCCACGACGATCGCGGAATATTTTCGTGATATGGGAAAACAAGTATTGCTATTGATGGACTCCCTGACGCGGTTGGCCTACAGCCAACGAGAAGTGGGGTTGGCGATCGGTGAACCGCCGGCGACCAAGGGGTATACCCCATCTGTCTTCACGCTCTTGCCGAAGTTGCTGGAACGGGTCGGGACCGGACCTGGTCCAGGCACGATTACAGGCCTCTATACGGTGCTGGTGGACGGAGACGATCTGAACGATCCGATCGCGGATACCGTTCGTTCAATCTTGGATGGCCATATCGTGCTGTCTCGTGCGCTGGCGGCGCGCAATCACTTTCCCGCCATCGACCTTCTTCAGAGTGCCAGCCGGGTGATGCGGGATATTGTGTCGCGGCCTCATTACGAAGGAGCTCGACGGGTACTGGAACTTGTCGCCAGATATCGGCAATCCGAAGATCTGGTGTTGCTTGGAGCCTATAAACCGGGGATGCATGCGGCGCTCGATCGAGCCGTTCAAGCGCAGGATGCGATCAATGCCTATTTACGGCAAGAGATCGATCAGCCCGCGAGTTTGGCGTCGTCCGTGCAGCAGTTAGAGACCTTGGTCCAACAAGTCGCATGAGTCTCGAAGCGTTGCAGAAGTTGCGTGCGCAGAACGTAGAAACTCTGATGATGGAGCTCGCTCAGATCACCCAAACGTTGACACGCAGTGAGGAGCACTGTCGGGTGCTTGAGGCGCACATTCAATCAGACATCGTCACATATCAGGAACAGGCGCAGCGGGGGATGACCGTGGAAACGTTGGTAGAATGGCAGGGACGCATCAATGCGCAGCAGGCTGCGCTCCATCGGACGCGTCATGAGGTCGAGCACGTTGCCATGGCATGGCAACAGACGAAGGCGCGGCTTGTCGAGGCGAACCAAGACTGTAAATTGCTTGACCGTATCGTCGATCAGCGACGCAGCGCACAACGGACTGAAGCCGCACACCGAGAGCAGCAGGCGACTGATGAGGCCGCAGTCCGGTCACATTTCACAGAACGAACGAGTGGAATATGAAGACCCCATTCACACAGTTCCTGACGGGTCGAATGCCTTATGGCAGGGGCAGGGGAATGGGCGTGGGAGGAGTGATACAGCTCGACCGGCGATCCCCCCTATGGACCATGATCAGCGGGATCATTGTCTCGACAATCCTATTCTGGGTAATGGGGCAATTGGGGCAAGCCTCATCGGAATCAAAACCCAAGGTACCTCTGGTACCGGTTCCAACACAGACGGCGTTGCCGACAGGTTTTGAGAGTGCAAGCCAGGGGAGGGAGAGTCAGAACGGGGTTTCCGGACTGGGGCCCCCCGTGATCCAAGGACCGGCTGTCGATGTTCCGCGGGAAGTGCTCGAGCTGCTGGAGCAACGAAAGCGTGATCTGGAGCGACGAGAAGAGCGCATTCGCCAGCAGGAGGGACGCCTGCTGATGGTAAAGGATGAAGTCGAAAAATTGCTGGAAAAGAACGAAGCGCTGGAAAAGCGTATTCAGGCGGTTCAAGCTCAAAAAACTCAGCAGGCGACACAACAGCAATCGACACAACGAGCCAGGGTGCTGGAAGAAAAGGAACGGGTCGTCCAAGAACAGCGGGCTCAATTGGCCAAAATCTATGAAGCGATGCCGTCTGAAGACGCGGCCGCACGGTTGGAACGAATGCCGGATCGGAAGGCCATCGAAATCCTGCGAATGGTCAAGTCAAAAACCGCCGGAGCGATCTTGGCGCAAGTCAAAGCAGACCGCGCGGCGAAACTCACCGAACAGCTGCTTCTCCAGAATTAAATGATATGTTCAACTTATGGAATGACCATACAGCGCGGGCAACTGTAGAGTTGAGTTATCACTCTCATTAGGTATGATCGACTCACGCCTCTCGTAAGCACATTCTTCCCCGCTACTGAGTAAACTTTTCCCACTGCATTCCGATGCCGTTGTCGGGTTCGTCGTATATCCATTGTTATCATAGATTTCTGAAGTCTTCTGCTTGGCACGGGCCTTGTATTCCCAGCATCAACGAATTGCCAGAGGAGTTTTCTACGTGAGTGTTGTCCTTTCGGATATGTTGGCTTCGCTTTCTGCTCCCCCGCCGGACCGAACGTTATGGGCGGCGCGTCCAGCAGATCCTCCGCGCTCTGTTGGCTCTCACAAAGGATTTTCGTCCGTTCTTCAGAAAGCACGGGATACGGAAGGGAACGAGGAGTCCCGCAAGGCGGACGATACGCCATCTTCCCAAAAGACTGACGGAAACTCTCAGGTCAAAGATACGAAGAGTAGGGATGATTCCCGGACTGACACACAACAGGCCAGGTCTGTCTCTAAATCGCCTAGTAGAGGGGAGCAGACAAAGGAAACCACGAAGAATGTGACGACTCAGGACGGATCGTCGACGTCCGATTCCGCTTCATCCCGGACCGTGAAAACCAGCGATTCCGATTCCAGCAAGAGAAATTCTACTGGGGTAGGTGAGACGGATTTGGACTCTTCCACGAACGAAGGCATGGCCCATCTCAGTGCTGATGCTCAAGGGCAGGTGCCGTTGTTCATGACGGCTCTTGTTGCATCGTCGACCAACGTGCCGTCGGTTGATCTGAGTCAGGGTTCTGATGAACGCAGCGTGCAACAGTCTGGCAAGGGCGCTCAGCCGGAGAAAGGTTCTCAGCCGGAGAGCGGCGCTCAGCTGGAGAGCGGCACTCAGCCGGAGAGCGGCACTCAGCCGGAGAAAGGTTCTCAGACCGAGATTGGCTCTCTCAAATCGGTTCCCGTCGCACCTGTGGTCTCCACGCCGGCAGACGTCGTTCTGCAGAGTGAAGCAGGCCATGTTTCACCGGTCAGCATGGTCAGCACCCCGCCGACTCAGCAACAACCGATGTTGAATCAACTCACGACTCATTCAGAACCCACTCTGTCCAGTAAGTTACCCGCAGAATCTCCGCAGCCATCTCCTATTCAAGATGCGGATATTCTCAATGGTGTAGCGAATCGTGACACATCAACACTTGTCGCAACGCGTGACACCAATTCATCAGGGGTGAAGGGTGACGTTCTTGAGCTGAAAGACTTGAAAGTCTCGTTGGAGCCAATTGGAAAGGATCATGCGATTGAGAGTCCAAAAGGGGATGCCGACCATAAGTTGAAAGGGCTGCTTCTCGATCAATCGCTTCTCTCTTCACTACAAGGCCAGCTGCGTGCACGGCCGGATTCTGACAGTAGTGAGGTAAGAAATCTTCCGCTGTCGCAAGAGGGACCGCAGCCAGGTGTGTCGCTTGCGGAAGACTTTCGTGAGATGTGGGTTGGTCACCATGATGGGCGGCAGGATCAAGGCGATGGGAAGGTGCCGCATCAGGGTGCACCTGAGCCACAGACTCCGAACGGACAGCGCGCAGAATTATTCGGATTCGGAGCCCAAGGTGGGTCCGTGCCCGGCAATGCCGGAGCCTCGCAGGGCATGCCATCCATCTCTCAGGCGCCATCAGTACAGCCTGCTCATCCGGCGGCACAACCGTCATTGCCGGTGACGTTGAGAACAGTGGTGTTTGACGTGGCCCAGGCTGATCTTGGGCATGTGAATATTCGTGTCGCGATGACGAATGATGTCGTGCATACCTATCTCTCAGCCGATCGACAAGATGTTGGTCAGTCCCTGATCAGTGGGCAGGATCGCCTTCAAGCGTCGTTGCAGGCGAGTGGATTCGATATGGGACAGTTCCGAGTCGACATCGACCGGCAGAGCGCAGGTCGATCCTTTCAGCAAGGATTCTCGCAGGAACAACAGGGTCAAGCTTGGAATCAGCCTCCATCATGGATGGAGGGAAAACATACTTCGGCCACGGTTGATGACGAACGTGCCACGTTACAGGGATTGTTGAACGTGGTGGCCTAGAATATGAAAGGGAGTCCACAATGGTTGATGTGTCTGCGCTGACGTCAACGCCGGCTCCAACGACCCCGAGTCAGACCGGCCCTCGAGACTTGGGACGTAATGATTTTCTTCAACTGCTGGTGGCACAGTTGAAGAATCAGGACCCGCTCAAACCTACCGACAATACGGAGTTCGTCACTCAACTCGCTCAATTCAGCCAGTTGGAGCAAACAACGAATCAGGTTAACTTGCTGCAGAAGAGTCTCGATTTGCAAAACTCATCCCTGGAATTCACGTTGTTACCCATGGTTGGTCGCAACATCAGCGTCGATCAGCCCCTCACTCAGTTGAATAATGGACAGGCGTCACTGAGTTATACACTCGACAAAAATGCAGCCACAGTACAGATTTCAATCTTTGATCAGAGTCATCATGTGCTGCGTACGTTGGGGTATACCGGACTTCAGGCAGGACCCAATCAAGCGCAGTGGGATGGAAAGGATAGTAAGGGGAACGTTCTGCCGGCAGGGGTCTATGAATATGCGATCTCTGCTCTGGATAGCAAAGGAGCTTCGGTTACCGCGACGGCGCATGCACAACTGACCGTTACGGGTGTGCGAAAGGAAGATGGTCAAACCAAATTAGCTGTCGGGACAATGACGGTTGATCCGTCGGATGTTGTGGAAGTGCGATAACCCTGTTCTGTCGGACTTGTCGGAAGAAGGAGGCATAGATCCATGGGAATTCTGTCATCCTTGTTTTCTGGAGTCAGCGGGCTCAACGCCAACGGTACGTCCCTCTCCGTGATCGGCAATAATATCGCCAATCTCAGCACAGTCGGTTTCAAAGGGAGTAAGGCGACGTTCGCGGACCTGATCAGTTCGTCGATCTCAGGCGGATCGGGGGCGATCCAGACGGGCATCGGCGTGGCCTTGACGTCGGTGCAGGGAAATTTCTCGCAGGGGTCGCTGTCCACATCGTCCAATGTCTTGGACCTTGCGATCGACGGCAACGGGTTTTTTATCGTGAAAGATGCACAGAATGCAACCTTTTATTCTCGTGCTGGCCAGTTTCGGCTTGATAAGGATAATAATGTCGTAGACCCCTCAGGGTTCAAGCTGCAAGGATTTCTTGCGGATACCACCGGCACAATTACGGGGACGATCGGGGACGTTTCGCTGCCCTCCACGACGGCTTCGCCGCGTGCCACGACGACGGCGCTCGTCGCCGCCAATTTGAATTCAGCGACGACTCCGACGGGCGTTCGGGGGAATATCGTCGGTTCTTCGGCTTCTGCAACGACCACCGCGGGCGGGAACAATTCGTTCGACATCAATCTGAACGGTGATGGAGCCCAGACGATCACCGTGGCGAATGGATTGACTGGTTCAGCATTGGCGACGGCGATTCAAAACGCCGTGCGTGGGCTGGTTCCCGCCGATCCGTTCAAGGCCGCAGCGTACTCCGGGTTTACCGCATCGGTCAACCCCTCAGGTATTTTTACGTTTGCATCAGGGATGACTGGGACGACGAATAATTCCACGACCGGCACGGGGGACGTAGTGGTGACGGCGAATGGCAGTGATACGCTGGCGGGCAATCTCAATATGACGTCGCCGACCTCGACGACCGGGACCGACTTTTTGTTGTCGGACCCGCCTGCCACCTCGGACTTTTCGACGTCGATGACGGTGTTTGACAGCCTTGGCAACAGTCATCTGCTGACGACCTATTTCACGAAGATCGGGGCCAACACGTGGAACTATAACATCGTCGGGTCTGCTGCAGAGGTCGTGACGGCCAATTACGACCCCAGCAATACCGATACGACCCTCGGCATCGTGCGGGTTGGGTCTGGGACGTTGACGTTCGGGACGGATGGAACATTGGACCGAGAGAGCACCGTCATCCGGTACGATGACGGCACGCCGACTGGGACATCCGGTACCGCGCCGGGACAGTTGCAGATCGACTTTGTCGGCGCGACCCAGGACCAGTTGGTTACCATGAATTTTGGCTCCAGCGTGACGACTGATGGGGGAAATGGGCTCGATGGGACAACCCAATTCGGGTCCACGTCGGCCCTGGTGCAACAGACACAGGATGGGTATGCAGCCGGGTCACTTCAAGCCTTTTCGGTAGATGCAAACGGGACCATTAGTGGCCGATTCTCCAATGGGCAGTTGAGGGCTCTGGCGCAAGTCGTTCTGGCGCGATTCCCCGACCCCATTGGGTTGACGAGGACCGGCAAAAATACGTTTGCGGAGTCCGGTAACTCGGGTCAACCAGTCAACGGGACTCCGGACAGTGCTGGGCTGGGACGAGTATTGTCCAACTCGCTGGAGTTATCAAACGTCGATCTTGGCGAAAGCTTTATCGATATGATTGCGGCTCAGCGCGGATTCCAAGCCAATTCGCGCGTGATCACCACCTCCGACGAGATTCTGCAAGAGTTGGTGAATCTGAAACGGTAGGGTGTCAAGGGCGATAGGCTGGGAGGTTCTGTGAGCTCCCAGCCATCTTCCTCTTCCTTGTCAGTTTCTTGACGGTGTCAGGGGGCTCGCCTGACGGGTTCACTGCGAGAATACCCGTTCTATGGCCTCGTTCCCCCGAAATCATCTCTAAAACATATTGATTGTATGGCCTATGTGCCGGTGCTGGTAATCGGCCGATGGCATATGCATTGCAGTCTCTGCCTCTGGCCGATGGGTCATGCGTGGAGGTGTTATGGCGGATGCAGCTGCTTCAGATGAAAAAGCGTCGGTTCCGGCGTTCCCGATAAAACTGGTGGTGATCATTGCGCTTGTGGCCTTGGTGATGGGTGTCGGTGGGGCTTTTGTCGCGGTGAAGCTTCTTGGAGGGTCGAACAAAGCTGAAGAGGGGCCGGAGGAGCATAAAGCGGAGGTTCCTGCGAAGGGGAATTCATCCAAAAGCGCCAGTGGGGGGCCTAGCCAACCGGTTGCCCCTGGGGCCATGTTTGACCTGGATCCGTTCATTGTCAATCTTGCGGACGCCCCGGACATTCGATACCTCAAATTGACCATGAAATTGGAGGCAGAGAATGAAGCGGCCATAGCGGAACTCTCCGCGCGCATTCCTCAAATCCGGGACGCCGTGCTCGTGCTGCTCAGTAGCAAGGATGTGAATGCCGTGCGGACCACGCAAGGGAAATTTCAGCTACGCGACGAGATTACTCAACGTATCAATGGGCTGCTTTCCAAACCCGGTGTTCGCTCCGCCTATTTCACCGAATTCGTTGTTCAATAGTGTACGTGATGCATGGAAAAGATTCTGTCTCAAGACGAGATCGATGCGCTCCTTAAAGGAGTGGTATCTGGAGAAGTAGATACGACTCCAAAGGAAGAGCCTCCCAACCCAGGCGGGGCTACCACGTATGATCTGTTCAATCAAGAACGGATCATTCGGGGTCGAATGCCGACGATGGAGATGATCACGGACCGGTTTATCCGACGTCAGTCGGTGGCTTGGACGAACCTGCTCCGCGAAGCGGTCGATTTCGTCGTGGTCGGGACACAGGTTGTTAAGTACGGTGAATTCCTCAAGAAGATTCCCATGCCGTCGTCGCTCAATGTGTTCCATATGCCTCCCCTGCGCGGCAATGCGCTCTTCGTGATGGACGCGTTTCTGGTGTATCTGATCGTCGACTATTTCTTCGGCGGGAAAGCACAGACGCATGTGAAACCGGAAGGGCGAGACTTTACCCCCGTGCAACTTCGCATCGTGAAGAAATTACTCCTCCAGGCATTCGCCGATCTGGAAAAATCCTGGCATGCGATTCTTGATGTAAAAGTTGAATACCTTCGGTCCGAAAGCAACCCTCAGTTCGCCATGGTGGTGACCTCCTCTGAAATCGTATTGGTGGTGACGTTGCAAGTCATCCTCGGGGAAACCACACGCGACCTGCATATCGTGTACCCCTATGCAATGCTCGAGCCGATTAAGGAAAAGCTGTATTCCGGTCTCGTATCCGACCATGTGGATCAAAATGGCGACTGGACCAGTCGATTTCGTGAGCGGCTACAGGACTGCCCGCTCCCCCCTGAC
>CAZOHW010000140.1:0-9881 GCA_964579525.1 uncultured Nitrospira sp. | reverse complement strand
GTATACGACTTGACCACCAACCGTGAATCGCCCCTGTCCAGAGATAAAGTAATAGACCTCAGACGAGGCCAGGACATGTCGTTTCGACCGTTGGCCTGGCGATAACCGGCCGTGGGCAAAACTATAATTCAATGCAAGTTGTTGTTTGGCAGGGTGAAAAATTTCTCGCAGATACGTATGATCGCCGGCCAAAAACTCAGGACGATCCGCCAGTGTGACCTTCAACACGGGCCCATTCCCTTCACCAATCAAGAAAGGGAAAACTGTACCGTGCGGGTCGGCGTCAAATCAAGTTCACCTTCTGCTCCCCTTGCGCCTGTTTGATCGCAAGATACGCCAGTTTGTTCAACGCACTCAAATAGGCACGAGCCGAAGCCGCAATGATGTCCGTGTCGGCGCCATGGCCTGAGACCGTTCGGCCGTCCTCCTGCACCCGTACGGACACTTCTCCTTGCGCATCTGTCCCACCGGTGATGGCTTTTACGACATACATGAGTAATGTGCTTTTGGTCTGAGTAATCGCTGCAATGGTGCGATAGACGGCATCCACAGGACCATCGCCGGTTCCGGTTTTGGTCATGCACCGGCCATCGATCTCCAGTTCGACCGTTGCAGTCGGGACTCGATCCGTTCCGCTGGAAACGTGGAACGATTTCAGTGCGATGCGATCGGCCATTTTAGCCAACTCTTCGGACACGATGACTTCGAGATCTTCTTCGAAGATTTCTTTCTTTTGGTCGGCGAGCTTTTTAAACCGTTCAAAGGCATGATTGATCTCATCTTCACTCAGCCTGTACCCCAACTCTTCCAACCGTTGCCGAAACGCATGTCGACCGGAGAGTTTGCCCATCACCATCTTGCTCTCGATAAGTCCAATCGATTCCGGACGCATGATCTCGTAGGTCGTTTTGTCCTTCAGAAGACCGTCCTGATGGATTCCGGATGTATGAGCGAAGGCATTCGCCCCAACGATTGCCTTATTAGGTTGCACCACCATCCCCGTGATCTTGCTGACCAATCGACTGGTTTTCGCGATCTCTTCGGTACGAATCCGGGTATCGGCCTGGTAGAAATCCGTTCTGGTCCGGAGTCCCATGGCGATCTCTTCCAGCGAGGTATTCCCTGCTCGCTCGCCGATGCCGTTGATCGTACACTCCACTTGACCAGCCCCATTGATGATGGCCGCCAAGCTGTTCGCCACCGCAACACCGAGGTCATTGTGGCAATGGACAGAAATAACAGCTTGTTTGGCATTGGGCACCTTGTCGCAAATCCCCCTAATCAGGGCACCGAATTCTTGTGGAACAGCGTACCCTACCGTATCGGGAATGTTGATCGTTCCTGCCCCTGCGGCGATGACGGCCTCAATGACTTCATGGAGAAATGATGGATCGGAACGGCTCGCATCCATGGGAGAAAATTCGACGTCATCGACGTACCCTCGTGCCCGCTGAACCATCTCCACGGCGCGTTGCTTCGCCTGCTCACGAGTCATCCGAAACTGATGCTTCAGGTGAATATCCGAGGTCGAGAGAAAGGTATGGATGCGGACCTTGGGCGCGCCTTTCAATGCTTCCCATGCCCGATCAATATCTTCAGGACGAGCCCGTGCCAGGCTACAGATCGTCGGTCCTTCGACTTCTTGTGCGATACGCCGCACCGCCTCAAAGTCTCCGGGTGAACTATATGCAAACCCCGCTTCAATGATATCGACCCCGAGCCGTGCCAGTTGCTTGGCCACCATGACCTTTTCTTCCACATTCATACTGGCACCGGGAGATTGCTCCCCGTCCCGTAATGTCGTATCGAAAATCCTGATCATGCGTGTCATGGTGTCACCCCTCCTCATTTAGACTGATCAAAATGGTTGTCCGGCAAGGCCGCAGGCGACGAAAACGCCGGAGGCGTACTTTCCGATGTACGTTGAGGATGTTTTCGAGCCGAGAACGAAGCCGGCGGCCATTTTCATCAGCCTCAAAAAATAGAAAAGCCTTCATCCCTTGAGACCCAGGGACGAAGGCTCGACGCGCTCCGTGGTACCACCCTGATTTAGCCTGAACGATCTCATGATCTTTCAGGCCCTTCGTCATGCCCGTTGACGGGGGCAAGGCGGAATCTCCTACTGTCTGTTCGGAGATCCGGCTCAGAGGCGAGTTCGGCGTGGCTTCGGCTGGTTTGCACCACCCACCAGCTCTCTTCAGGATGATCACCATCCTGTTACAAAACCGTTCGCGTACTATTCCTCTTCTTCGCCATTCAGTATTTTCGCAGTCTTTCTCTCCTCTATCTCACCGCTACAGCTTTGGCTCAACCGGCGAAGGATCGACTTTCGCAATGCTTTTCTTTCCGATCACTGGAGCCACCAGCCAAAAGACTCTTTCGACCGGTCCAAGCAGCGCATAGCCGGCAAAGATAGCAAACAACATCACCGCCGGCCAAGCTGCAACCATCATCAGAGTGAGAATACCCCACACCAAATACGTCACCTGGCGCTGGCCTTTAAACTTCAGTTCTTTAAAACTTCGATACTTGATCGTGCTGACCATTAAGAATGAAAGCATGAGGGTCATCGCCAGCACCACAACGGGCCGAATGTCCGTCCCCATCTTGAGCAGGTAATGATCGCATACGACCAAAGAAGCGACTACCCCAGCAGCAGCCGGAATGGCCAACCCAGTAAAGTATTTTCCATCGGCTTGAGCAACCGTAGAATTAAACCTCGCTAATCGCACGGCCCCCATGGCAACGTATGCAAACATCACCGCAATACCGAATGTACCCTGACCACTCAACGCCCATGAATAAATGAGAAGCCCTGGCGCAACGCCGAAGGACACCACATCCGACAGCGAATCATATTCCAACCCGAATTGACTTGTGCTGTTGGTCAGCCTCGCCGACTTGCCGTCCAACACATCAAAAATCATCGCCACCAAAATCGCGATGGCCGCTTCCACATAGTTTCCATTGAAGACGGACAGAATGGAAAACACACCGCAAAATAAATTGCCGGTAGTAAACAGGTTTGGAATGAGATACATGGCGGCCTTCCGCCGCTTCCCATCTTTCCCGAACGAACTCCTGAAGCCTGCCGTTTTCATGGCAATTCTCCTAGGATGGTTTCACCGCCCTTGACCCGTTGACCGACCGCCACACGGAGTTGTGTCCCTATCGGAAGAAAGGTATCCATGCGCGAGCCAAATCGGATCAACCCATACCGTTCACCTCTGACAGCCCGATCCCGTGGCGAGGTCCAACAGACGATGCGCCGAGCGATGAGCCCGGCCACTTGCACGCACAGAACCTTGATCTCCTCCGGTGTCTTGATCATTACCGCATTTTGTTCATTTCTCAATGTCGCTTCCGGCTTACTCGCGACCAAAAACAGACCGGGCTGATACTGCACATCTTCAACCACTCCATCACACGGCATCCGGTTGATGTGAACATCGAACACATTCAAAAAGATGGTCACTCGGATGCTGCGTTCCTTCAGGTACCTCGGCTCAAATTCCTCTTCAATGGCAATCACCTTCCCATCGCCGGGAGCGACGATAAGATTGGTGCCTTGCGGGATAACCCGAGCGGGGTTGCGAAAGAACCAGGCCGAAAACAGCGTCGCAACAGCACCGAGAAAGGCAACGACCGGCCAACCCAGCCAGACTGTGACTAGTGTAACGCCGGCAGGGCCCGCGATGAAAGGAATTCCTTCTTTGGCAAAGGGAACACCGACTGCTCGATCTGCCACAGGATTGCCTCAGTTTTTCGTCTTATCAACTAATTGATCTTTCTTGAGCCACGGCATCATCCCTCGCAGCTTGGCACCCACCGCTTCGATGGGATGGGCCTCACCCTTGGCAAGAAGGGCATTGTAGACTGGTCGGTTGGCCTGGTTCTCAAGCACCCATTCTTTTGCAAATCGCCCGGTCTGAATCTCTTCGAGAATCTTCTTCATCTCCTGCTTAGTCTGCTCGGTCACGACACGCGGACCTCTGGTGACGTCGCCGTACTTCGCCGTCGTGCTGATCGAGTAACGCATATTGGCGATGCCGCCTTGATAGATCAGATCGACGATGAGCTTCACTTCATGCAGACATTCAAAGTAGGCCATTTCCGGTGAATATCCGGCTTCGATCAATGTTTCATACCCAGCCTGAATTAACGACGTTAGCCCTCCGCAGAGCACCGCTTGTTCACCGAACAGATCCGTTTCGGTTTCCTCCCGGAAATTCGTCTCAATGACACCGGCACGTCCACCACCGATCGCACTTGCATAGGCTAATCCAACCTGTTTAGTGTTCCCACTGGGATCTTGGTGAATAGCAAGAAGGCATGGAACACCACTCCCCTTTGTATACTCAGAACGGACGAGATGTCCCGGTCCTTTTGGCGCCACCATGAACACATTGATCGAAGCCGGCGGCACAATCTGCCCAAAGTGAATATTGAACCCATGACCGAACGCCAAATAGGATCCAGCCCTCAGATTAGGCGCAATCTCTTGCCGATAGATAGCAGCCTGCGCTTCATCCGGAGCCAGAATCATGACCACATCAGAAGCCTTCACGGCATCGGCAACCGGCATAACTTTTAGTCCGCTCTGCTCGGCTTTTTTCCACGACGCCCCTTCGCGTAATCCGATCACCACACTCACACCGCTTTCCTTCATATTCAGCGCATGCGCGTGACCCTGACTGCCATAGCCGACCACGGCGACTTTTTTGTTTCGAATTTGTTGAAGATCCGCATCCTTATCGTAATAGATGTTCATGACGACCCTTTCCATCATCAGTAGAGAGTAACGACGGTACGATAGGCTACTCGCGCGCGACTTTCTTCGCTTGGACTATAGTAGGGCGAACCGGCTCACGCGCGACGGCGACTCGACCGGTACGGACCAGCTCCTTGATTCCAAGGGGCTGGAGCAAATTGATAATCGCTTCGATCTTCTTAGGATCTCCGGATACTTCGATCGTGTAGGTACTCGGCGTCGAATCAATCACGTTTGCCCGAAAGATGTCCACTATTCTGAGTGCTTCAGCCCGATCCTCATCCTTCGTATGGACCTTGATGATCGCCGTTTCTCTTGAAACGAACTCCGTTTCATTCAAGTCCACGACCTTGATCACATCGATGAGTTTATTCAGCTGCTTCACGATCTGCTCGATGATCCGTTCATCGCCGGATGTGACGATCGTCATCTGCGACATGGACGGATCGAGCGTGGGCGCAACTGACAAACTCTCGATGTTGAATCCTCGCCCGCTGAACAATCCAGCAACCCGGGACAACACCCCGAACTTATTTTCTACGGTGACCGAGATGATATGTTCCATAAAAATTATGAGTTCTTCGTTTTGAGTGCTGAATTTTTAGTTTTAACTCAACACTAAGAATTTAAAACTCAAGACTTCCCCTACGCCGTTAATACCGTGTCTTTGTCTTCCGGCGTCACTTTCGCTGCGCCGGATTGTTTCTTCTTCAACTCCGGTGGATCATCGAGGATCATTTCATGGTTACATCCGCCGGCCGGAATCATCGGATAGCAATTTTCATAGGGATAAGTTGGCACATCCACGATGACGGGCTTATCCGTCGCGATGGCTTCTTTCAGCACGGCATCGAGATCTCCAACCGATTTGACCCGCAACCCCACCGCTCCGTAGGCCTCCGCCAGTTTGACGAAGTCCGGGGTCGTATCGAGATAACTCGAGGCATACCGCCCTTCGTAGAAGAGATCCTGCCACTGCCGTACCATGCCGTGAAACCCATTGTTCAAGATGATGATCTTCACCGGTAATTTGCTCACGATGGCGGTGGCCATTTCCTGCATGTTCATCTGGATACTGCCGTCGCCGGCGATACAGAGAACCAGACGATCCCGAAAGGCTGCTTGTGCTCCCATTGCGGCAGGGAATCCAAATCCCATTGTTCCCAGACCACCCGAGGTCAACCACCGATTCGGCTTCGCCAATTTGAAATACTGCGCCGCCCACATTTGATGTTGCCCGACATCGGTTGAAACGATCGGATCCCGATCCTTGGTCAGCTCATACAATCGTTTGACCACTTGTTGCGGCTTGATCGGTCCATTCTTCTCTTGCTGATACGTCAGGGGATGGGCCTGCTGCCAGTCTCGGATCTGATCCCACCAGGGTTTCCGAAGATCTTTTTGTTCGCCATTGACCGTCGCGCGCAAGATCTGATTGAGCTCGCGGAGCACGGTCTTGCAGTCGCCCACGATGGGAATATCGACATGAATGTTTTTCCGGATAGACGTCGGGTCGATATCGACGTGGATCACTTTCGCATGGGGACAGAACTCCGACACCTTTCCCGTCACCCGATCATCAAATCGCGCGCCGATGGCGATCACCAGATCGGAATAATGCATGGCCATGTTGGCCTGATAGGTTCCATGCATCCCGAGCATGCCCAGGGACAGCGGGTGCTCGCCGGGAAACACCCCAAGACCCATCAAGGTCATGTCCACGGGAATTTGTGTCATTTCAGCCAATTCAAGCAGCTCTTGCGAGGCTCCGGAAAACACGACGCCACCGCCGACATAGAGAATCGGCTTCTTGGCCTTCATGATGGCTTCGGCCGCCTACTTGATCTGCCACTTATTCCCGTCGTACACGGGGTTATAGCCTCGGATGGACACCGAATTCGGATAGATAAATTCAGCCTTGGCCATCGACACATCTTTCGGAATATCGACAAGCACCGGGCCAGGCCGTCCAGTGGTCGCAATATAAAAGGCTTCTTTGATCGTGGCCGCTAAGTCGTTGACATCTTTGACAAGAAAATTGTACTTCGTGCAGGGACGGCTCAAACCGATATTGTCCGCTTCCTGAAACGCATCGTTCCCAATCAAGCTCGTCGGCACCTGGCCGCTGAAACAGACTAACGGCACCGAGTCCATATAGGCATCGGCTAAGGCCGTAATGACATTAGTCATGCCCGGACCGGAGGTGACCAGGCAAACCCCTGCTTTTCCAGTGGCCTTGGCATAGCCTTCCGCCATGTGGCCGGCCCCTTGTTCATGGCGAGTCAAAATCACTTCAAGGTCTTTCTGTTGATGGAGAGTATCGAAAATCTTCAGGACGACTCCGCCGGGAAGCGCAAAAACGGTCTTCACTCCTTCCCGCTTTAAGCATTCGATGAAGATTTCTGCGCCGGTGAGTTTCATGACCATCCTCCCTCCAACTACACGCTACACGAGAAGACCAGACACCACAGGTATACCTGAGAACACTTCCCCTATTAATGCACGCATCATCGTGCAGAAATGTGTTTGAAATCAAGGCGAAAGATTTAAGATCCTATCACCCTCACTACAGACCGTCAATACCGCGCCCGTGCGAACGTCGACAGGAGAACGCGAGCGGGCGCACCCATGCCCTAGTCCTGAAAAAATGGTGGGAGGAAGGCCTATAAGCCGGATTCTGTCCCACAAAGAGGTTGCCCTCTTTACGTGGATGATCATTTCTCTGGGATTCGAGTTACCTCGAACCTCAAGCGACCTACCCGAAGACCTCGACCGGGCCAGTCGGCGTGCAAGAGTCGCAAGGAGCCCTGCACATGTCTTCCTATTTGGCCTTGCACCGGGCGACGCTTACCCTGCCGGTGATGTCACCATCCCCGCGGTGAGCTCTTACCCCACCATTTCACCCTTACCTGAGCTGCAGCAACCAGATTGGATCCGGTAGCCTGAGCCATCGGCGGTGTATTTTCTGTGGTGCTGGTGTCGGATTGCTCCGCCTGGGTGTTACCCAGCGCCCTGCCCATGGAGTCCGGACTTTCCTCTCGGTACCGAAGCACCGAGCGACCATCCAGTCTTCCCCCCACGCAGGGTCAGTATAATGAACGTCAGCGGATCCCCACAAGCAGTAGAGAAACCTCCATGCTCAATCGCAATCACATCTAATAGGGTAGGGAAAGATAATCAAAAAGGCAGTCGTTTTTCACCCGCCCAGCCCCGGTGCGCCAAGACACGCCGTTCCACGGGCAAGGCCGCAGCGAGCAAAGAGACGACGCATGCTCCATTCCGTATGTGGAGCCTATGAGCGACGCGAGAACGACGCTGACCTTTTCAGCATCCTGCTCAGTAACAGCGCTACCGCCCACCAACCTCCGGTAAGAGTGTTGTTGGAACGGGAGTCCGTTTCTGATAGATGGCCATGGCCTCGGGCATCCACTCTTTCAACTGCTCAATTCTTGTTTCATGGCCGGGGTGTGTCGATAAGAACTCCGCTGGCCCACCCCCCCCGGAGAGTCGCTCCATTCGTTCCCAGAGATGGACTGACTCTTGAGGATCGTAGCCGGCATCGGCGGCAAGCAGGATCCCGATGTAATCGGCTTCCGATTCATGCTTTCGACTGAACGGCAGCAACACACCAACTTGTGCTCCCACACCCAACGCCGCCATGGTTGCCTGACCAAGTGCGGGATTCTTACTGCTCATCCCGACCGCCGCGCCAGCTACCTGAAGCGCCGTATTCGTCAGTTGCCCTTGACTCATCCGTTCTGCACCATGGCGCGCTAGGGCATGGACCACTTCATGCCCCATCACCGCCGCCAAACCGGCCTCCGTCTTCGCTATGGGGAAAATACCGGTATAGACCGCCATCTTTCCTCCTGGGAGGGCAAAAGCATTAGCGGTCTTATCATCCTTAATCACCGTGACTTCCCACTGAAACTGTTGCGCGATCTGCGCATACTTTGATCGTTTTGCTGCCTCGACGATGCGGGCCGCTACCCGTTTCACCGGCTCGATTTCACGGGGATCTTGCGACGGTCGCATCTTAGGGTCAGCCTTCACCTGATTGTATGCCTGAGCGCCCATCTGCATCTCTTGACCGACCGACGACATCAATAGCTGGGATCGACCGGTGTATGGATTGGTCTCGCATCCCATCAAGCCGAGGCCCGAGACTAGGAGAGCGCTGATCACCGCCATGTTCATGAATCGTCGACTGTCCATACATCCCCTCCAACCGAACGAGCCCTGCAGAGGGCCATCATGCTCAATTGACCATACCGGAGTCCGTTGATAGATTACTGCGCCCCTTGATGCCATTGCTAGAGAGAGCACGTACCCGATGCCCGCACACCTCCACACCGCTGAGCGCATCGGCATTGACGAATCTGGGAAAGGCGACTACTTCGGCCCACTCGTCATCGCCGCCGTGTTCGTAGATGCGACGACACAGGGGGAATTACGATTAATGGAGGTACGAGACAGTAAGAAGATTGCAGATGGTCGCGTGCTGGAGATGGCGCCCGACATCAAGACCATCTGTCCGCACAGCATCATCGCCATCGGGCCGCAGAAGTACAACGAACTCTATGCGAAGATTAAAAATCTGAATCGCCTACTCGCCTGGGGCCATGCCAAAGCGCTGGAAAATCTGCTGGAACGAGGCATCACCTGTGAGCGAGCGATCTCCGATCAGTTCGGCGATGAACGGTTGATTCTGAATGCCCTCCAGGAAAAGGGCCGGAAGATCACGCTGGAGCAACGACCGAAAGCAGAATCCGACCTCGCCGTCGCCGCCGCATCCATCTTGGCCAGAGCCGAGTTTCTGATCCGTCTCAAGCGTCTCTCCAGTGAGGTGGGAACAACTCTGCCCAAAGGCGCCTCGCCGGCTGTCGAACTCGCCGCTAAGATGATCATCAAGAAACATGGTCAAGAACGGTTGAAATCAGTGGCAAAGTTGCATTTTAAGACAACGCAAGCTGTATTGGCAGGGCTGACCTAATTCGTGTCTGTTGGCTTATCATAGGTTATGTGGAGAACTGCTACTTTACCTGCAGATGACTTTGTAGAACCTATCTCAAAATAGTTGACGGCCTAAACCTTCCGCTCTATAAGTCCC